>JBNLDE010000024.1:0-12461 GCA_050304175.1 Zhengella sp. | reverse complement strand
ACGCGGATTTTCAATCCGCTGCTCTACCAACTGAGCTACCTGGGCATTCCACGTCGGGACGACGGTTTCGCCGCCCTGATTCCGCCGGTGGCGTTGGCCTTCCGCCGTCGGAACGCGGCGGTTATATCACGGGAAAACACGCTGACAAGCGCCTGTTTGATTTTTTCACCGGGGGCGGCGAAACGACCTGTCGGAGCGGGCGGGAGCCCCGCCGGGGCGCGCCGATTTCGCGGCATTGCGAACTTGCCCGGACGGCCGGTTCAACACCCCTGCCCGGCGGCTGTTTCGCGAGATCGACACGGCGACCGTCCGGATGCGGCGGACTGCACACGGATCAGCCGCTGTCGTCCTCGGAGGTATTCTCCTCCGCCTCGGTGACCGGAATGGCATAGGAGCCGGAAAGCCAGCGGTTGAGGTCGATATCCTTGCAGCGCTTGGAGCAGAACGGATAGGTCTCGCGCGCCGACGGGCGCCCGCATTCGGGACAGGGGCGCGGCGGCCTGAGCGGGGTTACGACCTTGTTGTCACCATTGGAAGACACGCGATCACCCCTGCGCCACATGGGCGCCGGACAGCCAGTTGAAATGGACGCGGTAGCCCTCGCCGACGAGCAGCGCCACAGTCTCGTAGAGCGGCAGGCCGACGACATTGGTGTAGGAGCCGACCAGCTTGACCACAAAAGTGCCCGCCAGGCCCTGGATCGCGTAGCCGCCGGCCTTGCCGCGCCATTCGCCCGACGCCAGGTAGCTTTCGAGTTCCTCGCGGCCAAGCCGCTTGAACCGCACCCGGGACTCGACGAGCTTCTGGCGGAACTTGCCCTGGGGCGTCACCAGGCAGATGCCGGTGTAGACGCGGTGGTTGCGGCCCGAAAGCAACCGCAGGCTGTTGGCCGCCTCATCGAGCAGTTCGGCCTTGGGCAGGATGCGGCGGCCGACCGAAACCACGGTGTCGGCGGCCAGCAGGAAGGGCGGCTCGAAATCGGCTTCCGCCTTCAGCCCGGCCAAGGCCTTTTCGGCTTTCTGGCGGCAGAGGCGCTTGGCCAGCGAACGCGGGTGTTCCGCGCGCTCGGGCGTTTCGTCGAGATCGGTCGGGAACAGGCGGTCGGGCTCGACGCCGGCCTGCTGCAACAGTTCCACGCGACGCGGCGAACCCGAGGCCAGAACAAGCTTTTGAAAAGCGCTCATCGCGAATGAATTCCTGCCGCGCGAAAGAAAAGGCCGGTCACGGGCCGTGCACTACTTGAAACGGTAGGTAATACGCCCCTTGGTCAGATCATAAGGCGTCATTTCGACCAGCACCTTGTCGCCTGTGAGCACGCGGATTCGATTCTTGCGCATGCGTCCGGCCGTGTGGGCAATGATTTCGTGGTCATTCTCGAGCTTTACGCGAAACATCGCGTTGGGCAGGAGTTCGGTGACCACACCGGGAAATTCGAGGACTTCTTCCTTCGCCATTCGATCCTATTATCCTGTTGTGCCCGCCGGCATTTGCTTGCGGCCGGGAATTCGCGCGGAACCTATATGAATAAACCGGGCTTGTGAACATCATAGTTTGCGGCAATCACGGGCAATCTACGGATCGAAACGGGCGCGGATGCGCTGTTCGAGCGCGTTGCGCACGTCGCGATAGGCGCCGAGAATCTGATCGCGGGTTCCGCGAACTATGGTCGGGTCGGCGGTAGGCCAGTATTCGACGTCGACCGAATGTGTGCGGGTTAGGTCCAGGGCGCGGTGGTGGGCTTCCGGCGCCAGCGTGACGATGACGTCGAAATAGCTGTCTTCGAGGTCGTCGAGCTCACGCGGCTGGCGCTCGCCGAGCGAAATCCCCTTTTCGGCAAGCACCGCGTCGACAAACGGGTCGCGTTCGCCGGGGCGCACACCGGCCGAGGCGACATAGATCCCGGCGGGCAGGACCGCGCGCGCAAGCGCTTCGGCCATCGGCGAGCGGATGGCATTCATGCCGCAAAGGAATAGGATGGAGCCGGGCGGGGCCCTTTTGGCAGCCGGGGCGTCCCCGGAAATGTCCCGCTCAGCCGGCAACAGAGAGCTATCCGCGCCAATGCAGAACGCAGACCAGCGTGAACAGCCTGCGGGCGGTGTCGAAATCCACGTCGATCTTTCCGGCCAGGCGGTCCATCAGTGTTTGCGATCCCTCGTTGTGCAGTCCGCGCCGCCCCATGTCGATCGCCTCGATCTGCGTCGGGCTCGATGTGCGGATGGCCTCATAATAGCTTTCGCAGATCATGTAGTAGTCCTTGACGATCCGCCGGAACGGGGTCAGCGACAATATATGGGTGATCACAGGGTCGCCGTTTTCGCGCGTGACCTCGAAAACCAGCCGCGACTCGATCAGCGACAGCTTCAGCTTGTAGGGCCCCTTGCCGGCATCGCCGACCGGCTGGAACCAGTTCTCCTCCACAAGGTCGAAAATCGCCACCGCGCGCTCATGCTCGACGTCCGGCGTCGAACGGCCGATCGATTCGTCGAGGACGACGTCGACCAGGCGCGCATTGGCGGCGGACTCAGTCATCGCCGGGCCCGGCCAGGTTCATGCGAATGGCGACCGACCGCGCATGCGCAGTCAGGCCTTCCGCTTCGGCCAGCGCGATCGCCGCCGGTCCGAGTTGGTGCAGCTGGTCCGGGCCGAGCCTGAGAATGGACGTGCGCTTGACGAAGTCGAGCACGGACAGGCCGGACGAAAACCGCGCCGAGCGGGCGGTCGGCAAAACGTGGTTGGAGCCGCCGACATAGTCGCCGATCACTTCCGGCGT
Source organism: Zhengella sp. (assembly GCA_050304175.1). Taxonomy (GTDB): domain Bacteria; phylum Pseudomonadota; class Alphaproteobacteria; order Rhizobiales; family Rhizobiaceae; genus JAIOIW01. The sequence continues at coordinate 9,691 of JBNLDE010000024.1, read as the reverse complement.
ATGGCGGCCGAGGAATATCGCCCCCGCGTTGCGGATTTCCCGCGCCAGCGCATCCGGATCGTGGACGGCTATCTCGACATGCTCGGCGGCGATCCGGTTGGCAAGCGGGATCGCGTCGGCGAGCTTGTCGACGATGATGACCGCGCCGAAATCCTGCCAGCTTGCGCGCGCGGTCGTGGCGCGCGACAACAGGTCCAGCTGGCGCTCCACCGCGGCGGAGACGGCCTCGCCAAAGGCGGCGTCATCGGTGATCAGGATCGATTGCGCGGCGCTGTCATGTTCGGCCTGTGCCAGCAGATCGGCGGCAAGCCAGTCGGGATCGTTGGCATTGTCGGCGATGACAAGCACCTCGGACGGCCCGGCGATCATGTCGATGCCGACGGTGCCGAATACCTGCCGCTTGGCCGCCGCGACATAGGCGTTGCCGGGGCCGACGATCTTGGCCACGGGCGCAATGGTTTCGGTGCCGTAGGCCAGGGCGGCGACCGCCTGGGCGCCGCCGACGCGGTAGATCTCGGACACGCCGGCAAGATCGGCCGCGGCCAGCACCAGCGGATTGATCTCGCCGCCGGGCGCGGGAACGACCATGACGATGCGCTCGACGCCCGCAACCTTGGCCGGCACGGCGTTCATGAGAACCGAACTCGGATAGCTCGCGGTTCCACCCGGCACGTAGAGACCGACGGCTTCGACCGCTGTCCAGCGAGAACCCAGCTCGACGCCCACCGTATCGACATACCGATCGTCCTTGGGCATCTGGCGTTCGTGGTGGGAGCGGATACGGTCGCGCGCCAGGATCAACGCGTCCATGGTGCCCGGATCGACCACCGCCCTTGCGGCGGCTACCTGGTCGGCCGACACGGCGATCCCAAGCGTTTCGAGATCGGCCTTGTCGAAGCGGCTCGTATAGGCCACCAGCGCCGCATCGCCGTCGCGCCGCACGGTTTCGATGATTTCACGCACCGCGTCGCCGACATCGACCGAGGCTTCCCGCTTGGATGCGAGAAACAGCTCGAATTCGGCTTCGAAACCGGGTTCGGTGGCGGTCAGAGTCCTTGCCATGAGGTCGCGGGTTCCTATGCGTGGCTGGGGCGCGACGGGGTCTCCCAGGCCGCGCCGAGGTCGGCGAGTTGAGCCTCGATGCACTCCACCTCGAGACGGATCGCAGCGCCGCCGGAAAAGGTCAGCACGACGGTACCGGAAGGCGCTTCGCCCGCCTCGAACGAGATCGCCAGCAGGTTGAGGACATCCTCAGCCTTCGAGCGGTCAATTCCGGCGACCTTGACCGACAGCACGCGGTCGAAATGCAGAACGGCCCGCCGGCGCTCGCCAACCGGCTTGAAGAACCGGCGCTTCTTTTCCCACACGAAGCGGTTCATCTCGATGACGAAACGTTTTCCGCGCGCATCCACCTGCATGTCCCCGACCTTGAGGACCGCGTCCTGGGAATGCGCAGAAATGATCTGGAGGTCCTGCTCGTCGAGAGCGACCAGTTTCAGAGCGTCCATTGGCAAAGCTCTTGTTCGGGCAATTTCAGCATCTAGTTAGGGGGTTCTTCGTTGCAGTGCAACCAAAACCCCCGCCACGCCGTCGCCGTTCGGACCGGTTAGTCCGAAACGCGCTCGATCACCGCCCCGCACCCCGAAAGCTTCTCTTCCAGACGCTCAAAGCCGCGATCGAGGTGGTAGACGCGGTTGACCTCAGTCACGCCCTCGGCCGCGAGCGCGGCAATAACCAGCGACACCGATGCCCTCAGATCAGTCGCCATGACCTGGGCGCCCTCCAGCAAGTCGACGCCATGGACGGTCGCCGTCTGGCCGGAAAGGGAGATGTCGGCGCCTAGCCGGGCCAGTTCCTGCACATGCATGAACCGGTTCTCGAAAATCGTCTCGGTGATGTGCGAGTCGCCATTCGCCCGCGTCATCAACGCCATGAACTGCGCCTGCAAATCGGTTGGGAACCCGGGAAAGGGCTCGGTCGTAACATCGACGGGAAGGATGCCATTGCCATTGCGGCGAACCCGAATGCCGGTCCCGGTTTCGGTGATCTCGGCGCCGGCTTCTTCGATCTTTTCCAGGGCGGCGCGCAGCAGGTCGGCGCGCGCGCCTTCCAGCACGACGTCACCGCCGGTCATCGCGACCGCCAGGGCATAGGTTCCCGTCTCGATGCGGTCGGGAATGACCTCGACATGGGCACCGCCCAATTTTTCGACCCCCTGGATGGTGATCGTATCGGATCCGGCCCCGGAAATCTTCGCACCCATGGCGTTGAGGCAGTCGGCGAGGTTGACCACCTCGGGCTCGCGCGCGGCGTTCTCCAGAACCGTTTCGCCCCTGGCGAGCGTGGCCGCCATCATCAGCACGTGAGTGGCGCCGACCGACACCTTGGGGAATACGAACCGCGCGCCCGTCAGTCCGTCCGGTGCACGGGCCGTCACATAACCGCTTTCGATATCGATCTCGGCGCCGAGCGCGCGCAGCCCATCGATGAACAGATCGACCGGGCGCGTGCCGATGGCGCAGCCGCCGGGCAGCGACACCCGGGCCGTGCCCATGCGCGCCACCAGCGGGCCGATCACCCAGAAGCTGGCGCGCATCTTCGACACCAGGCTGTAGGGCGCGGTCGTGTCGACGATGTTCTTGGCCGTGAAATGGATCGTCCGCGAATAGCCCTTGCCCTGGGAGGATCTGCGGCCATTGACCATGTAGTCGACGCCGTGGTTGCCGAGAATGCGGATGAGCTGCTCGACGTCGGCCAGGTGGGGCACGTTCTCCAGCGTCAGCGTCTCTTCGGTCAGAAGCGAGGCGATCATCAGCGGAAGCGCAGCGTTCTTGGCGCCGGAGATCGGAATCACGCCGTTGAGTTCGTGTCCGCCGGTAATGCGAATTCGGTCCATGTCTGTCGCTTTCCCGGAATCCGTCCCGGCCACGTGTTCAATTCGTTATCGAGCCGGTTCATCTAGACCATCGAAATGGCAGGTTCAAGGACGGGAATGGCCGCTTTCGCGCTGTCGGCCGGGGCGGTTCGGCGATCTCGATCCATTGGCGCCAGCGCCGCAACGCGCTCCGGACGGGTGTCAGCCGGTTTCCGGATCGCCATTTTCGGGTGCCAGCCCCTCGGGACGCTGGTCGGCTTCACCCGAGCGCCGGGCTCGCGCCTGTGCCTTGCGCCGCTGCAGATTGGTGCGCAACTGCTCGGCCAGGCGCGCCTTGCGCTCGGCATCTCTGTCGCGGCGATTGCTGTCGTTTTCCGTCACGGGTTCCGGTTCCTCGACCTCTTTCCTAACGCGGTTCGAACGGCTGGCAAAGCCTTTCCGAAGCGGTCGCCGGACAAGCATCGCGTGCAGTGTCGAAAAAAGGCCAAGCGCGCTTGCGCTTACCCGATTGTTGTGGCAGAAGTCCGCCGCATTCAAGCCTCGCTGCGGTAGCTCAGTGGTAGAGCACTCCCTTGGTAAGGGAGAGGTCGCGAGTTCAATCCTCGCTCGCAGCACCAGTTTCCCCAAAAACCGACGCAACGCGCACCGGCCCCCTTATCCGGGGCCGTTCGGGCGATCTAACGTGGCAGGATCGCGCCGCGGTATCCGATCACTTGCATGGCGCAAGCATGGCCGACTGCCATCGCCTCGCTGAGCGAAGCGCCCTGCAGCCTCGCCGCCAGGAAGGCGCCGTTGAAGCTGTCGCCGGCGGCCGTGGTGTCGACGACCTTCGAAGCGGGCGCGAACCGGGGTGCCGTCGCGCCGCCGTCATGAAGCGTTATCGGGCCTCTGGCGCCCCGTTTGACCGCCGCCTCGCCGATCCCGTAGCCGCGCAACCGCGCAAGCGCCGCCACCTCATCAGCATCGCCGAACAGCGCCATTTCGTCGTCGATCGACGGAAGGCCGATATCGCAAAGGCGCCAGGCGGTCGAAACCGCCCCGCGCGCGGCGGCGGGGCTTTCCCACAGGCGTGGCCGGTAGTTGGAGTCGAACGCGAACAGGCCGCCATGCGAGCGGTAACCGGCGATCCAAGCGAGCAATGCGTTGCGGACGTCGGGCGGCAGGATGGCAAGGGTAATCGCTGACAGGTAGACGACGTCGAACGGTTCCAGGACATCGAAGGAAAAGCCCGTTTCGGTCTGAAACAGCAGGCGCGCGGCGGAGTTTTCGCGCCAATAGGAGAAGCTGCGCTCCCCGGCCGCGTCGTTGCTGATAGCGTAGATCCCCGCCAGGCGATCGGCGCGCCGGACCATGTTGCGCGTCGAGACGCCTTCGTCCTCGATGAACGCGATCATCCGGTCCGACAGGGGATCGCGCCCGACGGCCGAGATGAAATCGACGGTGTGCGCCGGCTCAAGCCCGCGCCGAAGGTAGATCGCCGTGTTGAGCACATCGCCGGCAAATCCAAGCCGGACGTTCGCGTCCCCGGATTCGAGCGCAAGCTCGATCATGGCCTCGCCGACGCAGGCTATTTTGCGTGGTTTAGCCATGAAGTGCACGCCGGTCGCGCGAACGATGCCGAAGGTTTGTCATGTCGGGAAAATTCCTCACGACCTCAAGAGCCGCGATCATTCATGAGTCATGGCGGAAGGGCAAGCCGCGCCCCGTCACGAGTGTGTGCTATGAACCATTAATGCGGATCGGGGTTGTGCGCCGCGAGCGCTTCGTTCAACTCCTCGACCGATTCCCCGGCATACGCGGCGAGCCTTGCTCCGCTGAGCAATTCGAAATGTTTCGAATCGGAGATCCGGATCACCCCCTTGCGGGCAAGGGTTTGGATGTTGCGGCTCAGCGTCTCCGGGGTCGTTCCGATGTAGCCGGCAAAGTCGCGCCGGCTGATCGGCACGGAAATGACCGGATTCCTGGGCGCCGTGCCCTCGACGCAAAACCTGTTCCCGGACCGCTTGGCGAGGATGTAGAGAAAGATCGCGACGCGCTGCATGGTGGTCCGGCCATTGATCAGGGCGTCCCATTCGCGCATCGAGTCGATTTCGTCGAGCGCATGGATATACAGCTCGTGTTCCAGCTCGGGAAACCGGGCCAGGACATGCTCGAATGCGATGCGATCCATGCAGCACAGCATGACATCCGTCGCCGCCTCAAGCGAAAACCGTGTTTCTGTCTGGTAGGCCCGGCCGAAAAAATCGGATGGATAGAGCAATCCGACAATCTGCTGGTGGCCGTCCTCGCTGGTGTTGGTAAGCTTGACGACGCCGGTGACGACATTGCCGACCAGGATCGCGTCCTCGTGCTGGCCCATGACGACCTGGCCGGCGGAGAAGTTGCGAAGCCGCGAGATGCGATTGAGCTCCACGACCGCGTCGGTGTTGGCCACCCGGCAAATGGCGCGGTTGTGAATCGCGCAAATGTCGCACTTGCCGCATCGCGAAGCCGAAAAGGCAATCGTGTTCATAGATCTCATTATCCAGTCACGGGGCCGAAATATCAAAACATTGCTATAGGTGCAGTGTCAACGCAGGTCGTGATTTCGGCCATTGCGAGATTTCGCGGCGAACGCGTCAGGGCCTGACGACGATCCGCGTCGCCCGTTTTCCGTAGGCGCGCACGAGGTCAAACAAGATCCGCGCATTGTCGGGATGCAGCCGCACGCAGCCGTGGGAAGCCGGGCGGCCGAGACTCCTGATCTCGTTCGTACCATGAATCGCGTATCCGCCACGAAAGAAAATCGAATAGGGCATCGGCGACATGTGATACTTGCGCGAATACCATGTGCGTTCCAGCCGGATCGGCCGATACGTCCCGATGGGTGTCCGGTAGCCGCGCCTGGCCGTCGAGGTCAGCCAAGTGTAGTGCCGGCCGCCTGCGGAAACGTACATGCGCTGCGCCGACAGGTCGATCGTAATGTTGACGGCCGCCGCGCGCGCCTGCAGTCCTCCGGCGCCCCACAGCGCGAAGGCCAAAGCCAGGACCGCGAGGAACGGGTGACGCCGGCGCGACGCCTGTCCTGCGGGACGAACGAAGAATGTCCGAACCGTATGCATTTTCAGGTGCTTCATTCGTTCTCGCGCCCCCGCACCACCCGTTTTCCGGAATTGGGGCCGCGCGTTTCGGTCACCACGGTACAACGGCCTTCCGGCTGGTCGTCCAGATGGTAGTAGATCACAACCCAGTCGCGGGTCTTGTCAAGCTGGTGGGCGATCAGCGTGTTCGAGTAGAGCGCCGTGAAGTGCCAGTCGTCGTGGCGAGCATGCATGACCGGCAGCCAGGCCTCGCCGGATGGGTTGAACCGCCTGGGAGCGATCATGCGCAACTCGCCGGCTTGCGCCTTGCTGCGGTAAAGTGCGTCCACTTCAAGAAGCAACGCCACCGGCGGCGCCGGCGTGTCGACGGGACCGGGTGCAAGCGGTCGGCCGAGACGCTCCGAAAGAGCCGCGGCGACCATCGCCCGGCGGCGGGGTCCGAAACCGCTCACGTCAAGCTTGCCCAGGTGAAGCGCGGCCTCAAGATCCTCCAGGGTTTCGAGATGTCCCTCGTCCACCAGCCGGGCCGCGAGTTCGGGACCGATTCCGGGAATGGTCCGGAACAGTTTTTCGGGCGCCAAATCGCCACGCAGCCGCTCCAGCTGGCCCCAGCGGCCGGTCTCGCACATTTCGGCGATCGCTCCGGCAATGCCCTTGCCAATCCCCGGCAGCGCGACAAGCGCATCGCGGCCGCCCTCCGCCAGGATCGCATCGATCGGGCGCGCAAGATCAACCAAGGTGTCGGCGGCACGGTCATAGGCCCTTTGCCTGAAGCCGTCCTCCCCCTGCTGCTGCAGAAGGTTGGCGTAATCGCGCAGCTTTCCGGCGATCGACGCGTTGGTTTCGTCGCGCTTGCGGTCGCCGGCGCGCCTGTCGGTCCTGGCTCCGGTTGCGCCTGATCCTGCTGTCATCACCTACTTCCCGTCGATGCCTGTTTACTGGTATCTGGGGCAGATGAAGTCCGTTTTCCATGGGCGCGGCCAACGGTCCCAGGCGCCAGGCGTCAGGAGGCCGTCGCGGCTCGGCGCATTTCGCGACATACGGGCGCCAGGCGAGACAAACCGGCATGGCAGGAATCGTGATGAATTGGGATACACGTGACCCGGTGACGATCGACGTTGGCGGTGCGACGCTCAACGGCCAGTGTTTTGGCCCTCCGCCCGGTGCCACGCCGACGCTGGTCCTGCTGCATGAAGGGCTTGGCTCCGTCGAGTTGTGGCGCGGCTTTCCCGCAACACTGGCGCAGACCACCGGATATGGCGTATTCGCCTACGACCGCCGCGGCTACGGGCGGTCAAGCTCCTTTCCGGCACCGTGGGCGGTCGATTACATGACACGCGAAGCCGAGGACATGCTACCCGGCGTGCTGGACGCGATCGGCTTGCGCGAGGGCGTCCTGATCGGCCATTCCGATGGCGCTTCGATCGCCGCAATCTATCTCGGCGCCTTCGCCGACACCCGGATCAAGGCCGCCGTGCTGATGGCTCCGCATTTCTTCACCGAAGAGATGGGGCTTGCCGCGATCGCACAGGCGAAAACATCCTATGAGCAAGACGGTTTGCGCGCCCGCCTGGCGCGCTACCATGACCATGTCGACGATGCATTCCATGGCTGGAACGGCGGTTGGCTGACCCCGGAATTCAGGGACTGGAACATCGAAGCCGCGATAGACGGCATCGACGTGCCCGTGCTCGCCATTCAGGGACGCGAAGACCAATACGGTACGCTGGCGCAAATCGATGCACTGGAGCGGCGTCTCAAGACGCCGTTGACCCGCTGCATCCTGCCGGAATGCGGCCATTCTCCCCACAGCGAGAAGCCGCAGGAAACACTGGGCGCAATCGTCGGATTTCTGGAAGAACCGGGAAATGGCGGTCACGCAGGGCCATCGACGGCCGGTTCGCGCGCTCCGGCCTGACGGCGCCATTCGATCCACGTTTTCTGGAAGAAATGGCGCGAGTGACGGGGCTCGAACCCGCGACCTCCGGCGTGACAGGCCGGCACTCTAACCAACTGAGCTACACCCGCGCATTTCGACATCCGGGCCGCTTGCGGCCGGCGTCGTGGCGGTGACTTAAGCGCAACCGCGGTAGCTGTCAAGCGGCTCGCGACGAAACCGTCTGCCGATTTTGAACAATGGGAAACCGTGGCGGCCGCCCGGCCTATGGGCGCGTCATTTTCGCCGGGCGATTTTGCGAATCCGGCGCGATGCGGGCCAATTTCTGTTGCACGCGGCGGGCGAAACGCATAAACCGGCGCTCAGCCTGTCGAAGACGGCAAGAGGGCGGTTAGCTCAGCTGGTAGAGCGCCTCGTTTACACCGAGGATGTCGGGAGTTCGAGTCTCTCACCGCCCACCATTTTCCCGCAATCGGTCTTTCCACGCGCGCCGCATTCTCGGTTACGACCGGCAGGCGAAACATGCAACGGCATCAAAAGAAAACCCGGCCACGTGGGGCCGGGTTTGAAGTCGCAAATGGCAGCCGTGATCAGTTCACGGCGTCCTTGAGGCCCTTGCCGGCCGAGAACTTCGGCACATTGCGCGCCGGGATATCGACAGCCTTGCCGGTCTGCGGATTGCGGCCGGTGGTCGCTTCGCGGCGGGAAACCGTGAAATTGCCGAAGCCGACAAGGCGGACATCGCCGCCCTTCTTCAGCTCACCCGTAATAGTGTCAAAGACGGCATCAATGGCCGATTGCGCGTCCGATTTTGACAGGCCTGCCGATTCGGCGACCGCAGCCACAAGCTCGTTCTTGTTCATGGTTTCCCTTCTCCATTGTTCGTCAAACCGGGGAATCACTCGGCCGGTTGCGGCACACTTTATGTGCCGAGCGGCTTCTCCCCAAGGCCGAAAATCGCTGCAAGCGCAGAAAACCACCGGAAATTGCAGAATTTGCCTATAAAAAAAGGCCCGTCTCCGGGCCTTTTTAGTTTCATGGTCCGCCAAGCGTCAGTGAGCGACACCCGCACTGGTTGAATCGCCGCCCACTTCCGCACCGGCGGTCGCAGCCGCGACCGGCTCTTCCCAGGTGATCGACTCGGGTTGGCGCACCAGCGCGTGTTGCAGAACCTCGCTGACATGCCCGACCGGGACGATCTCCAGCCCCGATTTGACGTTCTCGGGAATGTCGGCCAGGTCCTTGGCGTTGTCCTCGGGGATCAGCACCTTTTTCAACCCGCCGCGATGGGCGGCCAGGAGCTTTTCCTTCAATCCGCCGATCGGCAACACGCGGCCGCGCAAGGTGATCTCGCCGGTCATGGCGATATCCTTGTAGACGGGAATGCCGGTCAAAACCGAAACGATTGCCGTAACCATTGCGATGCCGGCCGACGGACCGTCCTTCGGGGTGGCGCCTTCGGGCACGTGGACGTGGATATCACGCTTGTCGAACAGCGGCGGCTCGATACCGAAATCGACGGCGCGCGAACGGACATAGGATGCCGCCGCGGAAATGGATTCCTTCATCACGTCGCGCAGGTTGCCGGTGACGGTCATCTTGCCCTTGCCGGGCATCATCACGCCTTCGATGGTCAGCAACTCCCCGCCGACCTCGGTCCAGGCAAGTCCGGTCACGACCCCGACCTGGTCCTCGCCTTCGACCTGGCCGAACCGGAAGCGCGGCACGCCGAGGAAATCGTCGATGTTCTTTTCGGTCACCTTCACCGACTTGGTCTTGTCGCGCAAAATGGTGGTGACGGCCTTGCGGGCCAGCGTCATCAGTTCACGCTCAAGATTA
>JBNLDE010000023.1:0-9114 GCA_050304175.1 Zhengella sp. | reverse complement strand
TCCCGATGTGCACGAAGCCGGCGACTCGCTCGTCGCGCGACAGACCGAGCAACCGGCGCGCCTCAGCGTCGTCCGAATACCAGTTGGTGATCCAGTTCGCACCGAAACCCAGCGCATTGGCGGCATGGACCAGGTTCATCGCAGCTGCACCAGCGGACAGGAACATCTCCCATTGCGGAATTTTCGGGTTGTCACGCGGCACGGAAATGACACCGATCACGACCGGAGCGCGCGAGAACCGCTCCAGCTCCTTTTCACGTTCACCCTCGGTCAGCGGCCGGCCGAGCACGGCCTCATACCGCTCCGCGAGCATCCGGCCGATCTCGATGCGGCTGTCGCCGCGGTAGAGAACGAACCGCCAGGGCTCCAGCTTTCCATGGTCCGGCACACGCGATGCGGCGCGAACGAGCGTCGCGATCTGATCGTCGTCCGGACCCGGATTCTTCAACGCCGGGATGGGCGCCGATTTTCGCGTCAGCAGGTAATCGATCAGTTCTTGATTCAAGACATGTTTCCCGGTTTGCTGGGTGATAAAACGGCGCCGTCATGGAACAATGCGGCGCGCGGCAAGGTGAGCAGAAGCGGCCTTGAATTTGCCACCTGTTTGGTCTTGAAGGCAAGTTATGAAAGTTCATTCCCATCCGGCCACGGCCCCGATATGCGCGGTTCTGATAGCGTCGGCAATCCTTGTTGCCGCGTTCTTACCACTGCATGCCCGGGCGCAAGAAGCCGCAAATCCGCTGCCGGAACCCGCTATCAGCGTTCCCGGCCTGCGCGCCTACACCAACGACGATGCCGAAGGCACGTCGGGCGAGATAGTGCTGGAAGCCAGCCTGGTCGAGGGTGGCCCGACCGTGTCCCGCGGCATGCACTGGCGCGTATTCAAGCCCGACGCGGGCGATGACGGCAGGTTTCCGCTTGTCGCCAGCTCGCAGGGTGGCTCGGCGCGATTCCGACTTGAGCCGGGATCCTATCTCGTTCATGCCGCTTTCGGACGGGCTGGCGCGACCAAGCGAATCACGATTTCCTCGCGCGAACAACGCAAGGAGAACGTCATTCTCGATGCCGGCGGTCTCAAGCTTGACGCCATGCTGTCGGGCGCGATGCGGATTCCGCCGGACAAGCTGCGTTTCTCGATCTACGAGGCCGAGGAAGACGAAAACGGCGATCGCGCGCTCATCATTCCCAATGTCCGCTCCAATGTCGTCGTCAGGCTGAACGCCGGTACATACCATGTCGTATCGACCTACGGTTCGGTCAACGCCGTCATTCGGTCCGACATTCGTGTCGAGGCCGGCAAGCTCACTGAGGCGGCCGTGGAACACCGTGCCGCGCAGATCACGCTGAAGCTGGTGCGCGAAAAAGGTGGCGAAGCGATCGCGGACACGTCGTGGGCCGTGCTGACCGAATCGGGCGACAGCGTGCGCGAAACGGTCGGTGCCTTCGCCCAGATGGTGCTCGCCGAAGGCAAGTACACGGCCATCGCCAAGAACCGCGACCATATCTTTCAGAAGGAATTCGAGGTCGTTGCCGGGCCCCGGGAAGATATCGAGGTGCTCGCCGGCGAGTAAGCCGACGACCCGGCTTTCCACGAATCGTGACAGGCGGAAGCAAATAGACGGCCTTCGTCCGGGCTTTCATGGCAGCCTGCTTACGCGTCGCATCGCGGAGATGCCAGCAAATCTGCCGAAAGCCCACGCACTCTGGCGATGCGGCCTGACAGCCGTTAGAAAAGATGTGCCAGACGATTCCCGGATCGGAGCCGATTGTAGCGCATGAGCGGTGGTTTGAAGTCAACTGTCGAGGACCTCTATCGCGGAACGGGATCCCGCGCGCGGATATTCCGGGGCGTACTTGTTGTCTTCGACATCGCGACGATCGGCTATTTTCTCGCCACCGCCATCAACGAGTTGACCCCGCTGATCATCGCCATAGACGTGACGCTGGGTTTCATCTTCGCGCTCGATTTCGCCATGCGGCTGTGGATCTCGCGCAACCGGCGCAATTATCTGATGAGCTGGAATTCGCTGACCGAACTCGTCGTCATCGCGTCGCTGTTCGCGCCGGTGGTTTTTCAGAACCTCGCTTTCCTGCGCGTTTTGCGGACGCTCCGCTTCCTGCAGTCGATCCGCGTTGCCAACGACCTGAAATCGGTCTGGCCGAAATTTGCCGAGATCGAGCACGTGGTTGACGCGGCCGCCAACCTGCTTGTGTTCATCTTCGTGGTCACGTCTCTGGTCTGGGTCCTGGAGGCCAAGACGAACCCGCACATTTCGGACTACGTCGATGCGCTCTACTTCACGATCACGACGCTGACCACCACTGGCTTCGGCGACATCGTTCTCGAAGACCAGTTGGGCCGCTGGCTGACGATCGCGATCATGGCGATCGGCGTCGCGCTGTTCCTGCGTCTGGTGCAGCAGGTCTTCAGGCCAAGGAAGATCCATTTTATCTGCGGGCACTGCGGCCTGAGCCTGCACGACCCCGACGCGTCGCACTGCAAGCACTGCGGCAATATCGTGTTCATCAAGTCGGAAGGCGACTGATGACGGCCGAAACCCGGCCGCCGTCAAAAAAATACCGCGAAGCCTAGGCGGCTTCCGTCACACCCCCCTGCTTGCGCACAACATCCGGCGGCACGGCTTCGCGCGCCAGCATCGCGACCGCACCGTCGAGCGGCAGCGATTCCTGGTCACGGCTCCCGAGACGGCGAATGTTCACGGTTCCCTCTTCCGCTTCGCGTTTGCCGCAAACGAGGATGACCGGCACCTTGGCGAGGGAGTGTTCGCGCACCTTGTAGTTGATCTTCTCGTTGCGCAGATCGGCGTCGGCAATCAGGCCGGCCGCCCTCAGCTTCTCCACCACCTGCATGGCGTAGTCATCGGCGTCGGAGGTGATCGTCGCCACCACCACCTGCAGCGGCGCGAACCATAGCGGGAAATGCCCGGCATGGCTCTCGATCAGGATGCCGAGGAAGCGTTCCAGCGAGCCGACGATCGCGCGATGCACCATGACCGGCTGCTTCTTCTCCGAATCCTTGTCGATATAAAAGGCGCCGAACCGCTCCGGCAGGTTGAAATCGACCTGCGTCGTGCCGCATTGCCACTCTCGGCCGATCGCGTCGCGCAGCGTATATTCGAACTTTGGCCCATAGAAGGTGCCCTCGCCTTCGTTGATGCCGATCTTGATGCGGTTGTCCTCGCGCGCCATGCGCTCCAGCGCGCGCTTGAGGATGTCCTCGGCGTGATCCCACATCTCGTCGGTGCCGACGCGCTTCTCCGGCCGCGTGGCGAGCTTGACCACGACCTCTTCGAAGCCGAAATCCTTGTAGACCGACATCATGAGGTCGTTGATCTTGAGGATCTCTGCTTCGAGCTGATCCTCGGTGCAGAAGATGTGCGCGTCGTCCTGGGTGAACGCGCGCACCCGCATCAACCCATGCAGCGCGCCCGACGGTTCGAAGCGGTGTACGTTACCGAATTCTGCAAGTCTTATCGGAAGTTCGCGATAAGACTTCAAGCCATGCTTGAAAATCTGGACGTGGCCCGGGCAGTTCATCGGCTTGAGCGCGAAAATGCGGTGATCGGCCTCCTCGTCATCGGGATTGGTGAAGGCATGCGCCGATTTCACGGCGAACATGTTCTCCTGGTACCAGCCCCAGTGACCGGACGTCTCCCAAAGCGACTTGTCGAGAATCTGCGGCGCATTGACTTCGTCGTAGTCGCCTTCCAGCCGCCGACGCATATAGCCGATCAATTTCTGGAACATCCGCCATCCCTTGGCGTGCCAGAACACGACACCCGGCCCCTCCTCCTGGAAATGGAATAGGTCCATTTCGCGCCCGAGTTTGCGGTGGTCGCGTTTTTCGGCCTCCTCCAGCATGTGGAGATAGTCGTCGAGCTGTTTCTGGTCAGCCCAGGCCGTGCCGTAAATGCGCGTCAGCATGGCGTTGTTGGAATCGCCGCGCCAATAAGCGCCGGCCACCTTCATCAGCTTGAAGGCGTTGCCGATCCGTCCGGTCGCATCCATGTGCGGCCCTCGGCAAAGGTCGAACCAGTCGCCCTGCGAATAGATCTTGAGATCCTGCCCTTCCGGGATGGCGTCCACGAGTTCGACCTTGTAGGCCTCGCCCTTGCTTGCAAACACGTCCCTTGCCTTGTCGCGCGACCAGACTTCCTTGGTGAACGGCCTGTTGCGCGCAATGATCTCGCGCATCTTTTTCTCGATTTTCGGCAGGTCGTCGGGCGTAAACGGTTCGTTGCGCGCGAAGTCGTAGTAGAAGCCGTTTTCGATCACCGGACCGATGGTCACCTGCGTGCCCGGCCACAATTCCTGCACCGCTTCGGCCATCACGTGGGCGGCGTCGTGGCGGATCAGCTCAAGCGCGCGCGGATCGTCGCGGGTCACGATCTCGATCACGCCATCATCGACCGGGTCGGCCAGGTCGCGCAACTCGCCGTCGAGGGCGATCGCGATCGCCTTCTTGGCCAGCGACTTCGAAATCGATTCGGCGACATCGCGGCCCGTCGTGCCGGCGGCGTAGTCGCGCTTGGAACCATCGGGAAATATGAGGGAAATGGCGTCGGCCATCGAGATACTCCTTTTCCAGTCCCGCCTACGGACGCGGGTGGTGTTGATGCGAACGGGTGCGTTCGCGTGGCCATATAGAACGCTGAAAGCTGCGGCGCAACCGCCCGTCCGGCCCGAATTCCTATGCCCGCCAGTAATCCGCGGCCTCGGGCGGCAGGGCGGCGAACGCGCGCGCAAAGTCCGCCCGGTCGACATGGCGCCATATGGCCGCGGCGACATCGGCGATCGCGCTGTCAGGCGCCAGATTGTGGTCCTGGCGCTGGTGCTGGACCTCCCAGGTCAGGCGGTCGCGGTCCGGAAACGGCGTGACGGGCGCGTCCGCGTCCCAATCCTCCACAAAAATCGCGCGCACCACCGGCGGCAACGCACTGGCGAACCGCAACGCCTCGGTAAGGCCGAGGTGGGAGCGAAAGACATGCAGCACTGCCCGCAGCGTATGGTAGGCTTGGTTGTGGGTCTGCAACATGCAGGTATCTCGAACATCCTGCAGGAAAGTCTCGAAATCCTTCGAAGCGCGCCAGTATTCCGGTGGAACCGTCACGTCCCGTCTCCCGTGCGGTTTTCCGCGGTTACAATCCGTGAGCGCATGGCGGTCCCAATCATACCGGCTTTGACCTAATGTGTTCCGGGGCATGGTCCAAAGAAGGGAATACGGCCATGAACATCGAAATCCTTCAACCCAAACCTTTCGATCTTGTCGGTTCGACCATCCTAATCGCGGGAAACGCGGTCGGCTTCGAGAGCCATCTGACCATCCGCGTATCGGAAGGTCATGACGAGATCGTCGGCGCTGCGAACGCCGGATCGACGTCGATCCGCCAGTTCCAGGCCTCCATCGACATACCGGGCGACGTCGCCTTTCAGCTCAACCGCCTTTTCGTCACCGTCGCCGACGACAGCGGAGGCGGGAACGGCGTGCCAATCCCGTCGGTCACCGTGCCGGTTCTCTACGGTCCGCTGATCCTCGATGGTTACACAGGCTATTGGGAACATACGGTCGTTGCCGGCGACACCCTTTCGGCGATCGCGCGGCATTATTTCGACGGTGACGCCTCGAAATTCACGGTCATCCAGCAGGCCAACCAGAATATCGTCAGCGATCCGAACCTGATTTTTCCGGGTCAGGTGCTGCGCATTCCGCGGAACTTCTAAGGAATAACCGGAGCCCGTTGCCATTTCGCGTCAAGTGCGGATAAAGAACATAACATGAACTTTTAATTCGTGAGCACAAAGGACAAGAGTGATGTTCGTCGTACTTCTCAGGTTTTCAGGCGACAGGGCCAAGGCCGGCCAGTTCATGGAAGGTCACAACGAATGGATCAGGCGCGGGATCGCGGACGGCGTGTTTCTGGTGGTCGGCAGCCTGCAGCCGAGCCTGGGCGGCGGTATCCTCGCGTACAACACGTCGATCGAGGAATTGCGGGACCGGGTCGATGCAGATCCGTTCGTGGCCGAGAAACTCGTCGATGTCGAGATCCTGGAAATCACTCCGGCAAAAACCGACGAAAGGCTGGTTTTCCTGCTCGATTGACCCAACCGGGTCATGCGTATCGAGGCCTCGGCACCGTCTTAACCGTGACGACCGACCTTCCAGAACCGCCATGGCGCCCACCAGGCGAGATCCGGTGCGAGCTCCTGCGGCACGTTGTCGATGCCGCAGGTGCCGCCCGGACCGCACCGCGAAACCCGGAACAGCGCCAGCCAGCCGCCCTTCCACAGGCCATGGCGGGCAATGGCCTCGTAGGCGTATTCCGAGCAAGTCGGCAGGTGCCGGCAGGTGTTGCCGATGAAGCCCGACAGGGTAAGCTGGTAGAGGCGTATCAGGCCCGTACCCAACAGGCGTCCGGGCGTCCGGTGCCACGCACCGGCATAGTTGCGGCCGGTATTTCCCGGACGATCATGAGAATGGTGACCGGACATGAATGATGCTTCAGGCGGCGGCTTCCGCCCGCTTCTCGATCTGGTCGAGGCAATCGCAAACCGCATCGAATGTCAGCATCGTCGACGCGTGGCGCGCC
This sequence comes from Zhengella sp., assembly GCA_050304175.1. Classification (GTDB taxonomy): domain Bacteria; phylum Pseudomonadota; class Alphaproteobacteria; order Rhizobiales; family Rhizobiaceae; genus JAIOIW01. The sequence goes on along the minus strand of JBNLDE010000023.1, from coordinate 2,506 downwards.
TTGTATTCGCGCACCGGCTCCAGATATTTCAGGTCGGCAAACCGGCCTTCGGGCGCCGGGCCGTTTTCCTTGAGCATCTTGCGCATGGTCTCGCGCACGTCCCTCAGTTCCCCGGCGGTCGCGCCAATGACATTGTGCGCCATGATTGATGACGACGCCTGTCCGAGCGCGCAGGCTTTCACGTCATGGGCGAAATCCGTCACCTTGCCATCGGCCATCTTCAAATCGACGGTCACGGTCGAGCCGCATAATTTCGAATGCGCCGTCGCCGTCGCGTCGGGATTCTGGAGGCGGCCGACCCGCGGGATATCGGCTGCGAAGCCGAGTATTTTTCCGTTGTAGACTTCGTCGATCATTTCAGGACCTGTCGTGTGACGCGAAACAGACTGTCAATGCCGCCCTCGCATCTTTGATTTCATCCAGCTATCCCTATATAAGATAGCGTGACAGGGCGCGGCAAGGTAATGATGTCCGGCCTTGTGACGCGTGGTTGCCTCAACCAGCCAGCCAGGGTGGTACTTTTTTCGTAAAACCCGAAAGGCAATGGTCCGTTCAACTCGTTCCTCCGTATAGAGGGGAACTACGGGAGACGCCTTCGATGGATGCCATGATCTCAAACTTTCCCGCCCGCCCTGACGACGGGAAAAAGGAAATCCCTGTCGACCGCCCGACTCGCGAGGAAGCGGAAGCCGCAGTGCGCACCTTGCTGCGCTGGACCGGCGACAACCCCGAGCGCGAAGGCCTGCTCGATACGCCCTCGCGCGTCGTCAAGGCGTATGAGGAAATGTTCTGGGGCTATGGCCAGGACCCCATCGAGACGCTCGGCCGCACCTTCGAAGAGGTCGCCGGCTACGACGAGATGGTTCTGATCAAGAACATCGACTTCCATTCCCATTGCGAGCATCACATGGTGCCGATTATCGGCAAGGCGCATGTCGCCTACCTGCCGGACGGCAAGGTTCTCGGCCTGTCGAAGATCGCACGCGTGGTCGACATTTTCGCCCGCCGGCTACAGACCCAGGAAGCCATGACGGCCCAGATCGCAGGCGCGATCCAGGAAGTGGTCAATCCGCGCGGTGTCGCCGTCATGATCGAGGCCGAGCACATGTGCATGGCCATGCGCGGCATACGCAAGCAGGGCTCGACGACCACGACCTCGACATTCACCGGAACCTTCAAGGATTGCCCGGAAGAGCAGGTGCGGTTCTTTTCGATGGTGCGCGGGTAACCGTGCACCAACGGGATTAGATCAATCACGGGCAACCCATGACCATTTCAGAATTCGACGCCCCGCCGAGCGACAAATCCGAACTGGAACGGTCGAGCGAGTTTACACCGCGTTTCGATTCCAGTGGTCTGATCACGGCGGTGGTCACCGACGCCAAGGACGGCACGGTCCTCATGGTGGCGCACATGAATGCCGAGGCGCTCGACAAGACTTTGCGTAGCGGGATCGCGCATTACTGGTCGCGTTCGCGCAACGCGCTCTGGAAGAAGGGCGGCACGTCAGGCAACCTGCAGCACGTCGTCGAAATGCGGACCGATTGCGACCAGGATGCGGTCTGGCTCAGCGTCAATGTCGAGGGCGAGGATGCCAGCTGCCATACCGGCAGACGGTCCTGCTTCTACCGAATCGCCGAGTTCAGGGATGGCAAGGCGCGGCTGGCCGACGACGGCTCGCAAGTACGGTTCGATCCCGCGCAGGTCTACGGAAACGACTGATAAACCATGGTTTTATGTCGTTCATGAGCTGTTCACAGATAATAAACGAGACTTTGGGACGATTGCTTTGAGAGGCAGGAGGTCACCGATGCTCGCATGGGCGTCTGCAAATCGAAACAACGGAGCGGCCGGGCGCGAGGCCACCGCCCCCGTGGAAGGGCCTGCTCCCGTTGAAGCACCGTCAGTTCGCTCCGGCATAGCGCTTGCACTCGGTGGCGGAGCGGCGCGCGGCTGGGCCCATATCGGCGTGTTGCGCGCTTTCGAGGAATCCAACATCCAGGTCGACATGATCGCCGGCACTTCAATCGGCGCGCTGGTCGGCGGCTGTTATCTGGCCGGCCGGCTGGACGAGTTGGAGGAATTCGCGCGGTCGCTGACCAAACGCCGGATGTTCGGGCTGCTCGACTTTTCGTTTCGCGGCAACGGCCTTCTGGGCGGCATCAAGCTGGATGCGAAACTGCGTGAACACATCGCCGGCGTGACGTTCGAGGATCTGGCCAAACCCTTCGTCTGCGTGGCGACGGAAATCCGCACCGGCCATGAAATCTGGCTGTCGAGCGGCAATCTGGTCACGGCCATGCGCGCCTCCTACGCCCTGCCGGGCGTATTCGAGCCGGTGGTCTGTAACCGGCGCACGCTGGTCGACGGCGCCTTGGTCAACCCCGTCCCCGTATCGGTTTGCCGCGCCTACGAGCAGCGCCTCGTCGTTGCCGTCAATCTTCACTACGACCTGTTCGGCCGAGCCGCGGTGGTCAAGCATTCGGCGGACAGCGACGTTCCCGCC
>JBNLDE010000022.1:0-26436 GCA_050304175.1 Zhengella sp. | reverse complement strand
ACTTACATTCCGCCGTGATCGGTCGAGGAGTCGTCCTGCGTGGTTCCGGACCCGGACGACGAGTCGCTATCGTCGCTGCCCGAACCGCTGTTGCCGCCATCGTCGCCGGAACCGCTATCGTCGCCGGAGCTGCCGTCATCGCCGGAGCCGCCATCGTCGCCGGAGCCGCCGTCATCGCCGGAGCCGCCATTGCCGTCGGAATCACCGCCGGAGCCGCCGCCTTCTCCGCCCTCGCCACCTTCGTCGGCGTGCGCCGCGGGAGCCTTGACCGACAGATGTCCGTCGGTGAACGACAGGGTTGCCGGCATTGCGGCGAGTGCATAGGCGAGGGCGACGGTGCTGGCCGCGGTCTTGAGAATCTTGAGGTTCATGGGATCGTTCCTTTCAGGTTGGATGGGGTGGTGCGGCCGGCACCGGGCAGTGCCGGCCGCGAATTGCTTGAACCGGCGTTACTGAAACTGTTGCCGCCTCAAGCCCTGCCGGGCGCTGTGGGGGGATGGCGCCGGCAGCTTCGGGGCCGATCGGGGCCGACCGGCGCGACAAAGGCAGACGCGGAGCGGCGAATTGGAGGGGACGAGCTCTTGACCGCATTCGTTCAGGAGATGCTGACCGTCCTTCATGTCCTCGCTCCGCGTCGGGTGTTGCCATTTGTTGCAGGTCGGACGATGCGCCGGTTTGCCGGCATGGAAAATCCGGCCGAGACCATTGCGCCGGCCGGTTCGGACCGATCCCGCTTTACCGTCCGACCAAGGTCTGAGCGGACGGGCCCCGAAAGCGTGCATTGGTATGAAGTTCGCGGCAAAGGGGTGCGATTGACAGGCTTGCGGATGATCGTTACCCGAACACCGGCATGACCAAGATCCTCGCCTTCGTCATCATCGCGCTGATGGCGATTCAAATCATCCGGCCGATCGGCCTGCCGGGGCTGAGGAAACGCGCCGATTTCTGGAAGATCGGGCTGGCGGCGATCGCCGCTATCGCGCTGACGATCGCGATTCGACCCGGCGGCTGAGCTCAGACGCCAGAGCGGGCGAGGTAGTCCGCCATGTGCCGCGCCCAGGTGGCATAGCCCGACGCCGAAGCGTGGAACCCGTCACTCGAAAAGTCGTCGTCCGTGACCTTGTCGACGGGCGGAGCGGTTTCGCCGCCCCGCTCGGCAAGCAGGCGGGCGGCCTTGGCGTTGATGGCGTCGGCGCGGACATCGAGAATGCGCGCCAGTGCCCATGGCATGGCGGGAACGACGGTCATCGGAAGCATCGGGGACCAGACGAGGCGGGCTGCCGGAAACCGGGAGCGCAAGGCGTAAACCAGCGTGCCGAACTCGCGCTTGAAGCGGCGCAGAGAGTGGAAGTTCTTCATGTCGTTGGTGCCGAGCGACAGTACAACATGGGTCCAGTCGCGCCCTTCGATATGCGGCACGACCTGGTCGCGCACCTGCCAGGAAACCGCGGAATTGGAGCCGGCCGCGCGCCAGACGACCGGGCGCCCCGTCGCCTGGCCCAGTTCTTCGGCCAGGCGCCATGCAAAGCCCTCGCGGGTCTGCTCGACGCCGACGCCGGCAACCGACGAGTCGCCGATGACCAGCAGGCGGATTGGCTCGCCCTTGCCGTCCACCTCGCCCGTAACCGGGCCGGCCGCCGGCAGGAGGCGGTGGGTTTTCAGGCGCAGGCCGATGCCCTGCCAGAGATAGACCGGGAGGGCGAGCCAAGTGACCGCCGCGGCCCAGGCCGGATAGCGCCGTTTCATCGTACCAACCGCCGGATCAGGCCTTGAGCGCCTCGACGCCCGGCAATGCCTTGCCTTCCATCCATTCCAGAAAGGCGCCGCCGGCGGTCGAAACATAGGTGAAGTCGCCGGCAACTCCGGCGTGGTTGAGCGCGGAAACCGTGTCGCCGCCGCCGGCGACCGAGATCAGGCTGCCCGCGCGGGTGCGTTCGGCGGCCGTTTTCGCCGCTGCGACCGTCGCCGCGTCGAAGGGCTGGATTTCGAAGGCGCCGAGCGGGCCGTTCCAGACCACGGTGGCGGCCTTGGCGATCCAGGCGTTGACGGCCTCGACCGACGCCGGACCGGCATCGAGGATCATGGCGTCGGAGGGAACGTGGTCGACATCGACAACCTGGTTGTCGGCGTTGGCCTTGAATTCGCGCGCGACCACGCCGTCAACCGGCAGGACGATGGCGCAGCCCGCCTTTGCCGCTTCGTCGATGATCGTGCGGGCGGTGTCGGCGAGATCGTGCTCGCACAGCGACTTGCCGACATCCTTGCCCTGGGCGGCCAGGAACGTATTGGCCATTCCGCCGCCGATTACCAGCGCGTCGACCCGTTTGACCAGGTTCTGCAGCAGGTCGATCTTGGTCGAAACCTTGGCGCCGCCTACGATTGCGACAACCGGGCGGGCAGGATTGCCGAGGCCCTTCTGCAGCGCTTCCAGTTCGGCCTGCATCGTGCGCCCGGCACAGGACGGCAAAAGATGCGCCAGGCCTTCAGTCGAGGCATGGGCGCGGTGGGCGGCCGAAAAGGCGTCATTGACGTAAAGATCGCCATTGGCCGCCAGCGCTCTGGCGAAATCCGGATCGTTCTTTTCCTCGCCCTTGTGGAAGCGGGTGTTTTCGAGCAGCAGGATATCCCCGTCCTTCATCCCGGCGACCGCCGTCGCGGCGGCATCGCCGATGCAATCGCCGGCGAACAGCACGTCGCGCTTCAGCACGTCCTCGATCGCGGGTGCGATCGGCTTCAGCGACATGTCGGGAACGACCGCGCCCTTGGGACGGCCGAAATGGGCCAGCAGGATGACCCTGGCGCCTTTCGACGACAGTTCGCCGATGGTCGGGGCGACGCGCTCGATGCGGGTCTTGTCGGTCACGATCCCGTCCTGCACCGGCACGTTGATATCGACGCGCACCAGCACGCGTTTCCCGGCGATATCGCCCAGGTCGTCGATGGTCTTGAAGCTTGCCGTCATGATCTAGTCTCCCGCGCCGCCGTCGTCCCCGCCGTCGCCGATGGCATACCAGGGGCCGCCGCCACTATCACTGGTTCCGGGCAGGCGGCGAGAGGCCGCCTTGCCCCATCGTTTCCGAATGATGATCGCGATGGCGGCAAGCGCGAGCCCGACGAGGATGAATATCCAGGGCGCGCTGCCGCCAGCCGCCATGTCAGATCAGCTTGCCCATCGCGACGGCGGTATCGCCCATGCGGTTGGAGAAGCCCCACTCGTTGTCGTACCACGACAGGACCGACACCAGCGTGCCGTCCATCACCTTGGTCTGGTCCATGTGGAAGATCGAGGAGTGCGGATTGTGGTTGAAATCGATCGAGACGTTCTTTTCCTCGGTGTAGCCGAGAATGCCCTTGAGCGGACCGGAGCTGGCGGCCGCCTTGATCGCCGCGTTGACTTCCTCGACGCTGGTCGCCTTGCTGGCAATGAACTTCAGGTCGACGACCGAGACGTTCGGGGTCGGCACGCGCATCGCGAAGCCGTCAAGCTTGCCGTTGAGCTCGGGCAGGACGAGGCCGACCGCCTTGGCCGCACCGGTGGAGGTCGGGATCATCGACATGGCGGCGGCGCGGCCGCGATAGAGATCCTTGTGCATGGTGTCCAGCGTCGGCTGGTCGCCGGTGTACGAATGGATCGTGGTCATCATCCCTTTTTCGATGCCGATGACATCGTTGAGCACCTTGGCGACCGGCGACAGGCAGTTGGTCGTGCACGACGCGTTGGAGACGACGAGGTCGTCCTTGGTCAGGGTGTCGTGGTTGACGCCGTAGACGATCGTCTTGTCGGCGCCGGTGGCCGGGGCGGAGACGAGCACGCGCTTGGCGCCGGCCTCGAGATGCATCGACGCCTTTTCCTTGGCGGTGAAGATACCGGTGCACTCCATGACGACGTCGACGCCCAGCTTGCCCCAGGGCAGGTTCTTCGGATCGCGCTCGGCGAAGACCTCGAAGCTCTCGTCGCCGACCGAGATCGTGTTGCCCGACACCTTGACCTCGTGCGGGAAGCGGCCGTGGACGGAATCGTAGCGCATCAGGTGGGCATTGGTTTCCACCGGGCCGAGGTCGTTGATGGCGACGATGTCGATGTCCTTGCGGCCCGATTCGTAAATCGCGCGCACGACATTGCGGCCGATGCGGCCAAATCCGTTGATGGCAATCTTGACGGTCATGAATGGTTCTCCCGCGGGTTATTGGGGGTGCGCATGCGCACGAAAACTGTCTGGCGCCGGATGAAGCGCATCACCGGTCCGACAGGAACGGTTCAAGCTGGTACGGCTGCCGCTTCATAAACGGGGAATTGCAAAGAATCCAGATGGGCGGGGACGCCAAAGCCGGGAGAAAACGGGATTGCCGGGCGATTGCAGCCCGAAATCGGCCGAGACCTGCAACTTTGTCGCAGGTCGGGCGGAAATCCGGGCTTGATTCCCGGTCAGAACGGGAGGGAGGCGCCATGATGCGCCTCTTTTCCTCCGGGCCAAGCGGGCGGATCAGCCCGCGGCCGGCAGCCTGGCGATCGCCGCCGAGACGGCGGCGTCGGCGGTGATGCCGAAATGGGCGTAGAGCTCCTTGTAGGGGCCCGAAGCGCCGAAGCTGTCCATGCCGATGAAGACGCCGTCTTCGCCGATGAAACGTTCCCAGCCCTGGCTGATCCCGGCTTCGATGGCGATTCGTACCGGGGCCGAGCCGATCACCGCGTTGCGGTACTTCAGCGACTGGCCGGCGAACAGCTCGACACAGGGGACCGAGACGACCCGGGTGGGGTGTCCTTTCGCCTCAAGCGCGGCGCGTGCGGCAAGCGCGATTTCGACCTCGGATCCCGAGGCGAAGATCGTGACCTGGGCCTCGCCGCTCGCGGTCGCCAGTTCGTAGGCCCCGTAGGCGCACATGTTTTCCTCGTCGTAGTCGGTGCGCACGGCCGGCAGGTTCTGCCTTGTCAGGGCCAGGGTCGACGGCGTGGTGCGCGACTCGAGCGCCAGTTGCCAGCACTCGGCGGTCTCCATGGCGTCGGCGGGACGGAAAACATTGTGGTTGGGAATGGCGCGCAGCGCGGCCAGGTGCTCGACCGGCTGATGGGTCGGTCCGTCTTCGCCGAGCCCGATCGAATCGTGGGTCATGACGTAGATGACGCGCAGGCCCATCAGCGACGACAGGCGCATCGCCGGACGGGCATAGTCGGAGAACACCAGGAAGGTTCCCGAATAGGGGATCAGGCCGCCATGCAGGGCGATGCCGTTCATCGCCGCCGCCATACCGTGCTCGCGGATGCCGTAGTGGATGAAACGGCCGCTGAAATCATCAGGTTTCACATCGGCGGTCTGCGGCGTCTTGGTGTTGTTGGAGCCGGTCAGGTCGGCAGAACCGCCGATCGTTTCGGCCACGGCGGCGTTGATGACCTCAAGCGCCATTTCCGACGACTTGCGCGTCGCGGCGTTCGGTTTTTCCTCGGCCAGCTTCTTCTTGTAGTCGGCGATCGCATTTTCGAAGCTGCCCGGCAGGTCGCCGCGCATGACACGCTCGAACTCGCCGCGCAAATCGGCTTCGGCGGCGGCCAGGCGCTGTTCCCAGGCAGTGCGGGTCTTGGTCGAGCGCAGGCCGCACAGGCGCCATGCGTCGAGAACGTCGCTGGGAACGTGGAACGGCTCCTCTTTCCAGCCGAGCGCCTTGCGCGTCGCCGCGACTTCCTCGGCGCCCAGCGGCGAACCGTGGACCTTGGAGGTGCCGGCCTTTGTCGGCGCCCCGAACCCGATCGTGGTCTTGGCGGCGATCAGGGTCGGCTTGTCCGATGCCTTGGCTGCCTCCAGCGCCGCGGCGATGGCGTCCGGATCGTGGCCGTCTACGGCCAGCGTGTGCCAGCCCGACGCCTCGAAACGGGCCCTCTGGTCGGTGGAATCGGTCAGCGACACCGGGCCGTCGATGGAGATGCCGTTGTCGTCCCAGATGAGGATGAGCTTGCTCAGCCGAAGGTGCCCGGCCAGCGCGATCGCCTCCTGGCTGATCCCTTCCATCAGGCAGCCGTCGCCGGCGAGCGCATAGGTGTAGTGATCGACAAGGTCGTCGCCATAGCGGGCGTTGAGCAGGCGCTCGGCCAGCGCCATGCCGACGGCGTTGGCGATGCCCTGCCCGAGCGGGCCGGTGGTGGTCTCAATGCCGGCGGCGTGGCCGTATTCCGGGTGGCCGGCGGTGCGCGATCCGAGCTGGCGGAAGTTCTCGATCTCCTCGATCGTGATGTCCTCGTAGCCTGTCAGGTAGAGCAGTGAGTAGAGCAGCATCGAGCCATGACCGGCGGACAGCACGAAACGGTCGCGGTCGGGCCAGTGTGGGTTCTTCGGATCGTGGTTCAGGAACCGGGTGTAGAGGACCGTGGCGATATCGGCCGTGCCCATCGGCAGGCCGGGGTGTCCGGAATTGGCCTTCTCGATGGCGTCGATTGAAAGAAATCGGATCGCATTCGCCATCCGGTCATGTTTCTCGCGTGTTGTCATGATTGCCCGCTGTTTGCAGCCGGGCCCAGTGTCCGCATCCCTGCGGTTCTGCGCGCCCGAGCACCCTTCTGAAAAGCAGGCGACACATAACAGGTGCCGGTCGCGAGTCAACCAATCGTGCCATGCGAAGGCGCCGGCGCAACATGTCCACAGGGGCAATTGGCAGGGGAAGGCTGCAATGCCCGGTTGACCTGCCCTTTATGCAGCCTCTAATCTTTTGGCGCTAACGCATTCACCATGCGTGACGATTCGCAGCTCGGGCGGGCTTTGGACATTGCCATGACAGGTGACTTGACGCTCAAGGAAGCACTCGCCCGGCTCGACAGGGCTGTCGGGATGCTTGAATCGGCTGCAGACGCAAGGCTGGAGCGCGAACGGGATTTTGCCGAAACCGAAGCCGAAGTGCAGAGGATGAATGCCGACCGGGGCCGCCTCGCCCAGGAGCTGGACAGTTCGGAAGCACGGGCCGAACGCCTCGAAGACGCCAACAAGGAGGTTTCGCGCCGGCTGGTCACGGCGATGGAAACGATCCGGGCCGTCCTCGACCGATAACGCTCAGGGAGAAGACGAGTGCCCCAGGTATCTGTGACCATCGACGGAAAGATCTACCGCATGGCATGCGACGAGGGGCAGGAAGACCACCTGATCGATCTCGCCCAGCGTTTCGACCGTTATGTGACCCATCTCAAGGGGTCGTTCGGCGAGATCGGCGACCAACGCCTCACGGTGATGGCGGCGATCATGGTGATGGACGAGTTCGTCGAGCTACAGAAGCGCATGAAGGGCATGGAAAGCGAAGTTCAAACCCTGCGCAAGACACGCGACGACGCGCTGGCGAAGGCCGACAAGGCCGATAGCGGGCTGTCGACGACGCTGGTCGCGGTCGCGGACCGTCTCGAAGGAGTCGCAGCGAAGCTGGCCAAGGGCCAGGTCTAGTCGCCGTTTCCATCGCAAAACCGGGCAATGCCGCGCAACAGGCCGACATAGGCGCAATTGTCCGGCCCCAACGCCGTGGTTCCCCAATTGTTGTCCCAGGCTGTGCCGGTTCCCGCCAGTTGGCTGAAAACCGTCCGGCCGGTCTCGATGTCCAGCGCGGTCAGACGATAGGCGTCGATGCCCGTACCCGCTTCCGGATCCTTGGCGTAGAGATAGACAAGGCCGCTGCCGAGCCCGAGCTTCGGCAGGGCGGACTGGGCGATGACGGGGCTTTCCCAGACCTGCCGGCAGTCATTGGTGCCGGGCGAGAAGTCGACACGGACGACCCCGCCAGCACCGGTACGCCCGAACATCATCAGCGGAAACAGGTCGTATCCGGCATTGTTGGAGACGACCACCGTGTGGGCGAAACCGATCATGGAAGCCTCGGCAACGCTGTGTCCCGGTTCAAACACCGGCTGGCTGCAGACAAGGCGCTCGCCTTTCGCCTGCGCCGTGCGGTCGAAGACCAGGACGTTTATCCGCTGATCGGCGTTGTCGGCGATCGCGATCCACCGGTCGCCGATCAATGTCGGCGTGGTGCCCGACCCCAGATCGATCGCGCCGATCTTTTGCTTCGTCGCCCGGCGGTATGGCTCGCGCCAGATGATCCGCGGGTTTTCACCATCACGCGCCGTGATTGCGTAAAGGGCATGGTCGGACACGACATAGACCGCATTGCGGTCTACGGCCGGCGCGTTCTCGATTTCCTCGCCGTCGAGGGCGAGGGTGGCGGTCCCGCCGGTCGCCGGATCGAAATAGCCGACCAGACCTTTCCGCGACACGAACCAGGTGCGCCCGTTCCAGTCCGGCGCTACGGCGGTGACTGCATCGCCTTCGGCCCGGAGAAGAGGCTTCAAATCGTGGGAGGCGTTCTCGCGCAGCGCCAGTGTTCCGTTTTTTTGTTCGTCCACGGCGATGATCCGTAGCCGCTGGTCGGCGTCGACGAGGACCGCCCGGTCGCGGTTGTCGAGGAAGAAATAGGCGCCGCCGGAGGTGTCGGTCATGATCTTGCGCAGGTTCAATGTACGGCTGGAGGCGCGGCCGGGCAGGTCGAATGTCGCCAACGGGCGCAGGGTTGCGGGATCGAACACCGCGACCATGAATTTCAGGAACGTGGCGCACACGGCAACCACGCGGCCGCGGCTGTCGAATGCGATCGTCGCACACTCTCCACCGAAGGCGGCCATCGCGTGCGACTGGACGATCATCGCCCTGCCAAGCGGCCCGGTGACAGGGTGGGTTCCGGAATTGTAGCCATCGCCATGCATGCCGGATGACGGCGTGGCGGCGAGGAAGGGGTGCTGTGGCGGGCGCGGCGCTTCCACGGCGCGCGGCGCATGGGCGCCGCCCGAAAACCGCACCTGGCTACCGTATCCCGCGCCTTGCGGAATTTCCCCGTCGAACGAATAGGGGCGGAGGGTGAACCAGACAGCCAGCAACACCAGGACTGCGGTAATCCCGGTTATTGCGGCGAACACGCGCAAGACCGACCGCATTGGCCTAGTGCTCCAGCGATTTGCGGATCCGCCTGATACCGAGCGCCACCAGGAACAAGACCACCGGAATGCTGGCCAGCATGACCATCGCCTTTTCAAACGGCAACAGGCCGAACGCCTTCAGCCCCTCGGCTGCGTAGCCGACAAGGCCGACGATATAGTAGGTGATGGCGGCGACCGACAGGCCCTCGACCGTCTCCTGGAGACGAAGCTGCAGATGCGCCCTGCGGTCCATGCTCTCAAGAAGCGCCTGGTTCTGGTTTTCCCTTGTAATGTCGACGCGGGTCGACAGAAGCTGCGTCGCCTGGGAAATCCGAGCCGAAACCGCATTCAGGCGCTTTTCGACCGACTGGCATGTGCGCATCGCCGGTCCGAGCCGGCGTTCGACGAAGTCCGAAAAAGTCTGCAAACCGGTGACACGAACTTCGCGCAGGTCCGATATCCGCAGGGCAACAAGTTCCGAATAGGCTCCTGCGGCCGAAAACCGGAACTGGGTGGCGGTGTGCCGGCGCACGATTTCCGCATGCAGCAAGGTCAGCCGGTCGAGCAGTTCCTGCTCCTGCTTCTCGCCGGCTTCACGCATGGCCGCGGTGATCGAGTTGAGCTCCTGTTCGAAACCGGCGAGTTCACCCATCAGTTCGCGGGCCACCGGCAGGGTCAGCAACGCCATCACCATGTAGGTATCGATTTCGAGAAGCCGCTGGGCGGTGCGGCCTCTCTGGCGGGGCGTCATGCCCGCGTCGAAAACCAGAAATCGTCCAAATGTGCCGTCGTGAATGAGGAAATCGGAGAACGCCTTTGCGGCACCGCTGGCGACTTCGGCGCTGATCAGGGTATGGCCACCGAAATATTGCGCCGAGACGTCCTCCTCTTCCGGGATCCGGTCCGCAACTGGTTCTATTTCGAGATGGTTGGCGACGAGGATTTCGCCGGGCAGGGAACGCAACCATTCCGGCGGCACGGCATCCAGCGCCGGCGCGGCAAACGGAGCCGTTTCCGCACCACGGTCGACAATGAACTTGTAGCGCGAAAACTCCGTGTGCTTCTCCCAGGTCATCCGGAACCGGCCAAGGTCGGCGGAAAAGTGGTTTGCGTCCCCATCCGGTCCCGCATGTCCGAAGCGGGCGCACAACTCGGCGGCGGGCGCCGCCGATCTTTCGCCGAACAGAACCAGATAGGTCATCGATGTGCGCGGCAGAAGCGGTTCCGGCGGACGGGCATGCATTTCGTCGTTGAGCGCGAACCGCATGGGGTGGTTGGCCGGTAGACCCGCTCTGGCCTGCTGAGTGTCAGTCACGATCTGTCCCCTGTCTCGGTTGCGATATTGGTCGCACCGCCCGGGCAACACAAGAGCCGGTAGCATTGCCGATCAGGGCACAAAGGACCGGCGATCGGATTGATGCATGACATCCCGGCAGGGCTGCAAACCGGGTAGGCTTTTCGAACCGTGGACGTGAACGGGGAGAATCACTGTGCGAATCGCGGCCCTGAACTACAGCCTGCCACCGCGGAGGCGGAGCAACGAGGATGTCGTCGCCTATGTGCGGGAACGCCTGGCGTGCCGACCAAGCGACGAAGTCGATGATCTCGCCAGGCTGATCGAGGTCGGCTTCTCGGTAACCGGATCCCGCTACCGGTTCTGGCTGGACGATGGCGAGCCGGTGCTCGATCATGCGGTTTCCGCGGCCCGCGATGCCGTTGGCGAAGCCGGTCTGACGCCCGGCGACATAGACGCGATCATCTATGTGGGCGTGGGAAGGGGGTGTCTCGAACCGGCGTCGGCGGCAGCGGTACAGTTGCGGCTCGGCGCGGCGAACGCGACCTCTTTCGATATCCTGGAAGCCTGCGTCAGCTGGGTGCGCGGTCTCGAGGTCGCGCAGGCGCTCATCGGGGCCGGGCGGTATGAGAACATCCTGCTGGTCAATTGCGAGATGGGAATGCGCCCGTTCGGCGTTGTCGACGATTTGCGGCGTGGAAATCTCGACCTTTACTTCTCGGGCCTGACTGTCGGGGAAGCGGCGACCGCGACCGTGCTTGTTCCGGGCGGCGAGGATTTCGAGTTTCATTTCAGAACCTGGCCGGAGGGATTTGGCCATTGTGCGATCCCATTGCGAAACTTCAAATCTTTCATGCCCGACCTTCTGCCTCATGACGCCCTCGCCGAACGCTTCTTCGCGATCTCGATGCCGCTGGTGGACACGGGTTTGAGGGCGATCGAAGAACTATACAAGGAAACGGGTTATGCGAACGGCGATGCGCCGGATCTCACCTTGATCCACTCCGTAAGCGAGCGCGCAAGCCGGCGCGCGATCTCTTCAATCGGCCTGGATTGGGAACGCCATTTCGATATTCACTCAAGCCACGGCAACACCGTATCGGCCAGTATTCCGCTGGGAATGGCCCTGGCGATCGAGGCGGGGCGGCTGAAGCCGGGCACCGACACGTTCCTGATCGGCGCCGGCGCCGGCGTCTCGGCGGGATTTTGCCGTTTCGTGTTCCGATAACCGAATCCCCCGAATCGTTACGAGTTTAATTTTCGCGCTTCGTGTTTCTTAAGGTGTTAGCACGCAGAATTGCGGAAGGTTGCGGATGTGGGGCAGACGCGACCGGCATCGCAGACCGGCGCATGGCGCCGAGTCGCGCAGCGAAGGCGTACACCCCATCAAATTGCAAGCGGTACCGTAACCAACGGACTTGGCGGTTATGTCGCGAGCAAAGTGACAGACGCGATTGGAGGTGAGGCCTATGGCGAACTCCGTGATCGATCGTTTCAAGGCAAGCAGATGCGGAAACATCGCAATTGCGGCGGGGCTTCTGGCCGTTCCGCTCGGGATCGCGGTTGGATACGGTCTCGATACAGCGAACATGGCGAGGGTGAGAAGCGCGCTTCAGGATGCTGCCGACGCGGCGGTTTTCGTTGCGGCCGTGTCGAACATAGAGGGCAACGATACAGCTACGACGACCCAGTTGGGTGCAGATTCGTTCGACAGTAATCTTCAAAATTCGACCACTGCGTTCGGCAAGTCAGCGCCGACCTTTCAATATCTCGGGTCGGCCACCGATGCCGACGGGCAGGTGATCACCAGCGTGTCGGCTGTATTCTCCTATCAACGAATTCTCGACCTGCCATTCGGATCCCAGGGCGACAGCTCCAACCTGATAACGGTCAAAGCCGATGCCGTCGTCGAGCCCGGCGAACCCGCTTGCATATTTGCGCTTAACAAACACGCCGCGCGTGCGGTCGAGGTTAGCGGTTCCTCGTCGGTCAATATGGAACATTGCGTGATCGGCTCGAACTCGGATGCCGACGACGCCCTCTATGTCGGCGGCAGTGGCACGCTCACGGCGGAATGCGCCGTGTCCTCTGGCGGTATCGACGACGGCGGCGGCCTGGCCACATCCTGCGCAACCGACCGCACGAATGCGTGGCGCACACCCGATCCGCTCGGCGAACTGGTGGAGCCGGTGCCCGGCGTCCTGTTGCCCAATCCCTCGAATACCGCAACCACCGTTTCGCCGGGCCGCTACAGCAATCTCGCGCTGAAGGGAACGAAGACCCTTGAACCCGGGTTTTACTATGTCGAAGGCTCGCTCTCGATCCAGGGCGACATAACGGCGAACAATGTGACGATCTTCATGGCGGACGGCGCGGTCAGCCTGACCGGCAGCGCCAATCTCGTCGTCTCGCCACAGACGACCGGCGACTATGCGGGTATCTCCTTTTTCGGTTCACGAACGAACACGAACGTCCAGAAATTCACCGGAAACGGCACGATCGATGTCGACGGCTATGTCTATTTTCCGTCGGGCGATGTCATCTTCCAGGGCAACAGCACGGAAGACAGCGATTGCCTGCGCATTATTGCCGACACGATCACCATGACCGGTAACACCGCCATGGAAAACGATTGCGACACGGTTCTGGGTGGACGCGAAACGCGCCTGGCAAGCTTTCCGCGCCTTATCAGGTAGGCCGAGGGCCCGGCCGGCCCCATCATGCCCGGGCCAATTCGTCGGCCAGAAAATCGAATACGAACCGGACCCGCCGGGATGTGTTGAGTTCGCGGTGGGCGACAAGCCACATCGGAAAATTCATCGGCTTCATGTCCGGCAATACACGCTCGACGCTGGGCTCGCGGTCGCCAACAATATCGGGAACGATGCCTATTCCCGCCCCCTGAAGGGTGAGTTGCCAGAGGACGAAATGGCTGGCGGTGATGACCGGGATATTCCGCCGTGTCAGGCTCAGGCCGATCGCGTTGAGGCCGTCGAGATACATTTCGACGGGATCGAAACCGATGAAGTCCGCCCGACCCAGATCGGCTGGTGCCTGTGGATTGCCGATCCGCTCGAGATAGGCGGGCGTAGCATAAAACGGGGCGTCATCGTCGCGGATTTTACGCGCGATCAGGTCGGGCTGGGTCGGCCGGAAACTGCGGATTGCAATATCGGCTTCGCGGCGTTTCAGGTCGATTGTCGTGTTCGAAGCGACAATCTCGACCTCTATTCCGGGCGCCTCGCGGCGGAGCTTTTCGATGATCGGCGGTAGCAGAAACGCGGCCTGGATTTCACTGGCGGTAATGGAGATCGAACCCTCGATCGATTGCGACTGGCCTGATGCCGTCAGTGACATGCGCCCGGCGGCTTCGCCCATGGCTCGCACGTGGTCGAGCAGTTCCAACCCGCTGGGCGTCAGCGTCAGCCCGCGGCTGACACGTTCAAACAGGATGACGCCGAGTTCACTTTCCAGGGCATCGACCTGACGGCCAAGCGTCGGCTGGGTCAGGCCGAGCGCGCGCGCGGCGGCTGACAGCGAGCCTTCCTCGGCCGTGACGAGAAATGCCCTCGCGCGGTTCCAGTCAAATTTCACAGAACGCCAATCCATGCAAATACGCATATCATTGGAACAAAATAAGTCAATTTTCTTGGGAATAACGCATGGATATATGGGCCGCAGATTTGGAAATATCCCGACCGGAGATGACCATGAAAGCTGCGATTTACGAAAAATACGGGCCGGCCGATGTCGTCGAGATCAGAGAGATCGAGCGGCCGGCAATCGGTGAAAAGGATGTGCTTGTCGAGGTTGCCGCGACGACAGTGACAACCGGCGACTGGCGCCTTCGCGCTTCGGCGTTTCCCGGCGTCTTCCTCCTGGTCGGCCGTTTGATGTTCGGGCTGTTCAGGCCCCGCAACCGGGTCCTGGGCATGGAGTTTGCCGGCAAGGTCGTATCCGCGGGGCCGGGCGTCACCCGGTTTGCCGTCGGGGACGAGGTGTTCGGCTTTGCAAGCCGTGGCGCGCATGCCGAGTACCTGGCGATCTCCGAGGATGCCGCGATTGCCCGCAAACCGGCAAATATCGGATTTGCCGAGGCGGCGGCGACGCCGTTCGGAGCGATCAGCGCGTTGGTGTTCCTGCGCGATTTCGCCGGGATCAGGCCCGGCCAGAAGGTGCTCGTGCTCGGCGCCTCGGGTGGCGTGGGAGTCCATGTGGTTCAGCTTGCCAAGCATTTCGGCGCCGAGGTTACCGGCGTGACCAGCACGACCAATCTCGATCTTGTCCGCTCGCTCGGCGCCGATCATGTGATCGACTACAGGAAAGAAGACTATGCGGCGGGGAGCGAGGCCTACAACCTGATCTTCGATACGGCGGGCACGACGACATTCGCGCAGGCCAAACGGGTTTTGAAGCCGACGGGGATATTCCTGCCGCTCGAATTTTCGCCGCGGGAGATCATGCAGGCGCTTCTGACAACGATGAGCAAGGGCAAACGGGTGGTCATCGGCGTCAACGACGACGGCCGGGAAGACCTCGACTTCATCGGCGGTCTGCTGGCCTGCGGCGCGATCAGGCCGGTGATCGACGGCGCCTATTCGTTGGAGCAAATCGCGGACGCGTATCGGCGGGTCGAGAGTCGGCACAAGACGGGAAGCGTGGTCGTGACACTCGATCGCCAGGCGGCTTCGCTCCGCGCCGTCGCCTGACGGCCAGCCATCAGGCGCGAAGCCCCGGGATTTCAGGCCGAAGTGCGCCTAGGCCCCGCGTTGCCGCGCGAGGAACGCCATGCGTTCGAACAGGTGTACGTCCTGCTCGTTCTTGAGCAGCGCGCCGTGCAGTTTGGGCAGGGCGTTTTTCGGATCACCGCGCAGGTCTTCCGGTGAAACATCGTCGGCGACCAGAAGGCGGATCCAGTCGAGCGCCTCCGACGTCGAGGGCTTCTTCTTGAGACCCGGGACCTCGCGGATTTCGTAGAACTGGGTCAGCGCGGCTGAAACAAGTCGTTGCTTGATGCCCGGGTAGTGGACATCGACGATACGGGTCAGCGTCTCGGCATCGGGAAAGCGGATATAGTGGAAGAAGCAGCGGCGCAGGAATGCGTCGGGCAGCTCCTTCTCGTTGTTGGATGTGATGATGACAATCGGGCGGTGGACGGCGCGGACCGTTTCGCCGGTCTCGTAGACAAAGAACTCCATCCGGTCGAGTTCCTGCAGCAGGTCGTTGGGAAACTCGATATCGGCCTTGTCGATCTCGTCGATCAGCAACACGGTGCGCTTGGACGAGGTGAAGGCGTCCCAAAGCTTGCCGCGCTTGATGTAGTTGGCGATGTCGTTGAACCGCTCGTCGCCAAGCTGGCTGTCGCGCAGGCGGGTCACGGCATCATATTCGTACAGGCCCTGCTGGGCCTTGGTCGTCGACTTGACGTGCCATTCGATGAGTTCGAGTTCGAGCGCGGCGGCAACCTGCTTTGCCAGTTCCGTCTTGCCGGTGCCCGGTTCGCCCTTGACCAGGAGCGGGCGTTCCAGCGCGATCGCGGCGTTGACCGCGATCATGAGATCCTTTTCGGCGACGTAGGCGTCGGTTCCCTCAAAACGCATTTATTTCTCCAACTTGATCCGCGGCGGAACTTAAGGAGAGAACCGGGTAAGGGCAAGGCCGCACAAACCCGCGTACTCAGCTTTCGATTTCCTCCCGCAGCATCTCCAGTTCAAGCCACTGCTCTTCGGCTTCGGACCGCCGCGCGCGCACCTTGTCGAGGTCGCCGGCGATGCGCGAGAAGGCAGCCGGATCCGCCGCGTAGAGCCTGGGATCGGCGAGTCTGGTTTCGAGCTCGCCGATTTCCGCGGAAAGCTTCTCGATCTCGACCGGCAAGGTCTCCAGCGCGTATTTCTGCTTGTAGCTCAACTTGGCGGCCGGACGTTTTTCCGGCTTGGCAGCGGAAGGTCGAGAGGCCGTCTGCGCGGACGCGGTCTTCTCCCTGCGCTGCCCGAAAGCCTTTTCGCCCCGCTGGGCCAGCATGTCGCTGTAGCCGCCGGCATAGGCAATCCATTTTCCATTCTGGTCAGGCGCGAGCGAAGCAGTCACCGTGCGGTCGAGGAAGTCACGGTCGTGGCTGACCAGGATAACCGTGCCGGCAAAACCGGCCACAAGCTCCTGCAGCAGATCGAGGGTCTCCATGTCGAGGTCGTTGGTCGGCTCGTCGAGCACCAGCAGATTGGCGGGCCGGGCCAGCACCTTGGCCAGCATCAGCCTGGCTTTCTCGCCGCCCGACAATTCGCGCAGGGGCGTCAGGGCCTGTTCCGGCGAGAACAGGAAATCCTTCAGATAGGAGACGACATGGCGCGGCTTGCCGTTGACCATGACCTGGTCGCCGCGTCCGCCAGTGAGATAACCCGACGGCGTGTCCGCCGGATCGAGTGCGTCGCGGTCCTGTTCGAGCCGGGCGATTTCGAGGTTGGCGCCGAGGCGGACCGTGCCTTCGTCGGGCTCCAGTTCGCCGGTCAACATGTTCAACAGGGTCGTCTTGCCGGCGCCATTGGGGCCGATCAGGCCGATGCGGTCGCCGCGGTTGATCCGGATCGAGAAGTCGAGAACGATCGACCGTTTGCCATAGCGTTTCGAAATCGACTTCGCTTCGATCACCAGCTTGCCGGACGCTTCGGCATCGGCGGCTTCCAGCCGGGCCGTGCCCTGGGGGCCCGTCCTCGAGCGCCAGGTCTCGCGCATCGCCTGCAACTCATGCAACCGGCGCATGTTCCGCTTGCGTCGGCCGGAGACGCCATGGACGATCCAGTGCTGTTCGCGCACGATCTTGCGGCCGAGCTTGTGGGCGTCGCGCTCCTCCTCCTCGTATGTCTTGTCGCGCCAGTCCTCGAAGTGGGCAAAGCCCTTGTCGAGGCGGCGCGTCGTGCCGCGATCGAGCCAGACGCAATTGCGGCTGACGCGTTCCAGGAAACGCCGGTCGTGGGAGATGACGACAATCGCCGACGCCGACCGCACGAGTTCTTCTTCCAGCCACTCGATGGCGGCGAGGTCGAGATGGTTGGTCGGTTCGTCCAGCAGCAGGATGTCCGGTTTCGGAGCGAGGACGCGGGCGAGCGCGGCTCGTCGCGCCTCGCCGCCGGAAAGCGTCGCCGGATTTTCTTCGCCCGTCATTCCGAGGTGCTCGAGAAGCCAGGTGGCGCGGTGCGGATCGTCGGCGGGGCCAAGGCCGGCCGCGACATAGTCGCCCGTGGTTGCAAAGTCTGCGAAGTCGGGCGACTGCGGGAGATAGCGGATTGTGGCGCCCGGTTGCCGGAACACGGTGCCGTCCTGCGCCTCGGCAAGGCCGGCGGCTATTTTCAGCAATGTCGACTTGCCGGATCCGTTGCGTCCGACCAAGGCAATCCGGTCGCCTGCTCCGACCGACAGCTCGGCGCCGCTAAACAGCGGCGTGCCGCCGAATGTCAGGCTGATTCCGTCGAGATGGAGAAGGGGTGGAGCCATCTTGACGCCGGATCAGAACTGCGCGGCGGGATCGGGATGGGCGACGAGCAGGGCGCGCCCGGAGCCCAGCTCGATCTCGAGCGCCGCGGTCGTGACATTCGACATGGTCAGCGACGAACCGAACGGGACCTCCACCTCGACGAGCGGCCATTTCGCGCCGCGGATGGTCAGGCCGGCGAGATCGGTGAAGGGCAAGATCGAGAACAGCGTGCCGGACGGATAGTCGAACCGGTTGACGCCGCGCAGCAGTGGACGACCCTCCTGGCGGCCGCTGGTCAGCAATACGGGCAAGCCCGTCTCGGCCACCGAAATCGCCGCGGCGAGATGGAGGAAAGCGTGATCGGATCTTGCCCCGCCAAACGCACCGGCGAAGATCAGGGCGGTCGCTCCCTTGTCGATTGCCGCGGCGACAGCGAGTTCGCCGTCCGTCATCGCCTTGTTTTCAGGATAGGTCCTGCGCGGGACATGTTCGTAGAGCGCGAACATGCCTTCGTCGGCGCTGTCGAAGTCGCCAAGCCAAAGTTCCGGTGTGATCCCGAGTTCGGCAGCGTGGAGAATGCCGGAATCCGCGGCAATAACCCGGGCTCCCGCGACCTGTGCCATCAGGCGCGGCGTCGCGACGAGATCACCCCCCAGAAGGATCACGAACTGGCTCATGGAGGGGCCTCTAGCATGCGCAAACAAGAGGGGGAAGGGCGGCCTTGCGGCACGATCGCGGCAACTGCCTAGAGATCCTGCTCCTTGCCCTTGATCGGCGGGCGCGTGGCATCGGGGTCGGGCGGTAGCAGGTTGCGTTCCTTCAGCCAGGGATGAATTTCGACGGCGCGCACCAGCGCCGCGTTGGCGGCCTTGGTGCGGCCCATGCGGATCAGGACGTGATAAAGCCCGGACCAGGCACCAAAATGCATCGGCTCGAGTTCAACTGCGCGTTCGAGATCGGCCAGCGCCCCGGTGTTGTTTTCGCGCAGGAAACGGACAAAGGCGCGCTGATTGAAGCCCTCGGCATAATCGGGCGCGGCCTTCACGACTTGATCGAACAGTTCCTCGGCACCCCGATAGTCGTAGGCTTCGCGCCGGTTCATGCCCTTGTCGACAAGGGCGCGGATGCGGGCGGTCGGCGCCTGGTCCAGCCAATAACGCCAGATCTCGTCTTCCATGGCGCGGCCCTGAGCCTGCGTCTTGGCCGCCGCCAGAAATGCGAAAAGCTTTTCATGCCTGTCTTCCTCGGCCGCTGCAGCCGGCAGGAAGGAGAAGAACAACAAGGCGAGAAAAACCCGGTACATGGTCAGACCCCCTTCAGGATCATGATGGTAGGCCGTCGCGGCAGGGATCGCGGCGAGACGGCGAGCCAGTCCTCATCCCGAAACTCAACGGCGAAATCACCCGCAACGCGGGCAAGAAACCGGTCGATCGGCGTATACCTCCGATGCATCGGCAGAACGATGGACGATTGCAGCCGTTTGACGATTTCGCTCATTGCCACGTGGCTGAGCGTCAGGCCGCCATCGATCGGGACCATGACGATGTCCAGCCGGCCGATCGCGGCGTAATGGGCGTCCGTCAGATGGTGGTGCAGGTGGCCGAGATGGCCGATGCAGAGATTGGCGACCTCGAAAATGAAGATCGAGTTGCCGTTTTCGAGCATGTGGTCGCCCAGCCGAATATCGGTCGGCACGTTGCGGATATAGGCGTCGTCGATCACGACGCGGTGCTCCGCCGGTCCGTCGCCGTCGTCGTTCCAGCCACGCAGCACATATTCTATGCGCGGGTCGGGTGCGGGCGTGAAATGCGTGGTGTGGGCGCGGTTCATGGTGACGACGCGCGGCAGCGGATTCGCACCGTGGGCGCCGGAAAAATCGGTCGCGATGCGCACGCCGCCCGGCGTCTCGATCACATAGGTGGAATGGCCGGCATAGGTGATCTTCACATCGCCGCGGGATGTCTGGACGGGTGTCGCCAGGGAAGCGAAGACAACGGGTATTGCCTGATGTTCAAGGTTGCGGGCAACGGCAAGGCAGTGCGAAGGTACCTGTCCGGACTGGGCCCAGGCGGGGGCAACACCCGCCAAAACAAGGAACAGAACCGCCACAATGCTGCGCAAAGGTCCACCCTCCAGCACTCGCTTGGCAAAAGGGTAGGCGAAAACCCGACGAAGGCAAGGGGTCAGGCGCGGCCGCCCCGATTCAGTAGGGCGTGCCATCCTTGTGGGTGAAGTTCCACTTTCCGTCCGGTCCGAGCGCGGCCCTGATGTCGTCTGCCGGGTACTCGCCCTCGTCGCCCGGCGTGCGGTCGCCGATCTCGAGATAGACCACGTCGGAGGACGTCCGGTTGACGAGCTGGTGAGCCGAACCGCCGGCGACGAATCCTGCGCACAGGCCCGGTGAAAGTTGCGCTTCGCCGTCCTCGGTGACCAGCGTCGGCTCGCCCTGCAGGATGTAGATGAACTCGTCCTGTCTCGTGTGGCGATGCAGCAGCGCGGACTCGGCGCCGGGCTTCAATACGGTCAGGTTGACGCCGAAATTGTTGAGGCCGAACACGTCGCCGAGCTGACGCTTCTCGCGGCCTGCCATCCGGCTGAAGAACGGCTCGGGATAGTTGGATGGCTTGGTGCGCGGCGGAACGTCGGCGGCGCGGACGGCCAGGGGTGAATTGCCGGATTTCTTCGTCATGGATCTCGTTTCCCTGTTTCGGCGCAAGGTTATCCGATCGCGGGCTCGTCCGCGCGCCCGATCCGCTCAGGAGCGGTGCCGATCCGATCAGAATTGGGACCCGAATGGCGGATTTCGGAGGGCGCGAGACCGAATCGGGCACGGAACCGCGCGGCAAAACGGGAAGGCGATTCGTAGCCGGATTCCAGTGCAACAGCCGCTATTGTCCAACGCGTGGTCTGCAACATGCCAAGCGCATGGATCATGCGAATATCGGTGAGCAGGGTGGAAAAGGACGTGCCTTCCGCTGCCAGTTTGCGGCGCAGGCTTGCCTCGCTCATCGACAGGTGGGCCGCTGCGCGCGCCGTCGTCCAGTCGGCGGCGATCTCGCCCGAAATGACGGCGCGTAGGCGCGATGACAGATTCTGCGGCCGTGCCGGTGCGAGCACGGCACCGGCCTCGGCGAGACGCATGACGAGTTCCTGGCGGCGCAGATCCAGAATCGGCTCGGGCGTCGGCTCCGCAGCGGTCAGGATTGCGCAGATGTCCGAGAAGCACCGGTTGAGGGCAGGTGTGCCGCCGGCATTGACCGCAACAAGATTGCCGTCCCGATCGATCGGCGGCTGGGCGCGGTACGCGGCCTCGATATTGTCTCGCCCGAGAGCCACGGCCCGCGCTTCATAGCAACCGCCCGGGCCGGGAATATTCTCGACCGTCATCGCCACATTGTCGGGAATGATTCCGAACTCGCCCGGGCGCAGGATTGTTTCGGTCTCGCCGACGCGCAGCTTCTTCAGACCATGATCAACGCGGATCGCAGCCGGAACGGGCGACACGAACTGGCGGAACGCGGCTTGCCTCCGCTGGCGTATATGCAGGCCGGGGATGTCCGATGGCGGCTCGCCGGATTTGCTCATCGCCGGTCGCGTTGTCGCTGTCTTCATCGGGCGGAAGATAGACAGACCGGCAAATCGGGCAAGTGCTGGCGGATATTTACAGCAATCCTGTACGCGGCAACCCGACGGGGCTGCCTTTTCGGAAACCGGTCATCCCGGTCGGTCCCGGGATCGGTTTTAGCGTCAAGTCCGCGGCTTGCGCTTGGGGCCGGGCAGGAGGCCTTCGCGCTGCGCCAGCTTGCGTGCCTGCTTGCGATTGCGCCGAACGGCTTCCGACTTTTCTCGGGCGCGCTTTTCCGAGGGCTTCTCATAGGAGCGACGCGCTTTCATCTCGCGGAAAACGCCTTCGCGCTGCAGCTTCTTTTTCAGGACCCTGAGAGCCTGATCAACATTGTTGTCGCGGACAAGTACGAACATTCTTTCTCCTTGGTTATGTTGGGCTGGCGCCGGAAGATCTGTTATCCGTCGCGTCTCGAATTTCAGAGCAATCGCAGATTGGCGGCGGCCATGCGGCCGGACGTCTGGTCCTTCTCGATGTCGAATCGGAGCTTCTGGCCCTCGACCAGACCGCCGAGGTTCGCGCGATCAAGCGCGCTGATGTGGACGAAGATGTCCTTGCCGCCGTCGGTGGGCTCGATGAATCCGAACCCCTTCCGGCCGTCATACGATTTCACGATGCCAATTTGCATAGTCAAATACCTTCATTAATAGGCGTCGACCCAGCCAACGACGCCAGGCGGAAGCTAATCGAAAATCCGGAGTTGGGCTTGCTGAAAGAAGCCGCGAAACGGCAAAGCCGCCGTGCCGTCCAAAAAGACGATGGTGCCGATATATAGACGATCCCGGTGTGGCACAAGTGTTGGCGGCAGCAAACGATTGTCGCGGCGCGCCGAATTACCTTGTAATCCACTACCGGAAATGCCACATGAGGTCGTCTTTCGCCGCGCGTAGATGACCATAACACTGTCAGCGGCGTTTCAGGACCACGCAATTTTCCCCAAGATCATTGCCTGCAAGCCGTGCCGCAAGGCACTCCGACAAGGCTGCTGATCTGCGCTAGCTTCCTCCCAATTATCATACGTGCCGGGCGACCGGGACCATTTGGTCCGGGCCGGCAGGAAAGCTTTAAATTGACACAATTCAAGGACCTCGGGCTCGCTGAGCCTATCCTCAATGCCCTTCTCAAGGAAGGTTACGAAACTCCGACCCCAATACAGGCCCAAGCCATTCCGGTGGTGGCAAGCGGACGCGACATGATTGGCATCGCCCAGACCGGTACCGGCAAGACGGCGGCGTTCGTACTGCCCATGCTGAACCGGCTTACAGGCGAACGTTCGCGCCCGCGGCCGAAAAGCTGCGGCGTGCTGATCCTCACTCCGACCCGCGAACTGGCCTCCCAGATTGCCGAGGCGATTCGTGTCTATGGCCGGGCGCTGAAGCCCACGGTTGCGGTTGTAATTGGCGGTACGGGCGCGGGTCCGCAGGTGCGGGCCATGACGCCGGGCGTCGATTTCCTCGTTGCCACGCCGGGCCGCCTGCTCGACCACATGTCGACGGGAGCAATCACTCTGCGGGAAACGAAAACTGTCGTACTCGACGAGGCCGACCAGATGCTCGACCTCGGCTTCATGCCGGCGATCCGCAAGATCATGGCCAAGCTGCCGGAAAGACGGCAAACCCTGTTGTTCTCGGCGACCATGCCGGCACAGATCCGGGCGCTGGCAGCCGATTTCCTCGACAATCCGGAGCAAATCGCGGTTTCTCCCGTTTCGCGGCCGATCGACCGGATTGACCAAAAGGTCGTGTTTGTCGAAAAGGCGGGCAAAACCCGGCTTCTGGATTCATTGCTGCGCGATGCGACAGTTGAGCGGGCGGTCGTCTTCACACGGACCAAGCATGGCGCCGACAAGGTTTGCCGCCAGCTCGAAAGATCCGGTCTCGGGGCCGCGGCCATTCACGGCAATAAAAGCCAGGGCAACCGCGAGAAGACCTTGGCGTCGTTTCGATCCGGCAAACTCAACATACTGGTTGCCACCGACATTGCGGCGCGCGGTATCGACATCGACGACGTCTCCCATGTCTACAACTTCGATCTTCCGCATGTGCCGGAAGTTTATGTGCACCGCATCGGGCGCACGGCCAGGGCAGGCAAGAGCGGTTTTGCGGTTTCGTTCTGCGATGCCGAAGAACGGCCCCTGCTGCGCGACATCGAAAGGCTGACCGGAATGAAGCTCGCCGTGGCGAATTCCGAAGTCGGCCTGGCGATGCCGGTTCCGGCTGCTCCGTCGCGGGCGGGTGGAAAGCAGCAGGACAAGAACGGTGGCGGCAACCAGAAGCCGAAACGCAACCGCTCACGCCGTCGCAGCGGTGGTGGCAAGGTGGAGGGCTTTCGCCCCGCGGCCAACGCCAATACCCGCAACGATGGCAAGCGGGGGCAAGGCGGCGCCGATGCCGGCCTCAACCGGATGCTCGGCAATATCGGCCGCAACCGCTGAACCTGGCAACAACCGGCGCGAAACCGCGCCGGTTTACCCTTCCAGTTCGGCCTTTGCCCGGGCAACGGTGATGTCGCCGGCGGCAATGATCGCCGCCGCGACGCGTTCAATGCTCGCGCCGGTCGCACCGGCGGTAATCGCAATGTTGCGGGCATGCAACGCCATGTGGCCTTTCTGGATGCCCTCTGTGGCGAGCGCGCGCAGCGCCGCCATGTTCTGGGCCAGGCCGACCGCGGCAACGATGCCAGCCAGTTCCTGGGCCGACGAAATGCCGAGGAGTTTCAAGGCCGCCCGGGCGGCGGGGTGGGTTTTCGTTGCGCCGCCGACCAGGCCCAGCGCCATCGGCAGTTCTATCGATCCATCGAGGTTTCCGTCCGATCCGATTTCCCAACGGGTCAATGAGGTATAGCGCCCCGACCGAGCCGCAAAGGCATGGGCTCCGGCTTCGATGGCGCGCCAGTCATTGCCGGTCGCCACGACAACCGGGTCGATGCCGTTCATGATGCCCTTGTTGTGGGTCGCTGCGCGGTAGGGGTCGACAATGGCGAGCGCGCAAGCCTCGACGATGCCGCGAGCGACATCAGCGCCGTCGAGCTTGTCGGTCGAAAGCGCCGCGGGCGTCACCGACAGGCTGGCGCGGGCAAGGCGGCGATCTGCCAGGTTTGACAGGATGCGCAGACGGACATGGCCGCCCGCGACGCGCTCGACGGCGGGGGCCACGAACTCGGCCATGGTGTTGACGGCATTGGCGCCCATGGCGTCTCGCACATCGACCAGCAGATGGAGCACGACCATCGCGCCGACCGGCGTTTCCTCGAAGATATGGACCTCGATCCCGCGGCAACCGCCGCCGAGCGAAACGAGGACCGGGTCGCGCGAATTGGCGAGGTCGACCAGTTCGTCGGCGGCCGCGAGCAGACGCTCGCGCGCGGCCATGGGATCGGATATGCCCAGAAGCTGGATTTGCGCGCGCATGACCGGATCGGTGGTCGATGCGGTGAAACCGCCGCAGGCGCGCACGATCTTGGCCATGTAGGAGGCTGCGGCGACAACGGACGGTTCTTCGACGGCCATCGGGATGAGGTAATCCCGGCCATTGACCGTGAAATTGGTGGCGACGCCGAGCGGCAGTTCGAAGGTGCCGATGACATTCTCGATCATGCCGTTGGCGGTGGACAGTGGCAGGGCGCCGCCGGACAACGCCTGGATCGCCAAATCGTCGAGAGTCGCGGCCGATGCCGCGGTGCCCAGCCGCTCGGCCGGTTCCATGTCGCGGAATCCGGCTATGTCCGACCGGCACGTGCCCGTTTTCTTTTTACTCATTACTGCTCTTCCCACCACCGCTTCGTCTTGGACGTCGTCAGCGGTTGTCGCTCGTCATCTCTTCCCACCGCGCCTGGATCGCCGCGTAGCCGTCGTCGGGTTGCCGCGGATAGTCCAACTCGTCGTTGCGAATCGTGAAAAACGGCTGTTTCGACCGCGTCCAGATGTGGCCGGCGGGAACCAGCCAGGACGTGTCGTCCAGCGTGCCGGCCTTGATATTGACGAGTTCCTCGCCGCCGAGCGTGCCGTGGACGACCCGCACGCCGCAGGACGGACAGAAATGTCCGATCCTGGTTTTGCCGGATTCGGCGAGGCGCGTGACGGACGCGTATTCGCCGCTGATCTCGAGATCGTTCGCATGGATGCGCAGGCTTTCGCCAAAGGCCGACGAGGTATGGCGCTGGCATTCCGAGCAGTGGCACAGATAGAACATCACCGGCTTGGCCTTGAGCCGGTAGCGGAGCTTGCCGCACTGGCAGCCGCCCTCGATCGGTAGAACGGGAACTGTTGTTTTCTGCATGTGCTCGACCTTCTGGACCTCCAAGAGTGTTTTGACTATAAGCGCGGCCAATCCAGACAATTTCAAGAACCGACAGGGGTGTCATGGCCGGCCATTCACAGTTCAAGAACATCATGCACCGCAAAGGGCGGCAGGACGCGGCCCGCTCCAAGGTATTTTCCAAACTCGCGCGTGAGATCACGGTTGCCGCCAAGATGGGCATGCCCGACCCGGCGATGAACCCGCGCCTGCGCCTGGCGATTCAGAACGCCAAGGCCGAGTCGATGCCCAAGGACAACATCCAGCGCGCCATCAACAAGGCGACTGGCGGCGACACCGAGAACTACGAGGAAGTGCGCTACGAGGGCTACGGTCCGGGCGGCGTGGCGGTGATCGTCGAGGCGCTGACCGACAACCGCAACCGCACCGCGTCGAATGTGCGCGCCGCCTTCACCAAGGCCGGCGGGTCGCTGGGCGAGACCGGGTCGGTCGCCTTCATGTTCGAGCGCGTCGGCGAGATCGTCTACAAGCCGGAGGCCGGCGACGCCGACACGGTGATGGAAGCCGCGATCGAGGCTGGAGCCGACGACATCCAGTCCGACGAAAACGGCCACACCATCATCTGCGCCTTCGAAAATATCGGCGACGTGTCGTCCGCGCTGGAAACCGCGCTCGGCGAGGCGGAATCGGTCAAACCGCTGTGGAAACCGCAGACCAGCGCGCCGGTGGACGAGGAAAAGGCCCAGTCGGTGCTGCGCCTGATCGATCGCCTCGAGGACGACGAGGACGTGCAGAACGTCTACGCCAATTTCGAGGTCGACGAGGAAACGCTGGCGAAGCTGAGCGCGGCGTAGGGCA
>JBNLDE010000021.1:0-1831 GCA_050304175.1 Zhengella sp. | reverse complement strand
ATTGGCAAGACGGGCGGTTAGCCGGCGCCGGGCAGGATATTCGCAGAGGGCGGCTTTGTGCCGATTTTGTTGATTTAGTCGGCTGAAGGTCGGCTTTCGACGTCCGCTGCTACCAGTAGCAGACATTGGCTGGCCGCCTTCGGGAACAGTCCCCTTTGGCGGCTATTCGGTGGCGATTATTTTGGTCATGCGGGCATCGCTTGAGGCGGCGGCTCCGATTTCAGCTTGGCAAGTTTCCTCAGGTTCTGGGCGGTAGCTGCGAGCAGGAACTCGTCGCGTGCGCCGGTTGGCCCGCGCAGCCGCAGCCGGCCCAGCTTCAGGATGCGCTTGAGATGGGCGAACAACATCTCGACCTTCTTGCGGTTCCGGCGCGAGGTCTCGTAAGCCTCGGTCTTTGCGATGTCGCGTGCCATGTCGCGGGCGCCCTCGTGGATGGAGCGCAGGATTTTCCTGGCAGGATCCTTTGGGCAGCATCGCGGCTTGAGCATACAGGCGGTGCAATCCAGCTTGCTGGCCCGGTAGCACATCATTCCGTTCTTATCGACACCCGAACGCGGCGTTGTGAAGGCGCGGCGGTACTGCCTCAACTCCTTGCCGCCGGGACAGATGTAGCGGTCTTCGGTGGGATCATAGGTGAAGTCGGAGCGCGAGAAGGTTCCATCCGTGCGGTTGGACTTGTCGAAGACCGGAATGTGCGGCTCGATGCCGTGCTCGTAGACCAGCCAGCCGAGCATGTCGGCGGTGCCGTAGGCCGTGTCGCCGGCAAGGCTCTCGGGATAAAGCTCGAAGCGTTCCATCGTCCGCTCGATCATGGTTTGAGCCGCACCCACCTCCGCCTGGCGGATGGCGCGCGTGGCCTCGACGTCCACGATGACCGCATGGTCGGTGTCGATCAGATAGTTGTCGGCATAGGCAAAGAAGGCGGGGCCTCGTAGCGCACCGGTCCATTGTGCAGCAGGGTCGGACGGCGAGACGAACTTCGGCTGCTGTGTGCTGGCTGCACCGAAGGCGGCATCGTCCAGGGTTGCCAGATAATCACGGACCGCGCGTCCGGGGTTGGCTGGAAGCTCGGTGATGTTCCACTCGTCGCCCAGCAAGGACCGCTGCTTGTTCGCGTCGGCCGCAATCAGACTGGCATCGACGGCAAAGCTGTTGCCACCGACCAGCCCTTCCTCGATGCAACGGCGCACTACCGTCTCGAAGACATGGCGCAAAAGGTCAGACTGGCGGAAGCGGCCGTGGCGGTTGCGCGAGAAGGTCGAATGGTCCGGCACCTTGCCGTCCAGCCCGAGCCCGCAGAACCAGCGATAGGCCAGGTTCAGATGCACTTCCTCGCACAGCCGCCGTTCCGAGCGGATGGCGAAGCAGTAGCCCACGACCAGCATGCGGATCATCAGTTCCGGATCGATCGAGGGACGCCCGATCGAACAGTAGTACGGCGCCAGCTTCGTCCGGATATCGCCAAGATCGAGAAACCGGTCGATCTGCCGCAACAGATGGTCGGCCGGAACATGGTCCTCAAGGCAGAAGTCGTAGAACAATCGCTCCGGCGCTGCCTGCAATCCCATCATCGGCCCGTCTCCAAAGCAAATCACCTGGAAAACGGAATCACGGGCCCGGCCCCCGATCAAGCGCCGACTAAATCAACAAAATCGGCACAAAGCTGCCGTTCGCGATCAGTCGCAATCAGGCCAGATTCTTGGTGACTTCGGGGCTGCTCCTGACCCTTCCTGGACAATCGCAGCGGATTGCGATGTTCGCTACTTTACGAACGAAGCGAGGATCCGACTCGCAGGGTGCGCACGGATCTTTCAACAATCGAATGAGCGAG
>JBNLDE010000020.1:0-5863 GCA_050304175.1 Zhengella sp. | reverse complement strand
TACCAGCCTTTCGACCGGTTCACGATCCAGACGACGGAGAGCATGACCGGCACCTCGACGAGCACGCCGACCACGGTCGCCAGCGCCGCCCCGGAGTTGAACCCGAACAGGCTGATCGCCGTCGCGACCGCCAGCTCGAAGAAATTGCTCGCGCCGATAAGGGCGGAAGGTCCGGCGACGCAATGCGCCTCTCCCGTTGCCCGGTTGAGCAGGTAGGCGATGCCGGAGTTGAGATAGACCTGAATCAGGATCGGCACGGCCAGCAACAGGATAATGAAGGGCTGGGCCACGATCTGCTCGCCCTGGAATCCGAACAGCAGCACCAGCGTCAGGAGAAGCGCTACGATCGAGGCGGGCTGTAGAACCTTAAGCAGGCGCTCGACGCCGCCTGGGCCCGAGGACGCCAGAACGGTGCTGCGAACGAGCTGCGCAATTGCCACCGGCACGAGAATGTAGAGCGCGACAGAGAGAAGCAGTGTGTCCCACGGAACGGAGATTGCCGACAGGCCCAGCAACAGCCCGACGATCGGCGCGAAGGCGACGATCATGATCGTGTCGTTGAGCGCCACTTGCGACAGCGTGAAGTGCGGTTCACCCCGGGTCAGGTTGCTCCACACGAACACCATGGCCGTGCAAGGCGCCGCCGCCAGGATGATCAGCCCGGCAATGTAGGAATCGATCTGGTCCGAAGGCAGAAGATCGCGGAATAGCCAGCCGATGAAAACCCAGGCGAGCAGCGCCATCGAGAATGGTTTCACCGCCCAGTTGACGAACACTGTCACGCCGATCCCGCGCCAGTGCTCGCGCACCTTGCCGAGCGCCGCGAAATCGATCTTCACCAGCATCGGGATAATCATGACCCAGATCAGGACGGCGACGGGCAGGTTCACCCTCGCCACCTCGAGGGCGCCGACGGCATGAAAGAAGCCGGGCACCGCGAGCCCGAGCGCCACGCCTGTCACGATGCACAGAAACACCCAGAGCGTCAGGTAACGTTCGAAGACGGACAATTTGCAGATCCTTCAGTCGGGTCAGGGGGACGGGCTTGTTTCAGTCCGCCTTGTCGTTTCCTCCGCCGATCTCGTCGAGCCGCTGCTTGAGCGTGAGCCGGTCGAGCGACGCGATCGGAAGATTGACGAAAATCGAAATGCGGTTGCCGAGCATCCGGTAGGCCTCGGCGAAAGCCAGCCGCCTTTCGGCGTCTGTGCCCTGCACGGCGGCGGGATCGGCCACGCCCCAATGCGCTGTCATCGGCTGGCCGGGCCAGACCGGGCATGCCTCGTTGGCCGCGTTGTCGCAAACGGTGAACACGAAATCCATTTTCGGCGCGCCCGGCGCGGCGAACTCGTCCCACGATTTGGACCGTGTAAATGAGACATCGTGGTTCATCTGCCCCAAAAGGTCGAGCGCGAAGGGATGGACGCTGCCCTGCGGATGCGACCCGGCGGAAAATCCCCTGAAACGGCCCATGCCCACGCGGTTGATGATGGCTTCGGCCAGGATCGACCGGGCGGAATTGCCGGTGCACAGGAACAGCACGTTGAAGATGCGGTCCGGCATGAATGCGATCCCTTCAGCAGCCGCAGGTTACGGCTTCGATGACCGGAGCGCACAGTTCCGGACTGCCGTTGCAGCAATCTTCCATCAGGAAGGCGAGCAGGTCGCGCATGCCTGTGAAGTCGGCGAAATAGAGGATCGAGCGACCCTCCCGTTCGGTGCGCACAAGGCCGGCCTGGGCGAGGATCTTCAGGTGCGCGGACAGCGTGTTCGGGAAGGTGCCGAGGCGCTTGGCGATCTCGCCGGCCGCCAGCCCGTCCGTCCCGGCTGTCACCAGCAGGCGGAAGACATCCAGCCGGGTTTCCTGTCCCAGCGCCGCGAGCGCGTCGAGTGTGCGAGTTTTATCCATATTTCCAGAATTCCCGAAATATGGAGTTGTTTAGCCGCGTGCGTGACCGCTCGTCAAGGCCAAATTCCACAGCGGCGGAGTCGGCCAGGTCAAATGCATGGCTGGGCCGGCAGCCGTGTCAGGCGTCCTTGGCAGCCTCGGCGTCGATCGGCCCCGGCTCTGCGGATGGCGCTTTAGCGTCATTGGCCGCGGCCTGCTTGGGCCCGCCCTTCGACACGCCGACCATCGCTGGGCGCAACACCCGCTCGCCGATCACGTAGCCTTCCTGGACAACCTGCACCACGGTGTTGTTCGGCACATCCGGATTGGGCACTTCGAACATCGCCTGGTGGAAATTGGGATCGAACTTCTCGCCTTCCGGCGCGAGTTTCTTCACGCCGTGGCGTTCGAGCGCGCCGAGCATGTCCTTGCCGGTCAGTTCCACGCCGGCGATCAACGACTTGTAGCCCTCATCCTCGGATTTGCGCGCATCCTCCGGGATAGCGTCCAGCGCCCGGGCCAAATTGTCGGCGACGGCAAGCATGTCGCGGGCGAAATTGGCGATCGCATAGGACCGTGCATCGTGCACGTCGCGCGCGGTGCGCCGGCGCAGGTTTTCCATGTCGGCCGCGATCCGCAGCACGCGATCCTTCAGTTCCGCGTTTTCCGCCTCGAGCGCAGCCACGGGATCGGCCTCGCCCGGATCGTCCTGGCTGGCGTGATCCGCGGCGCGGAGTTCGGCCTCAGCATCCTCGCTTGCGCGATTGTCCTTGGGTTCATCGGTCATCATTGCGGGTCCCGTCGTGGAATCTGTTTGAGAGTTGCGCCGGATATCGAGGTTAATGCACCCAAAATCAAGGGGGCAGGCCGATCCCGATCAGCGGATCATGCGGCTGATCACCTGGGCGGTATAGTCGACCACCGGAACGATGCGGGCGTAGTTGAGGCGGGTCGGCCCGATCACCCCGAGCGCGCCGATGACACGGCTTTCCGCGTCGCGGTAGGGGGCCACGACCAGCGAGGACCCGGACAGCGAGAACAGCTTGTTTTCCGAGCCGATGAAAATGCGTACGCCCGGACTGTCTTCGGCGAGGTCGAGCAGCTGCGCCAGCGCTTCCTTGGTTTCCAGGTCTTCGAACAGGTGGCGCACCAGGTCGATCTCCTCCTGCGCCGAGACGTGCTCCAGCAGGTTCGCGCGCCCACGCACGATCAGCCGCGCCGGAACGTCGTCGCCCTGGCCGGCCCAGACCGCAATTCCCTTTTCCACCAGTTCGGCCGACAGTGCGTCGAGTGCCGTCCGGGTTTCACCGATCAGGCGCCCCACCTCGTTGCGTGCTTCCGCGATGGTCCGCCCGCGAATGTTGGCGTTGAGGAAATTCGATGCCTCGACCAGCTGCGAGTGGGTGATGCCGGCCGGAAGATCGACGACCCGGTTTTCCACGTCGCCGCTCTGCGACACCAGCACGGCGAGCGCGCGGGTCGGTTCAAGCTGGATGAACTCGATATGTTTGAGCGGCACTTCCGACTTCGCTGCCAGCACGAGCCCGGCGCCACGCGTCAGGCCCGACAGCATCTGGCTGGCCTCGGTCAGCATGTGTTCCAGGCTACGCCCCTCGCCAGCCGCGGCGACCTGGGAATCGATCACCATGCGCTCGTCTTCCGACAGCGCCCCCATTTCCATGAAGGCATCGACGAAGAAACGCAGGCCGGCCTGTGTCGGCAACCGCCCCGCCGAAATGTGCGGCGAGTAGATGAGCCCGAGATGCTCGAGATCGGACATCACGTTGCGTACCGTCGCCGGTGATGCCGACAGCGGCAGTGCCCGCGACAGATTGCGCGAGCCGACCGGTTCTCCGTCCTTGAGATAACTTTCGACGATCAGGCGAAAAATGTCCCGCGAACGGCTGTCCAGCAGTTGCAGCGTCTGATCCATCACAGGTTTGGTCATCGCACCTCCGATACCACTGAATATATAGCTGCGGTGCTTCGAAATACAACGCGGGCTCTGGCACGCAAGTCTGCACGTTTTCCCTTTGCGTCCGCCGGACACCGGCGTTACAAGCGCGGCCACGATGCCCATCGCTGAAGGAGACCCGATGCGTCCGTCCAAACGCCAGATCGATGAAATGCGCCCCGTCCTGTTCGAGCGCGGCTATTCCAAACATGCGGAGGGCTCCTGCCTCGTCAAGTTTGGCGATACCCACGTCTTGTGCACGGCCAGCCTGGAGGAAAAGGTGCCGGGATGGATGCGCAATTCCGGCCGTGGATGGGTGACTGCCGAATATGGCATGCTGCCGCGCTCGACCGGGGGGCGGATGCGCCGCGAGGCGGCTGCCGGTAAGCAGGGTGGCCGCACCCAGGAAATCCAGCGCCTGATCGGCCGCAGTCTGCGCGCGGTCGTCGATCTTGACGCGCTGGGCGAACGCCAGATCACAGTCGATTGCGACGTCATCCAGGCCGATGGCGGCACCCGCACGGCGTCGATCACCGGCGGTTTCATTGCGTTGCATGATTGCCTGGCCTGGATGGAGGCGCGCGCCATGATCAAGGTTCGCGACGTGCTCAAGGACCACGTCGCGGCGATTTCCTGCGGGATCTACGAGGGCAAGCCCGTGCTCGACCTCGATTATGACGAGGACTCGGCCGCCCAGGCGGACGCCAATTTCGTCATGACCGGCAAGGGCGGCATCGTGGAGATCCAGGGGACGGCCGAGGGCGAGGCCTTCTCGCAGGAGGAATTTGCCGAACTGATGGCGCTCGCCCGCAAGGGCATTGCCCGTCTGGTCGATCTCCAGGCGATGGCGATCGCCTGAACGAAAGCGAGTGAGGGACAATGACTCCCGCCGGCATACTCGAAACGACATTGTATGCGGACGACCTCGACGCCGCCGAGGCATTCTGGCGCGACGTGATCGGTCTGGAGCAGATCGTCAGGGCCGGCAACCGGCATGTTTTCTTCAGGTGCGGCGAGGGCGTGCTGCTGGTTTTCAATCCCGAAGAGACGGTCACGCCGTCGACCGATCCGGCCATGCCCGTGCCGCCGCACGGCGCGGTCGGGCCGGGGCATCTGTGCCTGCGCGCCGGCGCAGAGGAAATTGCGCGCTGGCAGGCGCATCTTGAAGAACAGGGCGTGGAGGTCGAGGCCGATTTCCTGTGGCCGTCCGGTGGCCGTTCCATCTACTTCCGCGACCCGGCGGGCAATTCGATCGAGTTTGCCGAACCGAAGATCTGGGGGCTTTGAGCCATGCGCGGCAACATCCCCGATCCAGACATGAAAGGCTCCATGTGAGACCGCTCGACACCCGCGAAATCGTCGTCGCCAGCCACAATGAAGGCAAGGTCGCCGAAATCAACGACCTCATCGGCCCGTTCGGCTTCCACGCCAAATCGGCGAAGGAACTGAACCTGGCCGAGCCGGAGGAAACCGGCACCACGTTCGAGGAGAATGCCGCGGTCAAGGCGCTGGCGGCGGCCAGGGCAACGGGTTTGCCGGCGCTGTCCGACGATTCCGGCCTGTGCGTCGACGCGCTCGGCGGCGCGCCGGGCGTTTACACCGCCGACTGGGCCGAGAAGCCCGGCGGCGGCCGTGACTTCGCCATGGCCATGCGGACCGTCGAGGACAAGCTTCGCGAGGCCGGCGCCACGACGCCGGAGCAGCGCGGGGCACATTTCGTATCGGTGCTGTGCCTGGCCTGGCCCGACGGCCACGCCGAATTCTTTCGCGGCGAGGTCGAGGGCGTGCTGGTCTGGCCGCCGCGTGGCGACCAGGGGTTCGGTTACGATCCGGTCTTCAGGCCGGAGGGCTACGACCAGACCTTCGGCGAGATGCCCGCCACCGAAAAGCATGGCTGGGAGGCCGGCCGCGGCGACCTCGGCCTGTCGCACCGCGCCCGCGCTTTCGCGCTGTTTGCACGCCACAAGCTGGGTGCCCGATGAGCGCCCGCGACAATGGCGCGCCGGGCTTCGGCGTCTACATCC
>JBNLDE010000019.1:0-9730 GCA_050304175.1 Zhengella sp. | reverse complement strand
CAAGGCGTTCGGCGCGGCGGCGGCCTCGGCAGGCGCGGTCGGGCTGTTCCACGTGGCGGGGATCACGCCCGAGGCGCCCGATCTCGAAACCGCCTTGGGCGGGTACAAACCCGTGCAGATCGTTCGGGCCACGGCCTCCATGGTTCACGATGCGCGCGCCCGGCTTTCGACCGCAGCCGGCGCCAACCGGGTCGACGCGGTCGCGATCGGCAGTCCGCATCTGTCCGCCGACGAGTTCACCACGCTGGAGCGGCTGATCGCGGGGCGGCGCCTTGCCGTGCCGATCTACGCCTGCACCGGGCGCCATGTCGTGGCGGAACTCGACCGGAGCGGGCGGCGGGCGGAGTTGGAAGCGCTCGGCGTGACGGTGGTCGTAGATACCTGCGTCGTCGTCACGCCGATCCTGCCCGAAATTGACTGTGGTGTCCTGATGACCAATTCTGGAAAGTTTGCCCACTATGCGCCCGGCAATACCGGCTATGCCGTGCTCTACGGGTCACTTGCCGACTGCGTGGAAAGCGCGGTCAGCGGCAGGCCGACCTATGCGGCGATGCCGGCATGGAACTGAAGGGCGATGTCCTGGTTGCCGGACAGCCGGGCTCCGGCAAGGCGCTGGTACTGGACGCGCCGATCAGCTTCTGGGGCGGGGTGGACCCGCGATCCGGGCTTATTGGCAATGTCCGCCACCCGCAGCATGGCGAGACGGTGGCAGGGCGCGTGCTGTTCGTGCCCGGAACGATCGGCTCTTCCTCGTCGGCGGCGGTTCTGCTCGAACTCGTCCACGGCGGCTACGCGCCGGCCGGGCTTGTGATGGACCACCCCGATGCCATCCTGCTGCTCGGATTACTCGCCGCGCGCGAAATGAATTGGCCGGTGCCGATGGCGGTGCGGCTCCATGCCACACGGCACGCGACGTTCACGGGCCGGACCGTCCAGGTTTACGGCGACGGAACGATCGCCACGGCCTAGCCCGACACTAGATCTTGGAAGGCAGGACGCGGTCGGGCGGCCTGTGGCCGTCGCACATGGTGCGGATGTTGATGATCACCTTCTCACCCATGTCGATGCGGGCCTCGATGGTGGCCGATCCCATGTGCGGCAGGATGACGAGCTTGCCCTTTTCGGCCAGGCGCAGCAGCTTTGGATTTACCGCCGGCTCGTGCTCGAAAACATCGAGGCCGGCGCCGGCAAGCTTGCCCGATTCCAGCATCTCGATCAGGGCATCCTCGTCGATGATCTCGCCGCGCGCCGTATTGACGATGTAAGAATTGGGCGGCATCAGCTGCAGCCGCCGCGCCGACAACAGGTGGTAGGTGGCGGGCGTGTACGGGCAATTGACCGATATAATGTCCATGCGGGCCATCATCTGGTCGAGGCTGTCCCAATAAGTCGCTTCCAGTTCTTCCTCGATGGCCGAGGCGACGCGATTGCGATTGTGATAGTGGATCGACAGGCCGAACGCCTTGGCGCGACGGGCCACGGCGGTGCCGATACGGCCCATGCCGACGACCCCAAGTCGCTTGCCATGAATCCGGTGGCCGAGCATCCAGGTGGGCGACCAGCCCTGCCAGCGTCCGTCGCCGGTGAGGATGTTGGCGCCTTCGGTCAGGCGGCGCGGCACGGCGAGCACGAGCGCCATGGTCATGTCGGCGGTGTCCTCGTTCAGGACATTCGGCGTGTTGGTGACGGTGATTCCCTTTGCCGATGCGGCCGCGACATCGATATTGTCGACGCCGTTGCCATAATTGGCGATCAGCTTGAGTTGCGGGCCGGCCTGCTCGATCAACGCGGCATCGATGCGGTCGGTGATCGTCGGGACCAGGACCTCGGTGTGCTTGACCGCCGCAACCAGCTCGGGCTGGGACATGGCCTTGTCTTCAATATTCAGACGGGTGTCGAAAAGCTCCCTCATGCGCGTCTCCACCTGATCG
This sequence comes from Zhengella sp., assembly GCA_050304175.1. Lineage (GTDB taxonomy): Bacteria > Pseudomonadota > Alphaproteobacteria > Rhizobiales > Rhizobiaceae > JAIOIW01. The sequence continues at coordinate 7,799 of JBNLDE010000019.1, read as the reverse complement.
GGGAGTTTGCGCGTCACAACCACGACGGGCTTTTTTTTACCGGTCATTGTCACCTCGAATCAAAGCCGCGTTCAGACCACGTTAACCAGGAAGCGCGACACTTGGGTGTCGAGCCGCTCCCTGCTTGTGTACCAAGAGGCGTGGGCGATGACAAAGAAAAAGGCGAGCTGAAGGCTCCGCCACAAACACGTAATGCAAGGTAGGCAATCGGGAATGTGCAGCGTGGGGACACGGGCGGCCGGACGGGCAATTGCGGTCGCCATTCTTGCCGCCATCGTCATGCCGGCAGCGGCAAGCGAAACCGGCGGGACCTCTGTCGGACCGAGCGGGTATCCGCTTCCCCGCTTTGTCAGCCTCAAGGCCAGCAAGGTTAATCTCAGGATCGGACCCGGGCGCGACTACGCGGTCGACTGGATGTACATGAAACCGGGCCTGCCGATGGAGATCATCCAGGAATATGACAACTGGCGGCGTGTACGCGACGCGGAAGGCACGGAAGGCTGGGTCTTTCAATCCCTGCTGTCAGGCAAACGCACCGCAATCGCCGCTCCCTGGGAATCCGGCGAAGGCAAACTGATCCCGCTGCTGGAACAGCCGGCGGACAATTCGGCCAAGGTGGCGATGATCGAGCCCGGAGCCGTCGGCAAGGTCGTTTCCTGCAACGGCGACTGGTGCGAGATGGATTTCGCCGGCCACAGGGGCTGGGTGATCCAGTCGATGGTCTGGGGCGTCTATCCGGGCGAAAAAATAGACGACTAGGCTTCAATGCCGCACGCGACACCCATCCGGCCAATACCGCCAAAGAGGGACCGATTTTCCCCCGATTTCAGGGAAACCCGGCAATCAGGCTTTGCCGTTTTGCGCGCTTTCATATAAGCGGCACGGACGGTACCGGCCTCCGATTTCGCCGGTTCCGAACAGGAAAACCAGAATCCCCGCAATCGCGGCGTATGCATTTAGCTCATGAGCCGCGTGTGTTAGAGGGGTTTGACGGCAACGCTAAACGGGAATGGACGGTTATGGCAGCGCGAAAATCCAGCTACGATTACGAAGACCTGCTGGCGTGCGGACGCGGAGAGTTGTTCGGGCCAGGCAATGCGCAACTGCCCGCCCCGCCGATGCTGATGTTCGACCGTATCACGGATATCCAGGAAGAAGGTGGCGAATACGGCAAGGGCTACATTCGCGCCGAATTCGACATCAAACCAGACCTTTGGTTCTTTCCCTGCCATTTCATCGGCAATCCTGTGATGCCCGGCTGTCTCGGCCTCGACGCGATGTGGCAGATGACGGGCTTTTTCCTCGGTTGGCTGGGGGAGCCGGGCAAAGGCATGGCGTTGTCCACCGGAGAGGTCAAGTTCAAGGGAATGGTGACCCCCGCGGTCAAGCTCGTCGAATATGGCGTCGACTTCAAGCGCGTCATGCGCGGCCGTCTCGTGCTCGGCATCGCCGATGGCTGGTTGAAAGCCGACGGCGAGACCATATACCGTGCCACCGACCTTCGCGTCGGCCTGTCAAAGGAACCGGCGGCCTGAACGGCCGTCCGCACGACTTGAGGAGTAGCATATGAGACGTGTCGTCGTGACCGGCCTGGGTATCGTATCGTCGATCGGCAATAATGCCGACGAGGTGACTGCTTCGTTGCGCGAAGCGCGCTCGGGGATCAGCTTCTCGCAGGATTTCGCCGACCATGGCTTCAAATGCCAGGTGTGGGGGCGGCCGACGCTCGACCCGACTGATCTGGTCGATCGGCGCGCGATGCGCTTCCTCAGCCAAGGCGGGGCGTGGAATCACGTCGCAATGCTGCAGGCGATTGCCGATGCCGGCCTCGAAGAAGGCGAGATTTCCAACGAGCGAACCGGCATCGTCATGGGTTCCGGCGGCCCGTCTACGCGGACAATCGTCGAAGCGGCCGACACCACCCGGGAGAAGGGCTCGCCAAAGCGCATCGGTCCCTTCGCCGTACCGAAGGCAATGTCGTCGACCGCTTCCGCGACACTGGCCACCTGGTTCAAGATCCACGGCGTGAACTATTCGATCTCGTCGGCCTGCTCGACCTCCGCCCATTGCATCGGCAATGCCGCCGAACTGATCCAGTGGGGCAAGCAGGACATGATGTTCGCCGGCGGTCATGAAGACCTCGACTGGACTATGTCGGACCTGTTCGACGCGATGGGCGCGATGTCGTCTAAATACAACGACAACGCGTCAACCGCCTCGCGCGCCTATGATGTCAGTCGCGACGGCTTCGTCATCGCCGGGGGCGCCGGCGTGCTGGTTCTGGAAGAGCTGGAGCATGCCAAGGCGCGCGGTGCCAAGATCTATGCCGAACTGACCGGATACGGCGCGACCTCGGACGGCTACGACATGGTGGCTCCGTCCGGCGAGGGCGCGGTGCGGTGCATGCGCCAGGCGCTGGCCAACGTCGACGGCAAAGTCGGGTACATCAACACCCACGGGACATCGACACCTGTCGGCGACAGCCGGGAGATCGGCGCCATCCGCGAGGTGTTCGGCGACGACATGCCCCCGATCGCCTCGACCAAGTCGTTGACCGGTCATTCGCTCGGCGGCGCCGGCGTGCAGGAATCCATCTATTCCATCCTGATGATGCAAGCCGGCTTCATCGGAAAGAGCGCCCATATAGAAGAGCTCGATCCTGAATTCGAGGGCGTGCCGATCGTGCGCGAGCGCATCGACGAGCCGTTCGACATCGCCTTGTCGAACTCGTTCGGCTTCGGCGGCACGAACGCGACGCTGGTCTTCCAGCGCTACAGCTAACAGGGACCAATTGCATGAATGCGCTGATGCAGGGCAAGCGCGGCCTCATCATGGGTGTCGCCAACGACCATTCAATCGCTTGGGGCATCGCGTCCCGTCTTGCCGAACAGGGCGCCGAGCTCGCCTTCACCTACCAGGGCGAAGCCTTTGGCCGGCGGGTCAAGCCTTTGGCGGAAAAAGCGGGCGCCAGGCTGCTCCTTCCCTGTGACGTGGAAGACGAAGCCAGCATCAGCGAGACATTCGAGACGCTCGGCAACGAATGGGGCGCGCTCGATTTCGTGGTCCACGCGATCGGGTTTTCCGACCGTAACGAACTCAAGGGCCTCTATGCCGACACGTCGCGCGAGAATTTCGTGCGCACGATGGTGATCTCATGCTTCTCGTTCACCGAAGTCGCGCGCAAGGCGGCGGCGCTGATGCCCAATGGCGGCTCGATGGTGACGCTGACCTATGCCGGCTCGGTGCGCGTCATGCCCAATTACAACGTCATGGGCGTGGCCAAGGCCGGGCTGGAGGCTTCCGTGCGCTATCTCGCCAACGATTACGGGCCGCGCAATATTCGGGTGAACGCCATTTCGGCGGGGCCGGTGAGAACACTCGCCGGCGCGGGAATTTCCGATGCGCGCTTCATGTTCGCCTACCAGCAGCGAAATGCGCCGCTGCGCCGCACCGTGAGCATCGACGAGGTCGGCGGGTCCGCCCTCTACCTGCTTTCCGACCTGTCATCGGGCGTAACCGGGGAAATTCACTATGTCGACTCCGGCTACAACATCATCTCCATGCCTGCGCTGGACGAGTTGAAGCGCACGGACTCGGATTGACAAGACCGGCCAGCCGCACGGTTTTGCCTGCAGAATCCCGGAATAGCCGATGATTCTAAGTATTGTCGGCAAGGAAAATTAACCTGAGCTGGATAATCTCCGTGTCTAAACGGGGGTTTGGCATGTCCATGGCTGGCAATCCAAAGCGGTCACTTTGGTTCAAGATCCTGACGATTGCCGGATCAGGGATCGGAAGCCTTTTCCTTGGCCTGTGGGCGATGAAATCGAACCTGCTGGGCGATTTCACGCAGATTCCCGCGGGCGCGTTCGGCGGCATCGTCGCCGGCCTGTGCGCGCTGGCGGCGGCTATAGCCGCGATGTCCTTCTTTGCCGGTGTCGACGAGTCCGAGGACTATGTCTATCGCGAGACCCATGTCGACAAGCTGACGGGCTTCCTGACCCGGATCGCCATGATCGGCAAGATCTCGGAAGCGATCGCCACGGTTAAGGCCAGCGGTACGCCGGTGTTCATGATCGATGTCGACATCGATCGCTTCAAGCAGATCAACGACGCGATCGGTTATCAGCAGGGCGACGAACTAATCAGGGAATTCGGCAAGCGGCTCAGGGATCGCGTGCCCAAGGGAGCGACGATCGGGCGCATGGGCGCCGGCGAATTCGTGATCCTGCTCCGCGACGGCGAACTGGCCGGCGATCTCGACATGCAAATCGAGCAACTTCTCGAAGAAATGATGCAGCCGTACCAGTTGTCGCGGCACAGCCAGACGGTCAGCATATCGGCCGGCATCGTGGCCATGCCGAAGGACGGCGACGACCCGATCGTGCTGCTGCGCCGCTCCAACCTGGCGCTTCAGCGCGCCCGGGCAAGCGGGATCGGCACCTGGTCGGTCTTCCACCCGGAAATGAGCCGCGTTGCCGATTATCGCCATTGGATCGAAAGCGAACTCGGCGCGGCGCTCGAGCGGGGCGATTTCGACCTTCATTACCAACCCCAATTCGACCTGCTGAACGGCAGGCTGGTTGGCTACGAGGCGCTTTTGCGCTGGCGCCATCCCGAGCGCGGCATGATCCCGCCGTCGGAATTCATTCCGGTCGCCGAGGAAACCGGAGTCATCTGCGAGCTTGGCGAGTGGGTATTGCGCCGAGGATGCAGCGATGCGCGCATGCTGCCAGACGACACCTATGTCGCGATCAACCTGTCGCCGACCCAGTTCATGAGCGGCGATCTCATCTCGATGGTCAAGAGCGCCCTGGCGGACGCCGGCCTGAAGCCGGAACGGCTCGAACTCGAGATCACCGAGACAGCCATGACTCATGACCGGGAGAAGGCCGCCAGCATTCTGAAACACTTGTCCGAAATGGGGGTTTCGATCGCGATCGACGATTTCGGCACCGGCTATTCGAACCTGTCCTACCTGATGGACTTCTCGTTCAAGAAACTGAAGATCGACCGCTCGTTCGTCAGCCGGCTGGAAAACGATGCCAGCACGGGCGCAGTGGTTTCGACAATCGTCGGCCTGTCGCGAGCCCTGGGAGCCCATACGCTCGCCGAAGGTGTCGAGACCGAAAGCCAGGCAACCCTGCTCAAGGCAGCGGGCTGCGATGTCGTGCAGGGGTTCTATTACGGCCGACCGCAACCGCTCGATCCGGTTGCGCTGCAGGAAGCAGCGCAGAAGCGAGCTGCCCTACACTAGGGCTGTCAGCGCTATCGTAGCGCTTCCAACACCTTGAAACCCTGCGCTTCCGCCAAGACGCGGTGACGTTTGAAGTCCTTCGACAGGATCTGCTCGTAGGGAAGCTGCCGGTTCGCGACCATCAGAAATCGGCCAGCCGGCTTCAGCGACAGTGCCGCGCGCGCGATGATCGCCTGACCCAATCCGGGATCGGCCCGGCGTCCCTGATGAAACGGCGGGTTCGTGACAATCGCGTCGTATCGCCCCCCTACCGCTTCGCTCGCCAGATCAAGCCAATGGAAGCCAAGCGGAATGGCGACATCGGCAAGATTGGTTTTCGCAGCCTCGAGCGCCGCACAATCCGCTTCGTAGAGATCGATGGCCGTAACGCCCGGGCACTTCGCCGCGACCATGGCCGACAGATAGCCCCAGCCGGCGCAGAAGTCCGCGACACGGCCTTTCAGCGAAACCGGGATATGCTCTACCAACAGCGCCGATCCGGGATCAATACGGTCATGAGAGAACATACCGGGCGCGGCCGCGAACCGGCCGTCGATCAGGGGGGCCGGCTCAGGCCGAGGCAAGCGCCGCGCGCATTCCTCGTCGTCGGGGCGCGAGAACCACAAAACGGTGCCGTGGTGCTTGGCCAGGTGTTCGAGATCGGGAATTCCACGTTCCAGCCTCCTGGCGAAGCTGGCCGCGCCGTCGTTCTTCAAACCGGCCGCGACAATGCGCCCGCCCGGCTTCACGCTCAACACCGCATCGCGCAGGCGCTGTTCGTTCTCGCCGCGATGGCGGCCAAGCAGGACGAGTGCGCCGTCGAAAGGCCCCCTCGCCCCCGCCTGTCGCGGCACGACATCGTAACCGGCGGCGGTCAAGGCATTGAACCAGGGGCGAAATCCCTGAACCAGCGCCAGGTCGGCGGCAAATCCCCCGGGTAGCCGAAATCCGGGCAGGGCGCCGGCGAACAGCCAGCGCTCTCCGGTCGGCGGCGCATCCAGGATACCCGCCTCGAACGGGTGGAAAAGGGTTTGCCAGGCGCTCTCGGTCATCGGTCAGTCCACGATCAAAAAAAAGGCGCGGACGTTTCCGCCCGCGCCTCGAACCATTCAGGAAAAGAGGCCGATTATTCGGCGTTTTCCGACTTCTCGCGGACGATTTCCTCGCCGGTTTCCTGATCGACGACCTTCATCGACAGGCGAACCTTGCCGCGCTCGTCGAAGCCCATCAGCTTGACGAAGACCTTGTCGCCTTCCTTGACCACATCGGTGGTCTTGCCAACCCGCTCCGGCGCCAGCTGCGAAATGTGGACCAGGCCGTCGCGCGGACCGAAGAAATTGACGAAGGCGCCGAAATCCGCGGTCTTGACGACCGTGCCCTGGTAGATCTCGCCGACTTCCGGCTCGGCCACGATGGAGTGGATCCACTTCTTGGCCGCCTCGATCTCCTTGGCGTTGGACGAGGCGATCTTGATCGTACCGTCGTCCTCGATGTTCACCTTGGCGCCGGTCTTTTCCACGATTTCGCGGATGACCTTGCCGCCGGAGCCGATGACGTCGCGGATCTTGTCTGTCGGGATGGTCATGACCTCGATGCGCGGCGCGTACTCGCCGAGTTCGCCACGGCTCTCGGACAGCGCATTGGCCATTTCGCCGAGGATATGCAGACGCCCGTCCTTGGCCTGGCCAAGCGCAACGTCCATGATTTCCTCGGTGATGCCGGCGATCTTGATGTCCATCTGCAGCGAGGTGATGCCGTTCGACGTACCAGCCACCTTGAAGTCCATGTCGCCGAGATGATCCTCATCACCGAGGATATCCGACAGCACGGCAAAACGGTCGCCTTCCTTGATCAGGCCCATGGCGATGCCAGCCACGGGGGCTGCCAACGGTACGCCGGCGTCCATCAGCGACAGCGAAGTGCCGCAAACGGTGGCCATCGAGGACGAACCGTTCGATTCGGTGATCTCGGATACAACGCGCAGCGTGTAGGGGAACTGGTCGACGGCGGGCAGCATCGGACGGATGGCGCGCCATGCCAGTTTGCCGTGACCGATTTCGCGGCGGCCCGGCGAACCCATGCGGCCGGTCTCGCCGACCGAATAGGGCGGGAAGTTGTAATGGAGCATGAAGCGCTCCTTGTAGGTGCCCGTCAGCGAATCGACGAACTGCTCGTCCTCGCCGGTGCCGAGCGTGGCGACCACGACAGCCTGGGTTTCGCCACGGGTGAACACCGCCGAACCGTGGGTGCGCGGCAGAACGCCAACTTCCGAAACGATCGGACGGACCGTCTTCAGGTCGCGGCCGTCGATGCGGCTGCCGGTGTCGAGAATGTTCCAGCGAACGATCTTGGCCTGCAGGCTTTTGAACACGGTGCCAACCTGCTCGCCGGTCCACTTGCCTTCCTCGCCCTCGGCCGGGGTGAAGGCTTCCTTGACCTTTGCCTTGACCGCGTCGACAGCGTTGTAGCGGTCCTGCTTGTCGGTGATCTTGTAGGCGTCGCGCAGTTCGGCCTCGGCGATCTTGAGCATCTCGCCTTCGAGCTCCGACAGGTCGGCGACCTG
>JBNLDE010000018.1:0-8103 GCA_050304175.1 Zhengella sp. | reverse complement strand
AAGGCATCTGCCACGTTTATGTCGACAAGTCGGCCGACCTCGCCATGGCCCGCGCCATCGTGGTCAACGCCAAGATGCGCCGCACCGGCATTTGCGGTTCCGCGGAGACGCTTCTGGTCGACCGCGCCTGCGCCGCCACGTTTCTAGTTCCCATTCTCGAGGACCTGGCCGCGGCCGGGTGCGAGATCCGCGGCGATGGCGATGTCGTGACGGCCTTCCCCGCCGCGAAACCGGCGACGCAGGAGGACTGGTCGACGGAATATCTCGACGCGATCATATCCGTCGCCCTGGTCGACGGAATTTCCGGAGCGATTGACCACATCAACCGCTATTCCTCGCACCACACCGAGGCGGTCATTGCCGAGGACTCGGCCGTGGTGGCCCGTTTCTTCAACGAGATCGATTCGGCGATCATGCTGCACAATGCCTCGACCCAGTTCGCCGATGGCGGCGAATTCGGCATGGGCGCGGAGATCGGCATCGCCACCGGCAAGATGCATGCGCGCGGCCCGGTCGGCGTCGAGCAGCTGACATCGTTCAAGTACCGCGTCCGCGGCTCTGGCCAGACGCGGCCCTGATGCCGGCAGCCGACAGGGTCAAGGGTGTGCCCCCGCAATATCTGCACATGCCGCACGCCGGACGCGGCATGGCCGTCGGCTTGTTTGGCGGGTCGTTCAATCCGCCCCATGCCGGTCATGCCCTTGTCGCCGAGATCGCGTTGCGCCGGCTGCGCCTCGACCAGCTTTGGTGGGTCGTGAGCCCCGGCAATCCGTTGAAAGATCATTCCGGCCTCGCACCGCTGGCCGAGCGGCTGGCCGGCAGCGAAACCATCAAACCGGATCCGCGCGTCAAGGTGACCGCTTTCGAAGCGTCCCACAATGTGCGCTACACCGCCGACATGGTCGACTTGGTGCACGCGCGCAATCCGGGGGTCGATTTCGTCTGGATCATGGGTGCCGACAATTTGCGCGATTTCCACCGCTGGCAGCGCTGGCGCGATATCGCCCGGACCGTACCCATCGCCGTGGTCGACCGGCCCGGCGCGACCCTGTCGTTTCTGTCCGCGAAGATGGCAAAGGCGTTCGATTATGCCCGCGTCGACGAGACCGATGCGCCGTTGCTTGCCCGGTTCCGCGCACCGGCCTGGACCTTCATTCACGGACCCCGCTCATCGCTGTCGTCGACCGCGCTTCGCAGCGCGGCCAACGCCGGCTGAACGGGCACGGGACTAGGCGCCGCGTGCCGTGAACAGCCCCCATTTGAGATCCCGCCGCCGTGCCGTGACCGCAAGTACGATCACCGTCAGGCAGAGCAGCAGCGATTCGGCGGCCGGTCCGGCCAGCCAGATCCCCCGCTCGCCGAGGCCGAGCGGCAGCAGGAAGGTAAGCGGGATGGCAAAGGCGTAGGATTTCGCCAACCCGAGAACCGCCGCCCGTCCGGCATCGCCGATCGCCTGGAAATAGGTTGCGATCATGATCAGCGGCCCGGCCAGGAAGAACATTACGACCATGACCGGCAGAATCCGCGCAACCTCGCCGATCACGGCCTCATCCATGACGAAGGCCCGGCCGAGCGACCCGGAAAAGCCGATCAGGATCACCTCCGCAATGAGGCAGTAGACGAGGGCGATCACGATTCCCAAGCGCAGGCTGTCATCGGAGCGGCGCCAAAGGTCGGCCCCGTAATTATTGCCGGTGATCGATTGCAGCGCTTGCGACATGCCCAGCAATGGCAGAAAGATGAACGTCATGATGCGGGTAATAATCCCGTAGGCCGAGACCGTGGTTTCATAGTTCTCGCTTCCGACCAGTTGCAGCGCCGCGATGATCGCGCCGGAGCCAAGCGCCATGCCGATAAAATTCAGGCTTTGCGGCGCACCGAGGGCGAGGATCCAGCGCCACGCGGTTAGCGGACTGTACCTCAGCAACGCGCCCGGCCTGAGTTCGGTGTTGCCGCGCATGCGGAACCCAAGAATGATGGCGAAGGCGAAACCCTGCGCAATCACTGTGCCGTAGGCCGAGCCGGCCACGCCCCAACCCCAAATACCGATCAGAATGTAGTTGAAGCCGATATTGGCCAGCGAAATCAGCAGGCTCATGGCGGCCATCAAACCGACCCTGCCTTCGTTGCGCAGGGCGTCCGAGTTAACCGACAGGACGAACAGCAGCGGCGAGAACATCACGGTGATGCCGATATAGGTCTGCCCCATCCCGGCAAGCGACTCATTGCCGTGGGCGGCCAGGAGCGTGACTGCGCGCCCGAACAGCAAATAAAGAGCGATGAGACCGGCGCTGACCGTCAGCGCCAATCCGTGCGCGCCGGCGAAAACCGCACGCGCCTCGTCGAACCGCCGGCCGCCGAGATGGCGGGCCAGCACACTCGACATGCCGCTGGCAACGAGCGTGGCGAGCGCAACGACCAGCATGTAGAGCGGAAACATCAGCGTGACGGCGCCGAGCGCGTCCGCGCCGACATAGACGCCAAGGAAAATGGCGTCGACCACGGCAAGCAGCCCGTTCATGCTCATCACGAAGATAATCGGCAGGGCTGTTTTGGCGAAAATGGCGCCAAGCGCGCCATGGGTGAACGAATTGTAGGTGACGGATGACATCCCGCAAACTCCTCTTGCAGGCATTTCATGTCAGGGGATGGGTGCTCGCGTTACCAACCGCACGAAATGCGTGAAGGATGATCGGGATCGTCAAATCCAGAGCTTCACCGTGACCACGAGGTCTGCGAGCGGCTGGCGTCTGGAACCGGCCGCTCCTTTAGGCGCATTGCCGTGCGCCGTCAAGAACGCTTTCGGCACCGGTCTCCCGCAGGCCCGGGACCGGCGATTCGGCGGCGTAACCTTCTTTGTCTTGAAATTGTATCGGATTGCTGCCTATCTATTGTGTGTACCAGACGAAACGGTACGAGAGGTTGTTCTTTGGGAAAGGAAAAACGCTGAGAACAGCAACCGAACGGAAGGCCGCCAACGCGCCTTCTGAGGCAGGCGCCAACCGGAATGCCGGCTCGCGCCTCGCCCTTCAAATGGTCCTGGCCTCGCTTGAGGATTCCAAGGCCGAAGATATTGTCTCCATTGACATTCAAGGCAAGTCGAGCCTGGCCGACTACATGGTGGTCGCGTCGGGCCGGTCGCATCGCCACGTCGCGGCGGTGGCCGATCACCTGCTACGCGCGCTCAAGGATGCCGGCCTTGGCAACGCCCGCGTCGAAGGTCTTTCGGGCGCCGATTGGGTGTTGATTGATTCGGGCGATATCATCGTTCATATCTTCCGGCCCGAAGTCCGCGAATTCTATAACATCGAGAAAATGTGGCAGGCTCCGGACCTCGGAGAAGAGACCGTCCACTAAACCCTTGGCCTTCCCGCCAGGGAATGCCATGGGATGCGGACATGAAATTGGCAATCCACGCCGTGGGCCGGATGAAGGCCGGCCCCGAGAGTGATCTTGCGCAGCGCTATCTCGACCGCCTGTCGAAGGCCGGGCCCGGCATCGGGCTGGAGTTTGCCGGCCTGACCGAAACACCGGAAAGCCGCGCGCAAACGGCCGATCAGCGCAAGCGCGACGAATCAACGAAACTCGAAGCCATGCTCGGCGCGGGCGCCGCGCTTGTCCTCCTCGACGAACGCGGCGACAATATCGGTTCCGGCGAGTTCGCCCGCCGCTTGGCGGCGATGCGTGATTCGGGGCTGTCGCGCGCGGTATTTGCGCTGGGCGGCCCCGATGGCCATGACAGTGCCCTGCGCCCGAAAGCGGCCCTGGTTCTCTCCTTCGGCAAGCTGACCTGGCCGCACCAGATCGCGCGCATCATGCTCGCCGAACAGCTCTACAGGGCCGTCACGATCCTGTCCGGCCATCCCTACCACCGGGCCTGATCCGTCCGCCCGGCGGTCATGGTTGATGTTTCATTAAAATCCGCGCACTAGACTTGGCTGATGATTTCCGGTGTCGCAGGCAGATTCCGCCCCCGTATCGCCGTGGCCATGTCCGTGGCCGCGCTGGCTTTGTCGGCGCCTGTCCGCGCGCAACCCGTCGACCCCTCGGAACTGGAGGCGCGGCGGGGCGAGATACGCCAGCAATATGAGGAGATCGCCCGCGAGATCGCGCTCTCGCAGGAACGGCGCGACAAGCTCGCCGGCGAGGTCGATCGGCTGAAGAAGGACACGGCGACGATCACCGCCGCCCTGATCCAGGCCGCGAAAACCGAAAACAAGTTGGCCGAGGACATCGACGACATCGAATCGCGGCTTGTCGATCTCGGCACCCAGCAGGATGGCATCCGCCACTCGCTCAAGGGCCGCCGGGCGCTGCTGACCGAAGTACTGGCGGCGCTCCAGCGCATGGGTCTCAATCCGCCGCCGGCGATCCTCGTGTCGCCCGAGGACGCCCTGTCTTCGGTCCGCAGCGCGATCCTCCTCGGCGCGGTCGTGCCCGAACTGCGTTCCGAAACCGAAATCCTGTTCGCCGACCTTGCCGAGCTGCAACGGGTAACCACGTCGATCAAGGCCGAGCGCAATCGCCTGAAGGCGACGGTCGCCGACCAGGTTGCCGAGCGCAAGCGGCTCGATCTGCTGATCGCCGAGAAGAAGTCGCTGCGGGCAAAGACCGAAAGTGAAATCGAGCAGGAGCGGGCCAAGACCGAGAAGCTGGCCGAGCGCGCCACCGGCCTGCAGGATCTGATTGCATCACTGGAAAGTGAAATCGAATCGGTCCGCGCCGCGGCGGAAGCCCGCCGCAAGGAAGAAGACAGGCTCGCGAACCTGCGCACAAGCAAACCGGCGATCCCCGAGGACCACCGCCTTGGCGGGAGCCTGCCGTTCGAATCCCTGAAAAAACAGCTCGGACTGCCGGTTTTCGGCCAAATTGTCCGGCGTTTTGGCGAGAAAACCGCCAATGGCATTCACGCCACCGGTGACACCATCCAAACACAATCCGGCGCTATCGTCACGGCGCCGGCGGATGGGATGGTGCTCTATGCGGGCCGCTTTCGTTCCTATGGTCAACTCTTGATACTTGATGTCGGCGGCGGGTATCATATCGTATTGGCTGGAATGGACGTTCTAACCGTCTCCCAAGGTCAGGCCGTGCTCGCGGGAGAGCCGGTAGGCGCCATGGGCGACAAGCGGATTGCGAGCGCATCGGCGTTTGGCAATGCCACCGACCAACCGGAACTCCTCGTCGAGTTCCGCAAGGACAAGAAACCTGTCGATCCGGCCCAATGGTGGGCGGACCGTCGATCCGGAAGGACTGGGAATGATACGTAAGCTGTCGCTGCTGTTTGCAGGAGCGTTGATGGGCGCAACCGCTGTCGGTTTGGTCTACGGACCGCCGTCTTCGCCGGCAAATGCCGCCGGATCGGAGACCTACCGGCAACTGGCGATTTTCGGCGACATATTCGAACGCGTCCGCGCGCAATATGTCACCCCGCCTGACGAGAAGGCCCTGATCGAATCGGCCATCAGCGGCATGCTGGTTTCGCTCGACCCGCATTCCTCCTATCTCAACGCCGAAGCCGCGAAGGACATGCGCGTCCAGACCAAGGGCGAGTTCGGCGGCCTCGGCATCGAGGTCACGCTTGAAAACGACCTGGTCAAGGTCATCACCCCGATTGACGACACGCCGGCCATGCGCGCCGGTGTTCTGGCAGGCGACCTGATTTCCGAGATCGATGGCGAGGATGTGCGCGGCCTGACGCTTGAGCAAGCGGTCGACCGCATGCGCGGCGCCGTTAACACGCCGATCGAGCTGACGATACTGCGCGAAGGCGCCGACAAGCCGATGAAAATCGAGATTGTCCGCGCCATTATCAAGGTCAAGGCGGTCAAGTACCGCGTCGAGAACGACGTCGGATACCTCAAGATCAACTCGTTCACCGAGCAGACTTTCGACGATCTGCACGATGCCATCGAGACCATCAAGACCGAGGTCCCGGACGACAAGCTGAAGGGATATGTGCTCGATCTGCGGCTCAACCCCGGCGGGTTGCTCGACCAGGCGATCAACGTCAGCGACGCCTTCCTCGGGAATGGCGAAATCGTTTCGACGCGCGGCCGCGATGAGCGCGATATCCAGCGCTACAGCGCCAACCCGGGCGACCAGACCGGCGGCAAACCCGTCATCGTTCTGATCAATGGCGGTTCCGCCAGCGCGTCGGAGATCGTGGCGGGCGCCCTGCAGGATCGCCGCCGCGCGACGATCGTGGGCACCCAGTCCTTTGGCAAGGGCTCGGTCCAGACGATCATCCCGCTGCAGGACAACGCCGCCCTGCGCCTGACGACCGCTCTCTATTACACCCCGGCCGGTCGCTCGATTCAGGGCAAGGGCATCACGCCCGACATCAAGGTGGTCGAACCTGTCCCCGACGAACTCAAGGGCCGCGACCTGACCCGTGGCGAATCGGACCTGAAGGGTCACATCAAGGGCCAGGAGGAGGACGACAACGGATCGGGTTCGATCGCCTATGTCCCGCCGGATCCCAAGGACGACGTTCAGCTCAACTATGCTCTGGCGTTGCTGCGCGGCGAAAAGACCGATCCGGCATTTCCGCCCAGCCCGGACAAGGCGGTCCTGAACCAGTAACATGCAGGACCGGCCCCGCCAGCGCGGGGCCGGTCTGCCCTGTCCGCCTTTCCCGGCAAGCGGTACCCCACCTGCGATGAACGACACCGACGGATACCGTAACGAACGTGCGATAGACCGCCCGCTCGGGCAGAACCGGAAGCCGCGCCGCGGCAAGGCACGCATGGGCTTTTCACGCGCGACCGCCGGTGCGGCTGCGCTCGTGGTGCTGGTGGTGGCCGTGTCCGGCTATGTCGCGCTGCGGAACGAACCGTTTCGCGAGTTGGTGCCCGAAAAGCCGGCGCCTGAAAGCCAATCCGAAGCACCGGCCGAAACAGGCAATTCCGCGGCGGCCGGCGACAGCCATGCGCCCGGCAAGCCGGCGATCATCAAGGTCAATCCCGACGCATCGACGCCGCAGGCCGCGGCCCCGGCCGAACCGTCGCAGAGCGTCATCGTCATTCGCGATCCCTCGGCCCTGCAGCAGAACCCGCGCACGGCCCATTTGCCCGACCAGACGTTGATCGAAACGTCCCAGTTCGGCCCGTTGCCCGTTCGCGGACCGGACGGCAGGCGGCCGTTCGACGTCTATGCACGGCCATGGTCAGGCACGCGCGGCGCGCGCATCGCCATCATCATCGGCGGGCTTGGCCTGTCGCAGACCGGCACCCAGGCCGCGATTCAGGCATTGCCCGACGAGGTCACGCTGGGCTTCGCCACGCAAGGCAACAGTCTCGGCCGCTGGATGAAGATAGCCCGCCAGCAGGGCCACGAGGTCATCCTGCAAGTGCCCTTCGAACCGTTCGACTATCCTCGCGTCAATCCCGGCCGCAACACGTTGACCGTCGAGGCGTCGGCACGCCAGAACCTCGACAATCTGCACTGGGCGCTGGGGCGGATGACCAACTACACCGGCATCATGAACTACATGGGCGCACGCTTCCTGGCCGACGCCGACGCGATGAAACCGGTGATGGCCGATCTGGGAAAACGCGGCCTGATGTTCATCGACGACGGTTCGTCCGCACGCTCGGCGGCCGGCGACCTTGCCGCCCTCGATCGCGTTCCGTTCGCCGCCGGAGACCTGATCATCGATGCCAAGTCCGATCGGGGCGAGATCCTGAAGAAACTGGACCAGTTGGAGGCGACGGCCCGCGCGCGCGGCTTTGCCATCGGCTCGGGCAGCGCATTCGACGTCACCGTCGACGCCGTTAAAAGTTGGATACCCGAAGCCAAGAAGCGCGGCATCGAGATCGTCGCGGTATCGGCCCTTGCCGCGGACCCGGGACGATAGGAATCGTATTGATGGCCGAAAAGAAGCGAAAGCACGCCGCGGGCCTGCCCTACCACCCCTGTGTAGGCGTCATGGTGCTCAACCGCGAAGGCCTGGTCTGGGCCGGCCGCCGCATCGCCAAGTCCGACAGCGAAATGGCCGGAGCGGTTCATCTGTGGCAGATGCCGCAGGGCGGCATCGACAAGGGCGAGGACGCGTTCGAGGCGGCAAAGCGCGAACTGTGGGAAGAGACCGGCATCAAGTCC
>JBNLDE010000017.1:0-2736 GCA_050304175.1 Zhengella sp. | reverse complement strand
TGGCAGCGTCGATTCGATCACGTCGGTCACGCGTCCGGGCCGCGGGCTCATCACCACGATCTTGGTCGACAGGTAGACCGCCTCCGGGATCGAGTGGGTCACGAAGCAGATCGTCTTGTCGGTCCGCGCCCAAAGCTGCAGAAGCTGCTCGTTGAGGTGGTCGCGCACGATCTCGTCGAGCGCGCCGAACGGCTCGTCCATCAGCAGGATGTCGGCATCGAAGGCAAGTGCGCGGGCAATCGAGGCGCGCTGCTGCATGCCACCCGACAATTGCCAGGGATACTTTTTCTCGAAACCGGCGAGATTGACGAGGTCGAGCGTGCGCTCCACCCGTTCCTTTCGCTCGGCGGCCGAATACCCCATGATCTCCAGCGGCAGCGCGACATTGGCCTCGATCGTGCGCCACGGGAACAGCGCGGCGGCCTGGAACACATAGCCATAGGCGCGGTTTTCGCGCGCCTGGTGCGGTGTCATGCCGTTGACAAGGATCTCGCCGCCGGTCGGCTGTTCCAGATCGGCGATGACCCTGAGCAGGGTGGTCTTGCCGCAGCCCGAAGGTCCGATGAACGAGACGAACTCTCCCTTGCCGATATCGAGATCGACATTGGAGAGCGCCTCGACCGGCCCGTCATCGGTGTGAAAGGTCAGCGAGAGCGAATTCGCGGAAATAACGGACGAGACGCCGTTGTCCCTGTTCCGCGCGTCCGCAGTCGTGCTTGCCGCAAGATTCATCGCAATGCGCCCCTCTCTGCGCGTATGGTATCGTCCGACCAAACGGATTCGGTTTTCCGGGAGCCTTGAAGTGACAAAGCCATCATCTGAACCCACCTGCCGCCGCCTGCGCGCCGAAACCACCTATGCCGGCAAACAGGGCTTCGACTATTTCGAGGGCATCGCCACCGAGACGGTCGGTTCGTCGGGCATCTGCATGCACCTGCTCACCATTCCGCCGGGCGGACGCGCCAAGGCCCACAAGCACGACAGTCACGAGACGGCGATATATGTGTTGTCCGGCCGCGCGATCATGTATTGGGGCGAACGCTTGGAACATTGCATGGAGACCGCGGCCGGAGACATGATCTACATCCCGGCGAACGTCCCGCATCTGCCGATCAACAATTCCGATGACGTTGTCACGGCGGTGATCGCGCGCACCGATCCGAACGAACAGGAGAGCGTGACCCTGCTGCCGGAGCTTGACCGTCTCATCGACTGAAACCCTGCCCATCACACCCCGCTCGCCGGAATGCCGGTGCGTTCCACCTTGCGGGGCGCGACCAGTTCCTTCCAGGTCGATAGCGCCTTGTTGACCGCCATGTTCGGCTCGCGGGCGACGAATTCGCCATGCCCCGGTTCGGCATGCAGCTCGCCATTGTCGACCGCGATATGGCCGCGCGAAAGCACGTATTTCGGCAGCCCCTTTACCTTGATCCCTTCGAACACGTTGTAGTCGATCGCCGATTGCTGGTTCTTGGCTGAAATCGTCTTTTCCGCTTCCGGGTCCCAGACGATGATGTCGGCATCCGCGCCTTCGACGATCGCGCCCTTCTTCGGGTACATGTTGAGAATCTTGGCGATATTGGTCGACGTCACGGCGACGAACTCGTTCATCGTCAGCCGCCCGGTGTTGACGCCGCGGGTCCACAGCACCGGCAGCCGGTCCTCCAGCCCGCCCGTACCGTTCGGGATCTTGGTGAAGTCGCCAACGCCGTAGCGTTTCTGTTCGGTGGTGAAGGCGCAATGGTCGGTCGCAACAACCTGCAGCGAACCGGCGGCCAGCCCGGCCCAAAGCGAATCCTGGTGCATCTTGTTGCGGAACGGCGGGCTCATCACGCGCCGCGCGGAATGATCCCAGTCCTTGTCGAAATACTCGCTCTCGTCGAGCGTCAGATGCTGGATCAGCGGCTCGCCGAACACCCGCATGCCCTTCTGGCGCGCGCGCCGGATCGCCTCGTGGCTTTGCTCGCAGGACGTGTGCACGACATAGAGCGGAACGCCGGCCATGTCGGCGATCATGATCGCCCGGTTAGTCGCCTCCCCTTCCACTTCCGGCGGGCGCGAATAGGCGTGCGCCTCCGGCCCGTCGTTGCCTTCCGCCATCAGCTTTTCCTGCAGCGAGGCGACGACGTCGCCATTCTCGGCATGGACCAGCGGCAGTGCCCCCAGTTCGGCGCAGCGCTGGAACGAGGCGTACATCTCGTCGTCATTGACCATCAGCGCGCCCTTGTAGGCCATGAAGTGTTTGAACGAGGTAATGCCCTTCTCGACCACCAGCGGCATCTCGTTGAACACCTGCTCGCCCCACCACGTGATCGCCATGTGGTAGGAATAGTCGCAGCAGGCACGGGTCGACTTGTTCGACCAGCGGTCGATCGCCTGCAGGAGGGATTCGCCGGGATTGGGCAGGCAGAAATCGACTACCATCGTGGTGCCGCCCGACACGGCCGCGCGCGTGCCGGACTCGAAATCGTCGGATGAATAGGTGCCCATGAACGGCATTTCCAGATGCGTGTGCGGGTCTATGCCGCCCGGCATCACGTAGCAGCCGGTCGCATCGATCTCGTGATCGGCATGCAGGTCCGGCCCGATGGCGATGATCTTGTCGTGCTTGATCAGCACATCGGCCTTCCAGGTGCGGTCGGCGGTGACGATCGTTCCGTTCTTGATCACTTTGGACATGGGTTCGACCTTCCTTGTTCAGGCTATCGTTTGAGTTCCTTGGTCATGAAAAGGCTG
>JBNLDE010000016.1:0-8988 GCA_050304175.1 Zhengella sp. | reverse complement strand
ACCGGCGGCTCGGTCCGCCGCCTCGCGGGTGCCAGGGGCATGCCCGGCCTCGTGCCGGTGCGCGCCGGCGCCCCGGCGTCCGGGCGCGACTGGATCGGCCTGCGCACCGGTTCCGAAAGCATTCTCAAATCGGTCGACCGCGTGCCGCTGTTCGCCGGCTTCCTCGGCCTTGGCCTGCTGCTGCTAGCGCTCGGCGCCATGTGGCACCGCGAGGGGCGCTAGCGAAATCGGCTCAGCTGGATGTTACGCACTCGATCACGGCTTGCCCGGCTCCGTCAAAGCGTCACGCTCGGTTTTGGAATCCAGGTCATACAAGTGGTACTCGGATGTCGTGAAGTCGGACTTGTCCAGCGTTCCATCCTTCATCATCGTGTAGGCTTGGCGGAAAATGCCTTCCAGGCGGGCGCGGGTGTCGACGACGGTGAAGCCTGATTTCTCGGCATCGCTCGGCAGGGATATTCCGAGTTTCTCCAGCACCGGCTTATCCTTGAAAAAGTACCGCGTCATTGTCCGGCTGGCCGGGTCGTCACCGTTTTCAAACGAAACCAGGGTATAGGCGGGCTTGTCGCCGTCGTAATATTGGGCAACGTAAAGCCCGCTCACCTCCGCAAGCGGCACGACAATCGCTTCCCGGTAATTGTTCGGCCCCAATTTGTAGTAATTCCCGACCTGTCTTGCGATGAACAAGTCACTTTCGTCGCCATTGTCGGAGAGCAGCAGATACGTTCCCTCAATTGGGGTGACGCCGTCGCCGTGTTGGTAAAACGGACTTGAAGACGTGTAGCAACCGCCAAGCGGCAGCAGCAAGATGATCGCGATGCAGAGTCTGAAGATGCCACGCATGATTGCATGCTCCTTCGGCCCCACCGGCCGTCCGCCGAGAATACCGCAGTCCGGAAGCCGGGAAAATGAAAATCCTTTTTCGTCGGCCTAGGCGGCGGCGCCGCTTACCGCACGATATTGTCCGGCATCGTACCGGCGACCAAGTGGTTGATATTGGCTGCGATGGTCTGTTGCCGGCGGCGGATTGTCCCGTGGGTCCAGCCGGACATGTGCGGCGTCATCACGACATTGTCGAGTTCCCGGAACGGGAGCAGCGACGGTTGCGGATGCTGGCTTTCCGCGCCGGGATAGACATACCAGGTGTCGATGACCGCGCCGCCGATCCTGCGCTCCTTCAGCGCGGCATAAAGCGCCGATTCGTCGATCACCGGGCCGCGCCCGACATTCACGATGACCGCGTCACCGCGCATGGCTGCCAGCGCGTCGGCGCCGATCAGGCCGCGCGTCTCGTCGGTCAGCGGAAGCGTGTTGACGATGGCATCGGCCGACCGCATGAAGCCGGTCAGGTCCGCGAGGGGAAGGTACGTGTCGACGGTCGCCGCCGATACAGGGCTCCTGTTGGCCACAACCACCGTCATGCCGAACGCCTTGCCGCGCGCGGCGAGCGCCTGGCCGATGTGGCCGAAACCGAGCAGGCCGAGCGTCGTGCCGCCGAGTTCCGTTCGCAGACCGGCCGGTCCTCCCGCCCAATACGCCCAGTCCCCGTCCCTCAACCGCCTGTCGGCATCGCCAAGCGGCACGTGACGCGCCAGCAAGGCAGCGAACACATACTCCGCGATGGCGTTTTCATGCCCGAAGCAATTGCACAGCACGGCCTCTGCCGGCAGCAAGGTCCGGTCGATCCCGTCATACCCGGCGCCGGGCACCTGGTAGAGCCTGGCCCTGCCCGGTCGCGGAAACGTCTTGTCCAGCTTGATGCCGATGACAATGTCGGCATCTACATAGGTCTGCCGGTCCGCGTCCGTTTCCAGAAGATCGGGCAGTTCGACGATGTCGTGCGCGCCGGTCAGCCAGTCCTCGATTCCCGGTCTGAACGTGCTTGCGGTCGATCCGTGGAACGCGATTTTCATGCCCTCACTCCGATCGGTCATCCTTACCGGGACGCCTGTCGGGCGGGAACGTCTTCCCGCGCCCTGGCCCCGTGCACGATCACGCCGCTCAGCATCTCCAGGGCGCCCGCGGCCAGTTCGGCGACCAGCAGCCGGTTCGGATCGACGGGACGTTCCATCCTCATCTGGCCGTGCGGCGCGCGGGCAAAGCCGAGCGGTCCGTAATAGGGCTCGTCGCCAACGAGGATCACCGCGGGCGAACCCGCTTGCCGCGCGGCGTCCAGCGCGATCGCCACCAGTTTGCGCCCGATCCCCTTGCTTTTGAAGGCCGGGCGCACGGCGAGCGGACCGAGCAGGTGGCCACGCCCCGCGCCGACAATCACCGGCGTCAGGCGAACCGAGCCGATGATCTCGCCGCCAAGCTCCGCGACGAAGGAGAGGGATGCATCGTGCGGCCCGCCCTCGCGCAGCTTGAACGCCGCGCGCGCGAAACGTCCGGGCCCGAACGCCTCTTCCGCGATGGCTTCGATCGCCGCGTCGTCGGCGGCAGTTTCCAGTCTGTATGCAATATCCGCGTGGTTCATCCGATGACCTGTTCGTACGCGCCAAATGCGAAACCGCGCAGCGCGGTTCCGGTTCATTCACCTGTCAGGCGTTGGCTCGTCGTCGGTCGAAACGGATCATCGGTTGCGTCACCACTTGAATTGGACGGCGTTGGCTACCCCAGATGCGGGCCGTTGTCCATATCGCCCACGCCGGTTTTCTCCGCAGACGCGACGCACTGTTCAACATTGCGAGGGTTTCGGTGGTAGACCGTCAACACTATGTGCGGGTTCGAACGAGACGGACGAATACGGAGACGATGGTCATGGGATTGCTGGTTGACGGCGTGTGGCAGGACAAATGGTACGATACCAAGAGCTCCGGCGGCCGTTTCGTGCGCCGCGAATCGCAGTTTCGCAACTGGGTCACGGCCGATGGCGCGCCCGGCCCGAGCGGGGAAGGCGGTTTCGAGGCCGAACCGGGCCGCTATCATCTCTATGTCTCGCTGGCTTGCCCCTGGGCGCACCGCACGCTGATTTTCCGCAAGCTCAAGAAGCTGGAACAGGTCGTATCCGTCGACATCGTGCACTGGCACATGGCCGAAAACGGCTGGTCTTTTCGCACGGAAGACGGGGCCACCGGCGATACGCTGTTCGGCTCCGGCTTCCTGCACCAGGTCTACACCCGCGCAAAACCCGATTATTCCGGCCGCGTCACGGTTCCCGTGCTGTGGGACAGGAAGCGCAACACGATTGTCTCCAACGAGTCCTCCGAAATCATCCGCATGTTCAATTCCGCCTTCGACGCCTATGCGGACACAACGCATGATTTCTACCCCGAGGCGCTGCGCCCGGAAATCGACGAGATCAACGAGCTGGTCTATCGCACCGTCAACAACGGGGTTTACCGCTGCGGCTTCGCCACCGCGCAGGAGGCCTATGACGAAGCCTATGACGAGTTGTTTTCAACACTCGACGCGCTCGAGGAGCGGCTTTCGACCAACCGCTACCTCGTCGGCAGCACCTTGACCGAGGCCGACTGGCGGCTGTTCACGACGCTGGTCCGCTTTGATCCGGTCTATGTCGGCCACTTCAAGTGCAATCGCAACCGGATCGCCGATTTCCCCAGCCTGTCCAATTACTTGCGTGAGCTGTACCAGGTGCCGGGCGTGGCCGAAACGGTCGACCTCCACCACATCAAGCACCACTATTACGGCTCGCACGAAACCATCAATCCGGCCCGCATCGTACCCAAGGGGCCGCTGGTCGATTTTGCAGCGCCGCATGACCGCGCACGGCTGGGCTAGTTGTTCCACCAAGGCGAAACAGCCGCGCCGCCAAACACCTCGTCCAGCCGCGCCCGGGTGCCACGCGTCGCGCCATCCGGCAGGGCGTCGAGGGCAAAAAAGCCAGCCTCGGCCACTTCGCGGTCAGGCTCTTTCACGCCGGTCTGCTTGAACGCGCGCACCAGATAGACGGCGACGTGGTCGCGCGGGCTGGCATGGCGGTTGAAATGGATCGACCGCAACTCCGGGCGGCCGGTCATCGCGATATTGCCCTCCTCCTCCAGCTCGCGCTGTAGCGCGTCGAGGGCGGTCTCGCCCTTCTCCACCCCGCCGCCGGGCAGGTGCCACCCGGGCACATAGGTGTGGCGGATGAGAAAGACCGCGTTGCGTTCCCCGTCGAAGACGATCGCCCGCACACCAAGCGTCATTGGCCGGCGCAGCAGGAACCAGAGATGGAACAGCCAGTCGCGGATCCGGGTCGCGAGGTCGCGGCGGTGCGCGAAGTCACTCATCGCACACACCGCACTTTTGCTGGAATGCGCTTCGCCGATCGCCTATGAGAAACCATGTTCCGCCTCGCCCATCTCTCCGACCTTCATCTCGGGCCATTGCCCGAACTGACCTATAGCGACCTCGTTTCCAAACGGATCACGGGTTACATCAATTGGCAACGCCATCGCGGCCGGCATATCGGCAGCGACACGCTGGCCCGCATCTGCGACGATCTTGACCGCCAGAGCCCGGACCATGTCGCGCTGACCGGCGACCTGGTCAATCTCGCGCTCGATGCCGAGATCGAGCTCGCCCGGCAATGGCTGGAGAATTTCGGCGCGCCCGACCACGTCTCGGTCGTGCCCGGCAATCACGATGCCTATGTGCCCGGCGCCATCGACAAGGCCTGCCGCGCCTGGGGGGCGTGGATGACAGGTGACGGCGCGAACGAACCGGCCGACAGCCGCGCCTTCCCCTATCTGAGGGTGCGCAGCCCCGTCGCCTTGATCGGCGTCAGCACGGCCCAGGCGACGGCGCCGTTCATGGCGACCGGCTTCTTTCGCCGGCCCCAGGCCGACGCCCTTTCGAAATTGCTCGCACAAGCCGGCGCGCAGGGCCTGTTCCGCGTCGTCATGATCCATCACCCGCCGGTCCGCGGCGCCACGGCCGCGTTCAAGAAGCTCAACGGCATCCGCCTGTTCCAGAAGACGGTCGCCGCCAATGGCGCCGAACTCGTGCTGCACGGCCACACCCACCTGCCGACGCTCAACTGGATTGCCGGCAAGGATGGCGCGGCTGTTCCCGTTGCCGGTGTCGCCGCCGCCGGACAGGGCGCGGGCGGCAGGCGCCCGCCGGCAAATTACAACCTGTTCGAGATATCCGGGCATCCGGGCGCCTGGCGGACGACGATGATCCGCCGCAGCCTGCAGGGCGCGGCCCTGCCGGTGGACGAGACCGAACGCGTCGTGTTGTCGACCTGACGCCCGGTTACGGATTGAAGCGGCCGAGCCCGAGCTGGTCCCAATAGGCGTAGATCAGCGCACCGGCCCCGATGACCGCGCCGAACAGCACCCACATCACCGTCGTGGCCCATGCCGGCGCGACATTTGCAGGCTTCTTGGCCTCGCGCGCCGGCCGGTTGGCGCCGCGCGGCGCGGCCTCCACGCCGCCGTCGAGCGCGCGCTCGCGCTCCACGATCCGTTCGGCGATGTACCGGGTCACCTGGTCGGCGACCGGCCCGATCTCGGTCGACTCCGCCAGCACCGTGCGCCCGAGCCTTGTGTCGCGCAGGAACCGGTAGGTGCGCCGGTCGCGGCCCATGGTGACATGCGCCACCGCGTCGATCCAGAACCGCGGCTGCTCGCCCGAGGACAGCGCGAAATCGAACAGCTCGTTGTCCTGCGGAACATCGTCGAGCACCGGCTGCAGCTCGGCGACCAGCATTTCCAGCCGCATCCGCTGCGCCTCGCGCATCTCGATCACGACGTCGTCGCGGTCGGCGGTCGCGTTCTTCACCTCGCGGATCGCTTCGGAAAGCTGGCGCATCGGCAAGTCGTCCCGGCTCGAAGGGTCTCTGGTATCACGCATTGCACTCAGTCCCACACAGGGCCTTATGTTAACAGTACGTTAACCAAAATGCACCGCGAAAATGGCGGCCGCGCGGTTGTCTGTTCAGCGAATGTTCTCGCGGATCAGCCGGATCACGCCCGCGGGCTGCTCCTCGGGCAGCATGTGGCCGGTATCCTCGAAGATATGCGCGGCAAACATCGGCGGCAGCCGGTGCGCCTGGCGCGTCGGCAGCACGCGGTCCTGCGTGCCCCACACCACCTTGACCGGCATCGTCAGCGCCGCCAGCCTGTCGCGCGGGATCACGCCCTGGCGGCCGTCGCGCGACAGCCCCTTGGCGATCTCGACCAGCTTGCCGGTCTGGCCCGGCACCGCGCGCGCCGCGGCCAGCATCTCGACCATGGCGTCCGGCACCGGGTGGTTCCAGCCGAACATGTTCTCCAGCGCCGCGCCGATCTCGCCGGCGGTCTGCGCCGCCGCGTAGCGCGCCAGCAGCCGGCCGTTGATCTCGTCGCCGAACCCGCCCGGCGCCAGCAGCGTCAGCGAGGCGGCCCGGTCCGGATCCGCCATCGCCATCATCGCCGCGATCGCCCCGCCCATCGAGTGGCCGACGAGGTGGACGCGCGCCAGCCCGCGCGCTTCCAGGTCGGCCAGGATGGCGCGCACCGCGATCTTGGCCGGCCCGGCCTCGGGCACATCGAGCGAACGGCCGTGGCCCGGCAGGTCGTAGGCGAGCACATGGTTGTCGGCCGAAAGGTCGGCGGCGATCGCCTCCCAGGTGCCGTGCACGCCGCCGAAGCCGTGCAGCAGCACCACCGTGCGCGCGCCCGCGCCGCTCTCCGCCGCGAATAGTGCCATGTCGCCAATGCCTCCCCGAACAAGAACGGCATGGCGCCGGGGCCATGCCGTTTCCGGTTACGTCAAAACGGGCGGCAAGGCCAGCCCGCCGCGCCGTGTCGCTGCGTCATGCGGCCCGCTCGCCCTGCATTTCGAGGATGCGGTTGGCCGCCGAGACCACGGCCTCCAGCGACGCCGCGACGATGTTGGTGTTGATCCCCGCGCCCCACAGCTTGCCGCCGGGATGCTCCATTTCCATGTAGCAGACCGCCGCCGCGTTGGAGCCGCGCGAGATCGAATGCTCCGAATAGTCGAGCACCGTCATCTCCACCCCGACATGGCGCGACAGCGCGTCGACGAAGCCGTCGATCGGCCCGGTGCCGCGCCCCGAAATCGTGATCTCCTGGCCGCCGTCGACGATGGTCGCCTCGACGATCCGGATCCCCTTGGCGTCCTCGGCCGGGAAGGTCTGGTGATCGACGAATTTCAGCCGCGCGCCCGGCTGGTCGACATAGACCTCCATGAACCGGTCATGGATCCGCTTCGACGACAGCTCCTTGCCTTCCGCGTCGGTGATCGCCTGGATGTCGCCGGAAAACTCGACCTGCAGCGCGCGCGGCAGGTTGAGCCCGTAATCGGCCTGCATCACATAGGCGATGCCGCCCTTGCCCGACTGCGAGTTGATCCGGATGATCGCCTCGTAGCTGCGGCCCACATCCTGCGGGTCGATCGGCAGGTAGGGCACTTCCCACAATTCCTTGTTGGATTTCTTGAGCGCCTTCATGCCCTTGTTGATGGCGTCCTGGTGCGAGCCGGAAAACGCGGTGTAGACCAGCTCGCCGACATAGGGATGCCGCTCGGGGATCCTCAGCTGGTTGCAATATTCGTAGACGTCCTTGATCCGGTTGATGTCGCGGCAGTCCAGCTTCGGGTCCACGCCCTGCGTGTACATGTTCAGCGCCAGGGTCACGATGTCGACATTGCCGGTGCGCTCGCCATTGCCGAACAGCGTGCCCTCCACCCGGTCGGCGCCGGCCATCAGGCCGAGTTCCGTCGCCGCGATCCCGGTGCCGCGGTCATTGTGCGGATGCAGCGAGATTATGAGGTTTTCCCTCTGGTCAAGGTTGCGGCACATCCACTCGATCTCGTCGGCATAGATGTTGGGCGTACTCATCTCCACCGTCGCCGGCAAATTGATGATCAGCTTGTTGTCGGGCGTGGGCGCGATCACTTCGGTGACCGCGTTGCACACCTCCAGCGCCACCTCCAGCTCGGTGCCGGTGAAGCTTTCCGGCGAATACTGGAAGCGGTAGCCGCCGCCGGCCTTTTCCGCCATGTCGGCGATCATCTTCGCCGCGTCGACGGCGATCTGCTTGATGCCCGGCACGTCCTTCTCGAACACCACCCGGCGCTGCAGCTCGCTCGTCGAATTGTAGAAATGCACGATCGGCTTGGTCGCGCCCTGCAGCGACTCGAAGGTCCGCGTGATCAGCTCGGGCCGGCACTGCACGAGGACCTGCAGCGACACGTCGTCGGGCACGCCGCCTTCCTCGATGCACCAGCGGGCGAAGTCGAAATCGGTCTGCGAGGCCGACGGAAAGCCGATCTCGATCTCCCTGAAGCCCATCTCGAGCAGCAGGCGAAACATCCGCGCCTTGCGCTCGTGGCCCATCGGGTCGATCAGCGCCTGGTTGCCGTCGCGCAGGTCGACGGAACACCAGATCGGCGGCGTGTCGATGCGTTTGGCCGGCCAGGTGCGGTCGGCCAGGTCGATGCGCGGATAGGGCTGGTACTTCTGGGCGGCGTCGGCCATGCCGCGCCCGTTGGGTGATACCTCGGTCATCTGTCGTCTCTCCCGCGCGGCTACCCGTCAAAGCGGGCCTCGCGCGCATGTCATAAGGATTCTGTGTGGCTTGTAAACGGCGAGGAGCGGGTCGCGGGCTGGCTTTTCGGCCGCCGGGCGCTCCTCTAGCGGACCCGGCGGACGCCGATAAGCAGGAGCAGGGTGGCAAGCGGCAGCGGCGCGGAAGCCGCGCGCGCGAATGTGCCGTCAATGCCGAAGCGAGTGTTCATGGGTGGGTTGATAGCGGAGGGCGGCGGGGATGGCAAGGGTTGGGGGGGATCCGTCCCCACGTCTACTAGCACCCGACATGAGGATAAAACAAATATTTCAGAATTTCAGTTGCGAAAACACGGGATCACTGATCACGACCAAATTCGGCGATTATGTCGTTTGATGGACCAACAATTGTACCTATATCATCGGTAACTGAGAGCTTCGCCATCATGTGCGAAGGGTCGAACCGGATTCAGTCCGGCGGCTGAAAAGCGTCGTTGCCGTGACAATGGGTGCGACGCAATAGGCAGATGGAA
>JBNLDE010000015.1:0-3630 GCA_050304175.1 Zhengella sp. | reverse complement strand
GCGTATGACAGCAGCCGGGGCGACAGAGTTCTATCAACAGAAGTATCAAGAAACCAACGAGCCTGAGAGTTTCTTCTCCAGCCAACAAGGTCTAGAGGTCGGCCGGTACATTCGCCCTTGGCTGGAGGGAGTAGGTTCAATTCTCGACTACGGCTGTGGGCCAGGCGGCAAGATATTGTCGCTCGCGTCAGATGGTTTCGATGTCTATGGAATGGATCTTAATCCGAATTTCCTGGACTATGCCGTATCTAAAGGAATCATGCGCTGGGTGGAGGACAAGCAGTACGACTGCATTTTCCTATCCCACACGTTGGAGCATTGGATTCACCCTCTCCAAGATCTCGAGCAATTGGTCAAACGCAACCTTCGACCCGGAGGGCTTCTAATCATTGAGGTACCTTTGATCGATCGCCTTGTTCTGGGCTATCGTAAAGAAGGCTTTCGAGGTGAAACACACTTGGCGCACGTGTGGTACTTTTCGACACGCACGCTAGCGGCAATGGTCGAATCGCTCGGGTTTAAACTTGAAGAAAGTGATGGCGTTACAACTTGTTTATTCCGCCATGATCCGGATCACAAAGTAACAGCAACCACCTCCAATCCCTACACAGAGCTATTGCGGGTCGCCGTTATTGAGGCGGCTCGGCTCGAGATCGTCCGTCGGATTCTGGTTCGCCTAAATCGTTCTCTGAACTTTGTGGATCTTGAATTCCGGCAGCGTATGGCAGCAAGGGTGATCGACACCCAGATCGCAGACAATCGCAGCATCTGATTCTTGGCATGACAAACCTGATAGCGGAAATCGGGTCCGTCCACGACGGCTCCTTCGGCAATGCCTGCCGCCTGGTCGAAGCTGCGGCAGCCTGCGGTGCCGACACCGTCAAATTCCAGACCCATATCGCCGAAGCGGAGACCCTGCCGAACGCACCCAATCCGTCCTACTTCGACGGTGAACCCCGCTTTGACTATTTTAAGCGCACCGCCTTCAGCCCGGATCAGTGGCGGGCGCTCAAGGCGGCCTGCGGGAAAGCCGGCGTCACGTTCCTGTCGTCGCCCTTCTCGCTGGAAGCGGTCGACCTGCTGGAGACGATTGGCGTCGACAGTTACAAGATTCCCTCGGGCGAGGTTTCCAACACGCCTCTGCTCGAGCATGTCGCACAAACCGGCAAGCCTGTCCTTTTGTCGTCCGGCATGAGCGACTGGTCGGAACTGGACCGCGCCGTCGAGGCCCTCCGGGGCGTCAAGGACCTGACGATCCTGCAGTGCACGTCGATGTATCCCTGCCCGCCGGAGCATGTGGGCCTGAATGTGATCGATGAAATGCGGGCGCGCTATGGCCGTCCGGTCGGCTATTCCGATCACACGAACGGCACGGCGGCCGCCTTCGCCGCCGCTGCGCTGGGCGCGACGGTCGTGGAAAAACACTTCACCTTCTCCCGCCGCATGTACGGCAGCGACGCAGCCAACGCGATGGAGCCGGATGAGTTCCGCACCCTGGCCGAGGGTCTGCATGCGATCTGGAAGATGCGCGCGCACCCCGTCGACAAGGACGACCTGAGCCCGTTCCGGGAGATGAAGCAGGTTTTTGAAAAGAGTGTCGTCACGGCGCGGGCGGTCGGTCCGGGTGAGGTCTTGCAGCGCGAAGACCTGGCCTTCCTGAAGCCCGGCGACGGCATTCCCGCGGCCAACTACCGCGATGTCATCGGCCGCAGAACTAGCCGGCCACTTCCCGCTTTTCACAAACTCACAGAGCAGGACTTGACGTGAAACGCATTTGTGTCGTCATCGGATCGCGCGCGAACTACAGCTCCATCAAATCGGCGCTGCGGGCAATCGACGATCACCCCGAACTGGAACTCCAGCTCGTCATTGGCGCTTCGGCCCTGCTGGACCGCTACGGTTCGGTCGTCGACCTGATCGAGGGAGATGGCTTCCGCGTCGATGCCCGTGTCCACATGCTGATCGAAGGCGAGACTCCCGTCACCATGGCCATGTCCACTGGCGTCGGCTTGATCGAGTTGCCGCAGATCTTCTCTCGCCTGGATCCCGACGTGGTTCTCACCGTCGGTGACCGCTTCGAGACTATGGCGACGACGCTGGCGGCGGCCTACATGAACATTCCCGTTGCCCATACGATGGGCGGCGAAGTTTCCGGTACCATCGACGAAAGCATCCGCCACGCCGTCACCAAGTTCGCGCACATCCATTTCCCGGCCAGCAAGGGTGCGGCCGAGAGAATCGAGAAGCTCGGCGAGCGGCCGGAGATGATCTTCATGGTGGGTTGCCCACGCATCGACCTTGTCGCAGAGGTGCTGAAACGGGACGACGCCGACGTGAACGGCCATCTCTTCGAGACCGGTGTCGGTGATCGCTTGGACCTGTCTGGTCCGTTCGTCCTGGTGAGCCAGCATCCGGTGACGACGGAGTACGGCGAAGGCGAACGGCAGATCACCGAAACCCTGGAAGCCGTGCGTCAGGTCGGCAATCCCGCCATCGTGCTCTGGCCCAACGCCGATGCCGGTTCGGATGATACCGCCCGCGGCATCCGCAAGTGGCGCGAGCAAGGGAAGGCGGACAATATGCATTTCTTCAAGAACCTGCCCGTCAACGACTATATCCGCCTGATGCGGCGGGCGACCTGCCTCGTCGGCAACTCCTCCAGCGGTATCCGCGAGGCCGGCTTCATCGGCACGCCGGTGGTCAATATCGGCAGCCGCCAGGCCGGGCGCGAGCATGGCAACAACGTCTTGCACGTGGATCACGACCGCGCGGCGATCGCGGATGCGATGATGCAGCAGCAGCGCAATGGCCGGTGGGAGCCGCAAACCACCTACGGCGATGGCCGCGCCGGCCTGCGCATCGCCGAGATCTTGGCGGGTCTGGACGCTGTCGACGTGCAGAAGCGCATCACTTATTAGCTGGATCTGGCTGGTTGATTTTGGGCAAGGGTAGGGCAGCGGCATGCGCCTTCTGGCGGTGATCCCCGCGCGCGGCGGCTCGAAAGGGGTGCCGAGAAAGAACGTCCGGAAGCTCGCCGGCCTGCCGCTGATCGTCTATTCGATCCGCGCCGGATTGGCGGCGTCCTCCGTTGACCGGCTGGTGGTCTCAACGGAAGACGAGGAAATCGCGGCCGTGGCGCGCGAAAACGGCGCGGAAGTGATCGAGCGGCCGACCGATCTTGCGCAGGACGACACGCCGACGCGCCCCGTTATCGAACACGCGGTGGAAGTTCTGGCGCGCGAGGGTTATGCCCCTGATGCGGTCCTCACCTTGCAGCCGACGTCGCCGCTGCGGACAGCGCGGCACATCGACGAGGCGGCGGCGCTGTTCGCGGCCGACCCCGCGGCGGACAGCCTGGTAAGCTGTGTCCGTGTGCCGCATATCTTTCACCCGAACTCGGTCATGCGGCTCAATCAGGACAACGCGCTGGAGCCCTATCTCGACGGCCCCACGGTTACGCGGCGCCAGGACAAGGGAACCGTCTATGCGCGAAATGGGGCGGTGATCTATATCACCCGGACCGACCGCCTCAAGGACTTCGTCTTCGGCGGCCGCTTGCTGCCCTACGAAATGTCCCTCGAGGACTCGATCGATATCGACGACGAGGGCGACTGGCGCCGCGCTGAAGCG
>JBNLDE010000014.1:0-1967 GCA_050304175.1 Zhengella sp. | reverse complement strand
CCGCCTGAGCATAACCTGCGAGGGCGGGGCAGGGGACAAAAATGCGAGAGGCAGGCGCGGGCGCCGGCCTCCATGCGTCGGGAATGGCGGGCGGCTCAGCCGAAGAACTGCGCGCCGTTGGCCGAAATGGTCGAGCCGTTGATGAAGCTGGCATCGTCCGAGGCCAGGAACACCACGCAGCGGGCGATCTCTTCAGGCTCGCCGAGACGGCCGACCGGGATCTGCCCGATGATCGATTCGCGCACCTTTTCCGGCACGGCCATCACCATGTCGGTGGCGATGTAGCCCGGCGCCACGACATTGACCGTGATGCCGGCGCGCGCGCCTTCCTGTGCGAGCGCCCGGGTGAAGCCGATATCGCCGGCCTTGGCGGCGGAGTAGTTGGCATGGGCGAACTGGCCTTTCTGGCCGTTGATCGAGGAGATGGTGATGACGCGGCCGAACTTGCGCTCGCGCATGCCGGGCCACACCGGATGCGTCATGTTGAAAACGCCGGAGAGGTTGGTGTTGATCACCGCGCTCCACTGGTCGGGGGTCATCTTGTGGAACGGCGCGTCGCGGGTGATGCCGGCATTGTTGACCAGCACGTCGACGGGACCGAGATCGGCCTCGACCTGGGCGATGCCTGCCGCGCAGGCGTCATAGTCTGCGACCGACCATTTGTAGGCCTTGATGCCGGTTTCCGCGGTGAATTTCGCCGCCGCCTCGTCATTGCCGGCATAATTGGCGGCGACCGAATAACCGGCCTCCTTCAGCGCAATCGAAATCGCGTGCCCGATGCCACGCGTCCCCCCGGTGACAAGCGCTACTCGACCCATCGTTTTCCTCCTCCGTTGTCATTCCAGCTGGCCATAGGCCGGTGGCCATTATTCGACCACCGGTTGAAAGCTACATCGCCTCGAAGCACATGGCCACGCCCATGCCGCCGCCGATGCACAGCGTGGCGAGGCCCTTCTTGGCGCCGCGGCGCTTCATCTCGAAGGCGAGCGTGTTGAAGATGCGCGCGCCCGACGCGCCGATCGGATGGCCGATCGCGATCGCGCCGCCATTGACGTTGACGATATCGGGGTTCCAGCCGAGATCCTTGTTGACCGCGCAGGCCTGCGCCGCGAACGCCTCGTTGGCTTCGACGAGGTCGAGATCGTCGACCGTCCAGCCGGCCTTTTCCAGCGCCCTGCGCGACGCCGGGATCGGTCCCGTGCCCATGATCTGCGGATCGACGCCGGCGGTCGCCCAGGAGACGATCCGCAGCATCGGCGCGATGCCGCGGCGTCCGGCTTCTTCCTCGGTCATCAGAACGGCAGCGCCGGCGCCGTCATTGATGCCCGAAGCGTTGGCCGCCGTCACGGTGCCTTCCTTGTCGAAGGCCGGGCGCAACTTGGAGACGCCGTCCATGGTGACGCCGTGCTTGATGTACTCGTCATCGGAAACCACGGTTTCGCCCTTGCGCGTCTTGAGCGTGACCGGAACGATCTCGTCGGCGAACTTGCCGGCCTTCTGGGCCGCTTCCGCCTTGTTTTGCGAGGCGACTGCGAAGGCGTCCTGGTCTTCGCGGGTCAGTTGCCACTTGCGGGCGACGTTTTCCGCCGTATTGCCCATGTGGTAGCCGTAGAATGCGTCCGTCAGACCGTCCTTGATCATCGTGTCGATCATCTTCATGTCGCCCATCTTGGTGCCGGCGCGCAGGTGGGCACAATGCGGTGCCATGGACATCGATTCCTGGCCGCCGGCCACGATGATGTTTGCGTCGCCGAGCGCGATCTGCTGCATGCCGATGGCGATTGCGCGCAGGCCGGAGCCGCAAAGTTGGTTGAGGCCCCATGCGGTCGCCTCCTGGGGAATGCCAGCCGCCATCGCCGCCTGACGCGCCGGGTTCTGGCCTTCTCCGGCCGACAGGATCTGGCCGAGCACGACCTCGTCGACTTCCTTCGCGTCGACGCCGGCGCGCTCGAGCGCGCCCTTGATCG
>JBNLDE010000013.1:0-11739 GCA_050304175.1 Zhengella sp. | reverse complement strand
CGAGCCTGATTCGCCGAAGGCGACGGCGCCGGCGCCTGCCGTGGCGCCCGCTGCCCCTGCACCCGCCGGTCCGCAGGTCTGGAGCCCGCAATTGCCGGAAGCCGAAAAGGCGGAGCCGCCGCGGCGGACACCGAAGTTTTCGCGCCTGCAGGAATCGATCTCCGGCTCCCAGTCCCCGACGGGAAGGGCCGGCTACCCGGGCGGCGGCGCCGAGCCGCGCCACGACCACGGCCCGGAGCAATCCTCACAGTCCAGCAGCGACCTGATCCGCTCGTTCCGCAAGGGCCTCTAGCGCCGCCGCATCGTCCCTGACAACGGCCCAGGCTTGCAGGTTCACCGCGCGCCGGCATCGGCCCGCGCCCGGGATTTACCCGGGGGATCGCGGATCAGTTTCGTGGAAAGTTGTGCGGACCGGTTGGTCCTGCGCGCGGTTCCGCCATTAACGGCAAACGCCGCTCAGGCGCAAACGCGGTTCCGGCCTTCGCGCTTGGCGCGATAGAGCATCTTGTCGGCGCGGCGGTAGAATTCCTCCGCGGTCTCGCGCCCGTCCCAGACCGCGACGCCGATACTCGTCGTCACCTTGAGCCTGACATTTTCCGCCGGGATGGTCAGCGCCGCGACAGCGGTGCGAATGCGTTCCGCGAACTTGGCCAGCGCATCCTTGTCCATGTTCGGCGCGACCACTGCGAATTCCTCTCCGCCGAGGCGCGCCACCACGTCATGAAAGCGGGTGAATTCGCGCAGACAGGACGCGACGGCGCGCAGCACGTCGTCGCCAACGTCGTGGCCGTGGGTGTCATTGACCTGCTTGAAGCAGTCGAGATCGAGGATCATCATGCCGATCGGCCGGTCGATGCGGCTGAACTCCTTGAGGTATTCGCTCAATGCGCCGTCGAAATAGCGCCGGTTCTGCATCCCGGTGAGACTGTCGGTCAGCGCGGCCTGTTCCAGCGAGTTGGAGCGCTGGCTCAACGAATGGGTCATCTCCCGCAGTTGCGCTTCCTCACGCGCCTGGATCCGCAGGATCGGATAGATGTAGAACAGGCCGAACAGCAGGCCTGTAATCAGCAGCAGCACCGCCACGGCGACACTGAATCCCGTTGCCACAAGGTCCTTCGAAAACATGATGGTATGGCCCGGAATCGGCAGCACGCCGAGCCGGTACAGGGAAAACATCAATGCCAGCGTGCTTCCCGACAACAGCGAGATGAACACGAAGAACGCGAGCTCTGCCTTGTGGAAGCGCACCGCCCCACACCCTCCTGATATAGACTGCTGAATTATTTATACGCGTCAGGCTGCTAACCTGTAGTTAAAGGCCTACCGCATTTCCCGGATCGGTGCATTATTTGATTGCTTATGAATAAGAATCCGGGGCTCACGGTAAACCGAGTATTACCGGCAGCGGGCCGGGGACCGCGATCCGGTGCCATTCGGCGCCGAACTGGTTGCGAAACCACGTCATCTGTCGCTTGGCATATTGTCGAGTTGCCGTGACCGCCCTTTCGAGCGCTTCCTCGAGCGTCAGCCGACCCTCGAGATATGCGGCGAGTTCGCGCACCCCGATCGCCTTCATCGCCGGTTTCTCCGGCGCGAGCCCCAGGCTGATCAGTTCGCGCACCTCGTCGAGCGCGCCTTCCTCGACCATCGCCGCGAACCGGCTGGCAATGCGCGCGCGCAGCCATTCGCGCTCGGGCGTAAGGACGAACCGCTGCGCGGTCTGCGGATCGACGAGCGGCTGCCCCGTTTTGGCCTGCCAGTGCGAGATCGGCTTGCCCGACGCCTCCAGTATCTCCAGTGCCCGGACGATGCGCTGGCCGTCTCCCGGTTTGATCGTCAGCGCCGCGCCGGGATCCTCCTTGCGCAGAATCCGGTGCAGCTTCGCCGGCCCGTCCTCCGCCAGCCGGTAGCGCCAGCGCCGGCGCACCGCTTCGGGCACCGCCGGCATGTCGGAAAGTCCGCCCAGAAGCGCCTTGAAATACAACCCGGTTCCACCGACGAAAATTGCCGTTCGGCCAACCAGTTCTTCGGCGATGACGCGCCTGACATCGGCGAGCCATGCTCCGGTCGAATAGTCGCTCGCGGGGTCGACATGACCGAACAGGAAGTGTGGCGCGGCCGACAGTTCGTCGGGACCCGGCCGGGCGGTCAGCCGGTCGAGGACCGAATAGACCTGCATCGAATCGGCATTGATGACCACTCCGCCGCGCGCGCGGGCAATGCGGACGGCCATCGCCGTCTTGCCGCTTGCCGTCGGTCCGGCTATCAGGACGGCATCTTTCAACGCCTGCCCGCCAGCCTTGTCCACGGTGCCCTTGATGTCGCTTGTCGTCACCCTCATCTCCAGTCCGCGCGAACGTGCGCTGTCATCCGCCATGGCAGATAAGGCCTGTGCCGCCATCGGCGCAAGCGCGCCCGACTGGCTGGCCGACGGTATTGCCTGCGATCTGGCGGTCCCGGCCCATGTTCCGGGCGATGCCGCGGCGCATGCGCTCCGCGCGGCCATCGGCGATGCGCCGCTCGACATTGTCGTCCAGCAGGCGCAGACCCGCCGCAAGCAGATCCTTCTCGCCGACATGGACTCCACCATGATCGGCCAGGAATGTATCGACGAACTGGCCGAGGAGGCCGGCATCAAGGATCGCGTTGCGGCCATCACCGCCCGGGCCATGAATGGCGAGATCGCGTTCGAACCCGCCTTGCGCGAGCGGGTTGCACTGCTCAAGGGCCTGCCCGTTTCGGTGATCGGCAAGGTCATCGCCGAACGCATCACCTTGACCCCCGGCGGCCGCGAACTCGTCCGCACCATGCGCGCCAATGGCGGTTACACCGCGCTTGTCTCGGGCGGGTTCACCGCGTTCACCGCCCGCGTCGCCGAACTGATCGGTTTCGACGAGACCCGCGCCAACACCCTGCTGGAACAGGATGGCCAACTCGCCGGTACCGTCGCCGAACCCATCCTCGGCCAGCAGGCCAAGGTCGATGCCCTGGTCGAGATCTCCGCCCGGCTCGGCCTGTCGCCGGACGATGCGCTGGCCGTCGGCGACGGCGCCAACGATCTCGCGATGATCCGTCTCGCCGGCTCCGGTGTCGCACTTCACGCCAAGCCGTCGGTGGCCGAGCAGGCCGCGATCCGCATCGACCATGGCGACCTGACCGCCTTGCTCTACATCCAGGGCTATCGCCGGGCCGAGTTCGTGACGTGAAGGCCGGCGCGCAACTCGAAACCGGACGTCTGTTGCTGCGCCACTGGCGCGAAACCGACCTGCCCGTCCTGCACCGCCTGAACTCGGACGAGCGCGTGATGGCGTTCTTCCCGTTTCGCCGCGACCGCGAGCAGACCGCGGCATTGCTGGAACTGATCCATCAAAGGGTGGAGCGCGACGGGCTTGGCTGGTGCGCATTGACGCTGTGCGACACCGGCGCGGTGATCGGTTTCGCCGGGCTGGCGCGATGCGACCTGGATCTGGTTCACGAGCCCGCCGTCGAGATCGGATGGCGGTTGCTGCCCGAATATTGGGGCAAGGGCTACGCCACCGAGGCCGCGGAGGCGCTTTTGCGGCACGGTTTCGAGGATTTCGGGCTCGACGAGATCGTTTC
The DNA here is from genome assembly GCA_050304175.1 of Zhengella sp. Lineage (GTDB taxonomy): Bacteria > Pseudomonadota > Alphaproteobacteria > Rhizobiales > Rhizobiaceae > JAIOIW01. The sequence continues at coordinate 8,139 of JBNLDE010000013.1, read as the reverse complement.
GTTTGCCGTCCATGACAACCACGCCTCGACCGCTGTCATGGAGCGCATCGGCATGACGCGCGAATCGGCCTTCGACTTCGATCATCCGCGCGTGCCCGACACTCACGCCCATCTCAGGCGGCACGTGTTCTATCGCCTGGAAAAAGACGACTGGGCAAGCAAAAGGGCGGCCCGCTAGCCGCCTCTTTGTCGTGACTTTGCAAGAGTTTGCCCGGTTCAGTCGATTCGGATCGTGATAAACCGCAACTCGCCGGTTTTCGACGACAGCATCAGCAGCGCGTTCTTGCGGCCCTGCTTCTTGAGCGCGTCGATCCGTTTCAGCACGTCGTCGGGGCTGGCCACCGTCTCCTGGGCGATTTCGGTGATCACATCGCCGGCGACGACGCCGCGCTCCTCGGCTTGCGAATTCGCGTCAACCTCCGTGATGACGACGCCCGACACGCTGTCGGCGATCTCGAACTTGGTTCGTTGCTCGTCGTCCAGCTCGGCCACCGTCAGGCCGAGGATTTTTGCTGTCTTGACCGGCGCCGCGTCGCCCTGATCGCTGCCGTCTTCGGCCGAAGCAAGCTGTTCGCCGTCCTCGAGCCGGCCGAGCGTTACCGTGACGTCGACCATCTCGCCCTTGCGGAACACCTTCACATTCACCGCCTTGCCGACCTGGCTCTCCGCAACGATGCGCGGCAGGTCGTGCATTTCCTTCACCGTCTGGCCGTCGAATTCCACGATCACGTCGCCGGCCTGGATCGAGCCGTCATCGACCGGGCCGCCCTTGACCACCCCGGCGACCAGCGCGCCGCGCGCCTTGCCCATGGCGAGGCTCTCGGCGATGTCGTCGGTGACCGGCTGGATTCGCACGCCAAGCCAGCCGCGCCGCGTTTCGCCGAACTCGCGCAGCTGCTCGATCACGCCGACGGCGAGCTTGGACGGGATCGAGAAACCGATCCCGATCGATCCGCCCGAAGGGCTGATGATCGCCGTGTTGATGCCGATGACCTCGCCTTCCATGTTGAACAGCGGCCCGCCGGAATTGCCCCGGTTGATCGCCGCGTCCGTCTGGATGAAATCGTCATACGGCCCGGCATTGATGTCGCGATTGATCGCCGAAATGATCCCGACCGTCACCGTTCCGCCGAGGCCGAAGGGATTGCCGATCGCCATCACCCAGTCGCCGATCCGCATCCTGGACGAATCGCCGAACTTGACCTGCGTCAGCTTGCGCTTGGACGGATCTATTTTCAGCACCGCGATATCGGTTTTCGTGTCGGTTCCCACCAGCTTTGCCGGTAGCTTGTCGCCATTGGCGAAATTAACCTCGATCTCGTCGGCGTCCTCGATCACGTGGTTGTTGGTGATGACGATGCCCTGCTCCGCGTCGAGCACGAAACCCGACCCCAGCGAGCTGGCGCGGCGCGGCGCGCTGCGCTGGCCGCGATCCTTGAAGAACTCGTCGAAATAGTCCTTGAAGGGCGATCCGTCCGGTAGTTCCGGCGGCTTGACCTCGCCGCTATTATCGTCGCCCTTGATGTTCTGGGATGTCGAGACGTTGACCACCGCGTCCAGCAGCCCTTCGGCCAGGTCGGCAACCGAGGCGGGGCCCTGCGCCCGCGCTTCTACCGCTCCCATGCCCGGCGCGCCGAGCGCGACGGCCATCACCGAGAAAACGACGATCATGGCTCTGCGCAGAGCCGCGTTACGGATGATCGGGGTCATGGTTCGAATTTCTCCCAGCGCCGCATGGGGCGCGTCATGGCTGGATACGGCGAACAACGCTTTGGCCTGAAGGCCGCCGGTCAAGATACTAGGGCGCAATCGTGCCGTTGCACAGGCTCCCCGGAAGCGGTCTTGCTGACATTCATGTTATCGGCGCACCAGCCACACCAGCGCCACGCCGGCGACCATCGCGATGATGCCGACCATGCGCAGCGTGTTGTCAGGCAATTGCGTCATCTGGGCAGCCAGCCGCCTGGCGGCGCCCGGAAACCCGCCATAGATGACGCCCTCGAACACAAGCATCAGCCCGAGGGCTGCGAGAAAGTCGGTCATGTCGGACGCAGCCCCTCCCCGCCTGGGCGGCGGCCCGGCCTATTGGGCCGGAACCGTATTGCGCTCGGTTTTTGAACCGCCGTCTTTCCCGGTCGCGTCGCGGAAATACCGGAAGAACTCCGAATTCGGCGACAACACCATGGTTGTTCCGGTGTTTTCCAGCGCCTGGGCATAGGCGGACATCGACCGGTAAAAGTCGAAGAACTCCGGATCCCGGTTGAACGCGTCGGCGAACACCCGGTTGCGCTCCGCGTCGCCTTCACCGCGCAGGATCTCCGAATCGCGCCGGGCCTCGGCAACGATCTCGACCACCTGGCGGTCGGCGCGCGCCTTGATCTTCTGTGCGGCCTCGCGGCCGCGGGCGCGCAGGCGCTCGGCTTCCGCCAGGCGCTCCGCCTTCATGCGATCGAAGGTTTGCTGCGAGACTTCGGCGGTCAGGTCGGTGCGCCGGATGCGCACGTCCTCGATCTCCAGGCCGAGCGAGACCGCGTCGGGTCGCAACTGGTCGGCGACCTCGCGCATCATTTCCGTACGCTCTTCCGACAGTGCCGCTTCGAAGCCGCGCTGGCCGTAGACCCGGCGAAGCGCGGCGTCCATGCGCGTGCGCAGCCGCTGTTCGGCCAGCAGCACGCTGCCCGAAACCGCCTGGCGGAACACGCGCGGCTCGTTGATGCGGTAGGTCATGAACGCGTCGACGACATAGAACTTGCCGCCGGACACCTGGACGCGGATGTCGTCCAGGTTGAAGCGAAGGATACGGTCCTCGATGATCTGGACATTGTCAGCGCCGGCGAAGGCGAAGGGCAGCTTGAAATACAGCCCCGGCTCCTTCTCCACCTTAACGATCTCGCCGAAGCGAAGCACAATCGCCTGCTGGCGCTCGTTGACCACGAAAATGGAGGAGTAGAAGAGAAACACGAGAACGACGGCGATGACGCCGATGACTGGCAAACGGTTGCTCATCAGTTGTTCCCCGCGTTGTTCTTGTTGAGTTCGTTCAGCGGCAGGTAGGGCACCACGCCCTGACCGTTTTCGCCCTGCTCGAGGATCACCTTGTTGGAATCCCTCAGCACCTTCTCCATGGTTTCGAGAAACAGCCTCTTGCGCGTCACGTCGGGCGCCTTGGCATATTCATCGTAGACGGAGACGAAGCGCTGCGCTTCACCCTCGGCTTCCTTGACCACGCGGTCCTTGTAGGCGGCCGCCTCTTCGCGAACCTGGGCAGCTTCACCGCGGGCCGCACCAAGTTTCTGGTTGGAGTACCGGTTGGCTTCCTCGACGAACTTGTCCTCGTCCTGTTCGGCGCGCTGTACTTCGTCGAACGCGTCGGCGACCTCGCGCGGCGGCGCGGCGTCCTCGATCGAGATCGCGTTGATGGCGATACCCGACCTGTACTGGTCCATCGTGTCCTGCACGACCTTGCGCACGTCGTCGGCGATGCCCTGGCGGTCGTCGCGGAAAATGTCCTGGGCCGGGCGCCGGCCCACCACTTCGCGAACGGCGCTTTCGGCGACCTGCCGCAGCACGTCGTCCGGCGCCGCGACGTCGAATAGATATTCGCGCGGGTTGGCGACCTGATAGGCGACCGAAAACTGCACGTCGACGATGTTCTGGTCGCCCGACAGCATCAGCCCGGCGGCATTGCGCGTGCCGGCGCCGCCGATATTGATCAGTTTTTCCGAAATATTGGCGATCTCGACCGTTTCAACCGGCCACCAATGGAAATGCAGGCCCGGCTCCGAGATCTCGTCCTTCGGCTTGCCGAATCTGAGCTCGACGCCGAGTTCGTCCGGCTGCACCGTGTAGACCGCCTTGAAGGCCCACAGCGCGATGAGGCCGACCGCGATCAGCCCGAACAGCGCCGGGCTGGCTCCGCCACCGCCGGGCAGCGCGTTTTTCAGCCGGTCCTGTCCCTTGCGGATGATGTCTTCCAGATCGGGTGGCGTTCCTTGCGGTCCGCGCGGTCCCTGCGGACCACTCCCGTTGCCGCCGCCCCACGGGCCGCCGCCTCCACCTTGATTGCTCCAGGGCATTCAATCTCCTCTTCCCGGCTGGGAATTGCATTTCGCCCGTCGCGGGCCTTGCCAGTGGTTATAGGGATGCCGGGACCCGCTTTCAACGCACGCAATGCGTCCAGATCGCCGCAAGACCCGATTAAATTGAAGAAAACCCGGTTAGCGGCCCGGTTTCCGCTGCCACACCTCATAGCGGGTGGCATGACTGTCGCGGTCTCCGGCGGGATAATCGACCGACTCCGTCAGTTCCCATATCTGCGGATCGATTGCCGGCAGTTCGGTGTCGCCCTCGATTTCGGCCAGCACCCGCGTGACGATCAGCTTGTCCGCCCGGCCGAAGGTCTGGCGATAGATCTCGCCGCCGCCGATGACACAGACTTCGCCCGCGCCGGAACAGCGCGCCCGCACATCGGCCAGGGTCAGCGCCTCGTCCACGGACGTCACGACGTCGACGCCTTCCGCAGTGAAGCCGGTATTGCGGGTGATCACGATGTTCGCCCGCCCCGGCAGCGCGCGCCCGATCGACTCGTAGGTCTTGCGCCCCATGACGATCGGTTTGCCCATGGTATCGGCCTTGAAGCGCTTCAGATCGCTCGACAACCGCCAGGGCAATCCGCCGTCCCGGCCGATGACATTGTTTTCGGACGCCGCAACGACCAGCGTGACTGTCATGTGTGCTCCCTGTTCCCGGGCCGGCGACCGGCCTATTCGGGGATTCGCTGAAGCAGCAGGATATGGAGGTCGCGCTGCGGATAATAGTCCTGCGCGGTCATTTCGAAGCGGGTCGGCGCGGTTTTCGTCACCCCCTCGCCGCAAAACGAGACCAGGTTCGACGGCGCGCCCTTGTCGACCGTCAAATGGAAGGTGCCGATGGTGCCGTTTGCCCAGTTGCCGCCGGACGTCAGGATATAGTCGATCCTGTTTTCATAGAGCCCCGGACCCGACTTCTGGGCGCGCTCCACCGCCCGTTCGAAACTGTCGTCCATGCAGTACTTGGCGGCATACGCGTCCCAGTTGTCGCCCTTGTGGCCGCTCCAGTAGAAGCCGAGGCCCGCCGTGCCGCCCACCGCCGGCCGGTAGCGGTGCGACACGCGGACTTTCCGGCCGGCCGGAAACACCGCCTTCCACCAGTAGACCGAGCGCAGCTCCCAGCGCGCCATCCGGTGGGTTTCCCAGCCCTTGCCGGCGTCCCAGCGTTCCTCGCTGATGATGCCGCGGGCCATCCAGTCGGCCGCGATTTCGGCGGGCAAGGCGTCGAGCAGCGCCGACACCCTGTCGCCGAACGGCATCAGCGGAATGCCGAGCGCGCCAAGCTCCTGCGATACGTCGATACCGGCGGCAAAGGCCCTTTGTTGCAGGTTGGGCGCGACCGGCTTGCCGTCGAACATCACCGAAAAGCCGAGAAAATTGTCGTCCTGCTCGTTCGGCAGCGACGTTCCCTCATACGGGCTGGCGGCGATCGGCGGCATCGGAAACGCCACCACCGTTTCCTTGTCGGCGTCGCCATTGGCGCTGAACACGTAGTCGACCGTCACCAGGTCGCGCGAGATGAACAGATCCTCGCGCTCCAGCGCGATTTCGTCACTGCGTCCAAGCACGATCCCGCCTGCGCCGATCTCGGCGACCGAATCGTTGGCCTGGGCCGGAGCGCCGGCACCGATCCCCGCGGCCACCAGCGCGGCGAAAGCTGAACCTCTCATGGCCGTCCTCCACAACGGATAAACAGGAGCGGAACCTAGACCGGGCCGCGGCGTCGGGGAATGACCGATGTCAAACCGCGATTGGCGCCCGGATCGTCGGCGCGGCCTGGTAGCCGACCAGTTCGAAATCCTCGAACCTGAACGCGAACAGGTCGGTGACCGCCGCGTTGAGCTTCATCGCCGGCAGGCGGCCTGGAATGCGCGTCAGCTGCTCGCGCGCCTGTTCGAAATGATTGTGATAGAGATGCGCGTCGCCGAGCGTGTGGACGAAATCGCCGGGCTTGAGCCCGGTCACCTGCGCCACCATCATCGTCAGCAGCGCGTAGGAGGCGATGTTGAACGGCACGCCGAGGAAGATGTCGGCGGACCGCTGGTAGAGCTGGCAGGACAACCGGCCGTCGGCGACATGAAACTGGAACAGGCAGTGGCACGGCGGCAGCGCCATCTCGTCCACCTCCGCCGGATTCCAGGCCGAGACGATCAGGCGGCGCGAGTCGGGGTTGTCGCGGATCTGGCGCACCACATTGGCCAGCTGGTCGATGGTCCCGCCCCGCCCGTCAGGCCACGAGCGCCACTGCTTGCCGTAGACCGGGCCGAGATCGCCGTTCTCATCGGCCCATTCATCCCAGATCGTCACGCCGTGGTCGTGAAGATACTTGATGTTGGTGTCGCCGGCCACGAACCACAGCAGCTCGTGGATGATCGACTTCAGGTGCAGCTTCTTGGTGGTCAGCACCGGAAAGCCCTTGGCGAGGTCGAACCGCATCTGGTGGCCGAACACGGCCCTGGTCCCGGTTCCTGTGCGGTCGTCGCGGTCCACGCCGTTGTCGAGCACATGGGAAAGGAGGTCGAGATATTGACGCATGGTGGTTGTCCGGCTCCGATGTGATTCCGTCTCCAATTCTACAGCAACGCATCCGAACTGCCACGCCACTATCTGCGTGACGTCATCGCCGTACAAATGCCGCCCTATTCCGCGCTGACCGTCAGCTCCGGCGTGCCGCCGATCGTCTGGAACACCACGCAATAGCGCTCTGTCAGTTTCAGCAGGGTCGCGATCCGGTCTTCCGGCTCGTCGGTGTCGAGATCGAAATTGAGCCGGATGGCGCGAAATCCCACCGGCGCGTCCTTGGCGACGCCGAGCGTGCCGCGGACATCGAGATCGCCTTCCGCCGTGATCCGCGCGCCGCCGAGCTTGAATTCGAGCGCGGTCGCCACCGCCTTCAGCGTCACGCCGGCGCAGGCGACCAGCGCTTCCAGCAGCATGTCGCCGGAGCAGAGTTCCAGCCCGGTGCCGCCGGTCGCCGGGTGCAGCCCGGCGATAGCCAGTGCACGGCCCGTCTCCACCTTGCAGGCGATGTTTGTGTCGTCGGTGGTCCCGGTCGCCTTGAGCGTGATCACCGCGCCCCCCGGATCGTCGCGGTAGCGCTCCTTCAGCGGCGCCTGGATCGTCTTGAGTGTTTCGAGGTCCATGAAGCGATCCCTCCCAAACCGGAACATGAGATCATCATCGTATCACGGTTGCCGCAAACGCGCGCTGCGTTATCTCGGCATCGCACCGGTCACTCCAGCACATAGGGCCACTGGTTGTTCGCCTTCTTGATGTTGCCGGGAATGTCCTGCGACCAGATTCCGCGCACGTAATCGGAGTAGTTGAGATAGAGCTTGCCATCGACCACGGTCCAGGCTTCCGGATCGCCCTTGGCGGTGCTGCCCTGCGACACCGCATAGGCGCAGTAGCCGCCATATTGCGGTGCGTATTTTACCGGATCGTCGAGGAAGGTCGCCCGGTTTTCGTCCGACGAAAACCGCCATGTCACACCGCCATATTCGGCGGTGATCGCCGGATCGCCCTTCACCGGCTTCTTTTCGCTGAAATAGGCGACGACATCGTAGCCGCCCGCCCCCGTCCCTTCGACCAGGCCGGTGTAGAATGGGGGAGAACCCGCCTCTGCGCCGTGAAGGCTGAAGCCGGCGGCAATGGCGAGCGTTGCGGCAAGTACGGTTCGGCGGTTCATGGCGGATCTCCCGAATGCGCGATGACGCACTCATAGCAGCCCGGCCCGACCGAATCCGCTAACTTCATCTCACATTCGGTTGAAGCGATCCAAGCCGGGGCCGCGACAGATCTGCCGCGGCCTACCGTGAAGACTCTCGTCCCGGTCAGAGATCGCCGAGTTTGCCGAGTTCCTTGGCGACGAGGTAGTAGAACGTCACGCGCGCCTTGGAATTGTCCGCCTTCATCGTTTCGCAGACCTTTTCGACCGCCGCCGATGCCGCGTCGCCGGTCACGCCGAGCTTCTTGCCGCACCATTTCTCGACCACGCGGTCGAGCTCCGACTGGTCGGAACACGCAACCATGGAGGCGTCGCGCGAGCGCA
>JBNLDE010000012.1:0-5834 GCA_050304175.1 Zhengella sp. | reverse complement strand
CCGAGACGGCGCAGCAGCGCCGGCGCGACCGGGGTCACCTCGGCGGTGTCCACCCGCGTCACGGTCCACGGGCCGGCCGCGGTCCACAGCGCCAGACGCGTATCCGGCGCCGTCACCGTGTAGACGCGGTTGTCGCGCTCGACGATGGCAACCTCGCCCGGGCCGGTCTCGACCACGGTCAGGTGATCGCTCGCGACATGCGGGAGCTTGTCGAAGAGCGCCTTTTCGTAGGCCGAGACGAATTCCGGGCGCGTCAGGTCGTGGCGCTGGATCTCCATCCGGTTCTTCCGGTTGGCCAGCATGTATTCGCCCGGCACCAGGATGCCGCGCAGTTCGCCCTTGTAGAGGTGCAACGCACGCTCGTTTTCCTTCACCAGGACACGGGTGCGTCCCAGCATCTTTTCCAGAATCGTCATCATCTCTTCACTCCTTGTCGTCGCTCTATGTCACGCGATCGTCCTTTCGTGTTTCGGTTGGTTGGTGTTGCGTTGTCTTCGCGGCGCGGGCCCGCGAAGGGCGAAAAACCGGATAGATGATCCGGAGGCCGGTGGCATGTCCGGGCGGCGGGCATCCGGCGAGCGGGGTTGGCGGGCCCGGCACGGCTTGCCCGCGTTCGAGAACGCGCGCTCGCGATTCCGGGACGGCTCGTCCTTCACCGGCGGCCGGGCCACCTGTCCATGGCGCGGGCAAAAGCGCGCCTCCGGCGGCCCGCGGGCCGTCCTTCGGTCTCCTTCGCCGTTGCATTCCGGCCTCCGGACCGCTCGTTGAGACGGCGTAAGGGGCCGCTGGCTTTACAGGCCATTGTGGAGCGGGAATCGAACCCGCGACTCTCGGCGTCACTGGCCGATGCTCTACCCAACTGAGCTATCCAGTGGTGGGTACGACAGGACTCGAACCTGCGACCTCCGGGCGAAATGGCCCGGCGCTCTTCCTCTGAGCTACATGCCCTCCGGCTTCTCCCGGTTGCCATCCGTACACGGCGAGGCAGCGCCTGCCGCGCGGGCGGGTGTTCAGCGAAACCCTGTCCGTTGATGTGCAACCGTCCGATCGGCCGGGACGGCGCGTATAGGCGTGGTATTTTCGATTTGCAATGGAAAATAATAACCGTACCGGCGGGTACAGTTTCCACTGTTGCTTCGCGGCAACAGATAAAGATAAGTTTATGTCGTTATAAAAGAGAAATACAGTTCATTTCTTGCCTAGCGCTCCGTCGAGCGGACTCTAACCTTCCTCATCCCCCGAATGATCGGGCCTATCGTCAAGTCGAGAACCCTCATCGAAAGATGCGCCTTTTTGATCATTCTGGCCGAATAACGTTTTGCTTCATTTTCCTGCGCTTCCACCTGTCCTGCCTCCAAATGGCCAAAAGCGTGGTGTCCGACCTCGTGATAAAATGTCTGTTCGAGCAGCAGAATCTGCACGCGGCGATACCAGCCGTCGTCCATCTTTGCCGGCCAGACGAGAGTGAGTTGCGAAAACCGCGGCGAGTAGCTGCCCCGATAGTCGAACTCGGGTTGCTCGGTGATGACGCGAATGCGCGATATGCAGTTCATATCTTCACCGACGATCCGCGCCCATTTGCGTATGCGGGAGGCGACGAATTCCTGTTCGCAGATATCTTCAGCAATGAAGACGGGAACGGATGAACCCACGAATGCAGCCGGTTCGGGTGGATTGCTCTTGTCGAAGGATTGCAGAACAACACGAACAACCGGGTGAATGTCGGTATTCAGTAACCGATTAACCTCGTCGCGGAATACCGAACGATCAAGTATCGCAATTAGTGAAAGCAATCCGGCGAGATACTGCGTTGTCGGGCCGACGGGGCTTTCATCCCATCGACCGGTCGCCAGTTTGGCGCAAACTGCCTCGACGGACGTTTGCGGGCTGTCGATCAACTCGCGCCAGGCATCACGTATTCTGGCCGAATGACCTTCGGCAACGCCTTGCAGAAATCGGTCTATCGCCGGTCGTCCGGCTGATTCAGTCAACGCGGCAATCCTTTCGCGATTTCCGGCCTTCCGGTGTGCTTCAAGAATAGACCAGATCGAACGGCGGGGTTTCAAGTCCGGGGAGGGGCTGGATTGTGCGCGCCCGGTCGCTCTCTTGGCTGAAGATATGTATCGCTTTACCCGACCGGACAGCTGGAGTGCGGTGACGCCGGCAGGCTTGCGCCGACCGACGCACGAAGTTCGCGAAGGTCGTCCGGCTATTTCCGCGTCCCGAGCACCACGAGATACTTCCGTTCCACGCACAGGCCCGCCGGCTTGCGGTAATGCGCGTGATAGGCGTCGACGTCGCGCTTCAGCGCCGCCCGGCCGTGCGCGTCGAGGCTGTCATAGAGCATGCGCAGCGGGCCGAAGCCGCGCAAATACCAGTCCCAGATCGCGTCCTCGTCGGCGTGATAGGCGTGGTTGTGACCGGTTTCGAAAGTCAGGTCGAAGTCGTCGCCGAGCAACTCGCGAACGTGGTCGCGGTCGCCCCAGGCGATCGGCGGTTGCTCCGGCGGCGGCGCATCGGAATGGCCGGCAATGAGGCCGAAGAACGCGTCGACGGCTCCGCCCGGCACCCAGGTCGCCAGCGCCAGCCTGCCGCCGGGGCGACAGACGCGCGCCATTTCCCGCGCCGCCGCGGCATGGTCGCCGGCGAACATCACGCCGAATGTGGAGATGACGCCGTCGAACGCGCGGTCGTCGAAAGGCAGCGCTTCGGCATCGGCCAGGCAGAAGTCGATGGCCGGATCGAGATGGCCCGTCGTTGCCCGCGCAGCCTCCAGCAGCTCCGCGGCGATGTCGATTGCCGTGACCGTCGCGCCCATGCGCTGGGCGTTGCGGGCCGTCCAGCCGGTCCCGGTGGCGATGTCGAGAATCCGTTCGCCGGGATCGGGCGCCAGCCGTTGCACGGTGTGGGCCAGCGCGTCGGAAATCGCAAAGCTTACATCGTCGTAGTGGCGTCCGCCGGCGCCCCACATCAGGGCGGCGTCGCGGTTGTGGGGCCTTACGGCGCTTTCCGGTCTATCAAGCATGGTGTCCTCCATTTGTCTGATCGCCAAGGGGAACAGCCCGCGCTTCCAAATTCTACTCCACGTTTTGTAGTATCGTCGGCCACGCGATTGGCTGAAAATGCCGAAAGTGGAGGTGAATGATGCGCAGCTACAACCAGTTCTGTCCCGTTGCGAAGGCGGCCGAGATCTTTTGCGAACGCTGGACCGCGCTGCTGATCCGCGACCTCGCGGACGGCCCGTTGCGCTTTTCCCAGTTGCAGCGCGGCGTGCCGCTGGCATCGCCGACGCTGCTTTCGCGCCGGCTGAAACAGCTCGAGGCCGAAGGGATTGTCGAGCGCTGCCCGGCCGAGGGAAGGCGGGCATGGTCCTATCGTCTGACCGAGTCCGGCCGGGAATTCGTGCCGCTCGTCGTCGCGCTTGGCATATGGGGTCAACGCTGGTCGCGCCGTGAGCTTGAAGAGAACGAAATCGACCTCGGCCTACTGCTGTGGGCTCTGGAGAAGGGGGCCAGGCCGGAATGCTTTGGCGAGAGCCGTACAATCGTCGAGCTGGAACTGGACGACCAGCCGCCGCACAAGCGCCGCTGGTGGTACCTCAACGAGAAGGGGCGTTGCGAACTGTGCCTGGAGGCGCCGGACCGCGATGCGGATATCTATGTCCGCGTCACGCTGCCGGATCTGATCCGCGTCTGGCGCGGCGACATCGCCCTTGAAAAGGCGCTGGAGGACGAAACATTGGTCGTGCATGGCGACCGGGATCGGGAAAGGGCATTTCGCGACTGGCTGGGTATTGCCTCGATTGCCGATGTGGCCCCGGCCTATCCGGCCTGAACCGGATTTCGCCCCTTTTCTTTTTGCCCGAAAGGGTCAATTCTGCTGACCCAAAACAGCCCGAAGGACCCGCCAGATGACCATTTTGCTCTATGACCTTGTCGGCGCCGACATTTCGCGTCCCTTCAGCCCGCATTGCTGGAAGGCGGCGATGGCGCTGGCGCACAAGGGGCTGGATTTCGAGCGCGTGCCGACGCCGTTCACCGGGATCCCCAAGGTCGAGGGCGGCGTATCGAAAACGGTTCCCGTGATCCGCGACGGCGAAAAGGTCGTGGTCGATTCCTTCACCATCGCGGAATATCTCGACGACGCCTATCCGGAGCGTCCAACCCTGTTCGGCGGAGACGGGGGCAGGGCGTTGTCGCGTTTCGTCGAAAGCTGGTCGCAGACAACCGTCCACCCCTATGTCGGCATCGCCGCCCTGGTGGACATCCATGAACGGCTCGAACCGGCGGACCAGGCGCATTTCCGCGCCACCCGCGAACCGCGCTTCGGCAAGACGCTGGAAGAGGTGCCGATCGGCCGCGAGGACAAGCGCGATGCCTTCCTCAAGAGGCTCGATCCGATCCGCCTGACACTGAAGCGCCAGCCCTTCCTCGGCGGCGAGGGCCCGCTGTTTGCCGACTACATCGTGTTCGGCCCCTTCCAGTGGGCCCGCGTCATCAGCCCGTTCGAGTTCCTGCCCGCCGGTGATCCGGTTCGCGACTGGTTCGAGCGCTGCCTCGACCTGCATGGCGGCCTGGGCCGCCAGACGCCGGCTGCGACGTAAAATCCGCCTTCGGCATTCCCTCGCCTTGCCCGTGTCACGGGCCGGGCGCTGCATTTCGGCCAAGTGTTAAATGTTTCATTGAAACGGCTGGCCGGTTGTGCGCTAATTGACCCACGGGCGAAAAATCGGGGCTTGGACGTACCGGCGAAAGCGAGGCGGCGTCATGGTTGGTATGTTCGGCCAGAAGGTTCCGCAATCCCAGGCCAACGGCCCCGACGTAGAACTCCACGTCTACGGGACGGAGTTCTACGCCCGTTACGAAACGCCCGGCGGCTATTCCGCGATCTATGACGAGGCCCTGGGGCTCTATTGCTACGCCGCGCTCGAAAGCGGGGCGTTCGTGAGCACCGGCGTGCCCGTCACCGGCCAGCCGCCCGCCAACGCGGTGCTGCACGGACAGGAAGACGACAGCGTGCGCGCGGAAAAGATCCGCCGGCAGGAGAAGGACATGGGAGGCAGATAGGCAACGCACAGGCAGATCGGGGCATTCAACAGGAGGCAAGGCGATGAGCGCTATCTTTGGTGAAATGCTGACATTCGGCCAGGCGGCCGGTCCCGAAATCCGCTTGCGTGTGTTTGGCGACGAACATTACGCCCGTTATGAAAACGAGAGCGGCTACTCGGTCATTTACGACGACCAACTCGGGCTGTTTTGTTACGCGCTGCTGGTGACCGGGGCCTTCCGCTCCTCCGGCGTTCCCCTGTCGGATCCGCCGCCCGCGGGGCTGCCGCGTTATCTGCAGGAAACCCAGGACACGATTGCCGCCAAGGCGCAGGCGCGCAAGCTGGAACGCGCGGCCATGGTCGGCGGCGCCTATCGCGAGCCCGAGGTGGTTCGCACCTTCGGTCCGCAGCAGGGCCTGCTCGAAGGCCGGGTGTTGTCGCGGGGGACGGTGCGCGGTCTGACCATCCTGGTCAATTTCGCCGACCTGGCCAGCACAGTGACCGCGGCCGATGTCGAGGAACTGCTGAATGGCGACAACTATACCGCCCATGGCAATATCTGCTCGGCGCGGGAGTATTTCCAGCGCGTTTCGAGCGGCAAGCTCGACTACACCAATACCGTCGTCGGGCCGTACACGCTGAGCCGTGAGCGGGAGTTCTACGTCAACAACCTGCTGGTCGAGGAAGCGTTGCAACTGGCCGTCGCGGACGGCCTCGATCTGACCCAGTTCGATTCCCGCGGCGAGAACATCGTCGACGCCCTCAACGTGATGTATGCCGGGCAGAC
>JBNLDE010000011.1:0-18836 GCA_050304175.1 Zhengella sp. | reverse complement strand
CGCAATAGCGGTGCTTGTGTCCTGTATGCTTGCCGGCATGCCCGGCACGGCAATGGCCGACGAAAACACAAGCGCACTTTATCAATGCCGCGGCGGCTCGGTGACGGTTGAGGCAAATGACATAGTCTTTGCCAAGCGGGTGTGCCGAAAACTCGACGAGGCAAATTCCCTGTTTCGACAATGCGGTATCAAGCCGACCGGGCATTTCCATGTCTCAGTCGTTTCCTCGATCGCCGGAATCGAGGGCAACCCGCTTGCCGTCTTCGACGGAACATCCGGAACAATCGAGGTCATACATCCGGACTCGATCGCGGATTCGATGGTGCCAGGCAGCCCGTATCTGGGATTGTCGCCCGACGACGTGTTCGACAGCCTGATCGTTCACGAGCTCTCGCACGCCATGTTGCAGCCAACGCTCCAAAACGGTCAGAGACGCTTGTTGATTCTGGAGTACATCGCTTCCGCTTTCCAGATCTCGCTAATGGACTCGAAAGCGCGTCACCACCTCGTACAGCGCTATCCACCGATCGCGCCGGTCGGTCTGGCAGAAATCAACGCTTTTACGCTGCATGCCGACCCGGTGCTGTTTGGCGTCAAGGCCTGGCGTCATTTCTCCGCTCCGGAAAACGGATGTCGATTTGTCCAGGATTTGCTTCGCGGAGACGAGGCTTTTCCGTCCTCAAACCATCAGTGACAACCGCAGCCACATATCCTTTTTCCTCATCCTGGCACATCGAGCGGCGCGCGGCGCGTCAACCAGCCGGAGATTTCCTCCAGCTGCCCGGCCAACGCATACAGCGTCTCCTCTCCGCCCATCCGTCCGACCGCCTGGATGCCGAGCGGCAGGCCCTTGTCGGTGACATGGACCGGCAGCGCAACGGACGGCTGGCCGGTGACGTTCTGGATCGCCGGCCAATGGGTGAACTTGAGGCTCTGGTCGAGCAGTTGCCCGAGATAGAGCGGGATTCTCAACAGCCGCGTCGAGCCGAGAAAGCCCAGCCGGTCGAGAACGATTTCGCTGGCCAAGTCGACCCCGGTGGAATCGAGTCCCCCGGTCTCCAGCGGCGGTTCGGCGATGATTGGCATCAGCACAGCATCGTAGGGATCGGACTGGGCAAGCAGCGCCATCGTCGCATCCTGCAGACGGGTCAGCGCCGCCTGGATTTCGCCGCCCGAAAAAATGTCGCCGAACCGGGCCAGCACGCGGGTGGTGCGTTCCAGATCGCCCAGTACCGAGCGGCCGACGCGGGCGGCTTGCGTGCGCATCGCGCCGGCATGGGCGGAAGCTACACAGCGGGCGAAATCGGTCATGAAATCCCGATTGGCCATCGGCAGGTCGATTTCGGTCACCTCGTGGCCGGCCTCGCGCACGAGGCGCTCGGCTTCGTCCATCGCCGCCATCGTCTCCACCGAAACCGGCAGGTCGAGCGGCGAACGCCGGAAGACGGCGATCTTCAATCCCTTGGGCCGCTGTTCGGCTGCATCCGCGAAGCTTGTCTTCGGCGGCCGCGCGACATAGGGCGACAGCGGATCGTGAGCCGACGAAAAATCTAGCATGCGGGCCGAATCGCGGACCGAGCGGGTCACGGCGTGCTGAACGATGAAACCGTACCAGCTTTCCATCGCATCATGGGTCAGCGGCACCCGCCCGCGCGACGGCTTCATGCCGACGAGTCCGTTGCAGGCCGACGGCACCCGGATCGAGCCGCCGCCGTCCGAGGCGTGAGCGACTGGCACGACGCCGGCAGCGACCAGCGCCGCGGATCCGCCGGACGAACCGCCGGTGACATGGCCGGTGTTCCACGGATTGCGGGTGATACCGAAGCGCGCGGTCTCGGTCACCAGCCTGAGGCCGAATTCCGGCGTTGTGCTGGTCGCCACCGGTATGAAGCCGGCTTCACGGTAGCGCTGGACAATGACCGAATCCGCCTCGCCCTTCAGGGGCGGGATCCGGCTGCCCGAGTGAATGGTGACGCCGGTCATCGAGACGGCGAGGTCCTTGATTGCGATCGGAACCCCGGAGAACGGCTTGCCGCCCGGCGCATTGGCGGCCGCCTTGCGGGCGTCGTCATAGAGCTTTTCGGCAACGGCGTTGATCTTTGGATTGACGCTTTCGGCGCGCGCGATCGCGGCGTCCACGGCCTCGGCTGCCGAGATCTCACCCTTGCCGATCAGATCCGCCAATCCGGTCGCGTCATTCTCCCAATAGGTGCGTTCGATACTCATGATCCCCTCCGGTTTCAGCGAAGACTAAATCATCGGGCAACGGGATACCATCTTTGGAGTTCCTGCCGTAAGGGAAGCCTACCCGGCTATTCGCCGGCGATCCGCGACGTGATCGCGAGATCGCCGCCACGACCCGATTGCCGCCAGCGAGCGCGGACAGCCTGTTCGACCGTCTCGATGCGCTGCCGGGCGAGCGCGCCGTCGACGCCGGTTTTGTAGACGATGCGCAGGGCCGAAGGCTGCTCGGCCAGCACGTCGACGAGCCGCTCAATGCCCGCCGCCCATTCCGGCTTGAGATCGGTCGTCGCCCCGGCGAAGGCTGCGTCCTGCAGGTCGAGACGGACTTCCCGCGGTTTCGCCGCGCCGAAATCCACGCCGCTTGCCGCGCCGGCGGCGCGCGCAAGGGTGCGCGGGTTTTCCGTCGTCGGCACATATCCGGCCGGCAGGGATTTCGTGTCCAGCGTCACGACAAGCTCCGGCCCGGCCCCCGTATTGGGCAACTGGCTGCAGGGCAGCTGATAGCGGCCCAGGCGATCGGTCACCACCGGCGTTCCCGTATCCGTGACAATCACCGCGCCGCCGAGGCCGGCTTCGCTCGCATCGTGAATTCCGTCGCGGTTGGTGTCGGCAAACACCGTGCCGGCGACCTCCATGCAGTCGGCCGCAGGTTCCGCCACAACTTCGATTTCGGTCAGCGCGTCCTGGCCGGGCGGTCCGCCCGCCCCACCGGCCAGCCGGACGCGGTTGACATGACGCCCCACACCCGCGCCTTGCGTCGCCTGGAGTTGCAGCCCGATCCGGATGCCGGAATTGCCGGGAAGGGTCAGCGGCCCGAACGCGACGGCGGACGACGATACCGCCGGCTCGACAGGCTTTCCGTCGATGGCGGCGCTGCCCGCCACGAAGGAGAAACCGGGTGGCATGATGTTGGTGACCCGCAGATCCCTGACCGGCGAGGGATCGCCGTTGCGGATCGCGATCGCGAGCTCGACCGCCTCGCCGTTCTTCAGAGTGGACCGGTCGGCCGTCGCCGTCACCTCGGGTGGCGCCAGGGCGACGAGCGGATCGATCGGAATGTGGTTGTGCATCAGCGGCGGATCGCCGGCCTGCAGCAGGACCGACAGGACGTGGACCGACGCCCTGCCGGGCGGCGGCGGCGCGACGCTGGCCGATGGCTGGCAGGCGCCGCCCGGCACCGCGTCGAACACGCAGGCGGTAATGTCGAGCGGACCGGCCAGCGGCGGATAGGCCGCGGACGGCGCCCGGTAGCCGTCCGGCGGCCTGACCGAGATGGCGTATTCGGTCTGCGCGGCCGGACAGGCCGGGTCCGCGCCGGGCGCAAGATCGATCCGGTAGGCGCCGTCCGCACCGGTCGTTTGTTCCTGCTGGCCGGGAACGAAGAAACAGGCGGGTGGCAGCATCCGGCCTTCGGCATCGGCAACCGTGACGACCGCACCGGCAACCGGCTCGCGGCTGCGCGCATCATAAACGATGCCGGTCGGGTCGGTCGCCAGGTCCTCACCGGTCATCACGGTGCCGCCCGGCACGTCAAGGCCGGCGACGCCGCCGGCGGGTGCGCCGCCGGGATCGCGAAACACCAGCGCGTAGCCGTGACCCGGCCAGACCTTCGGAAAGGCGTACTGGCCGCTCGGACCGGTTTTCGCCGTCGCGACGACCGCGCTATCGCGCGACAGTTCGACCGCGTAGTTCGCGAAGGCCGGATCGCTTGCCGCATCGAACGTGCCGTTGCCGTTGTCGTCGCGATAGACCGCGCCGGAGACGATGGCGGGAAGCGCGACGGGAACGGTGACGGCGGCCCGGCTGCAGTTCTCCGGATTGAGGATTTCGCAGATCTCGTAGGTCAGCGTCGAGGTTCCGGCAGGCGAGCCCGGCGCAAGATCGATCGTGCCGTCGCCCTTCAGTTCGAGGCTGTTTGGCGGCGCGCTTTCCAGCGTCGTGGCCCGGACGTTTGACGGCGCCACCGCACGCTCGCCGCGCCGGTCGTTCGCAAATACGTTGACTAGCCCCGCCTCGCCGTCGCGGCCGTTGGCGTGCCGCCTCACCACGTCGTCGGCCGCGGTCAGCGGGACCGGCGAAACCACCGCCGAGACGACCGCCTCCGCACAGTTGGCGGGGTTCGAGACCAGGCAGATCCGGTAGGTCAGCCGGTAGGTCCCGGCCGCGACCCCGGTCCGCACGCGCACCGACCCGTCGGCGGCGATGATCAGTGGATTGCCGCCATCCGGCACCGCACGGACTGTCGCACGGGCCGGATCCGCGGCTACGCCATCGATCGTGTCGTTGGACAGCACGTTCGCGGTCGTGGCAACGGCCGCGCCTTGCGCCGCTTCGATCAGGGCCGTCACGTCGCCGGCATCGTCGTCGGAGGCGACCACCACCGTCCTGGCCACCGTGACGGGAACCCGGGACCGGTCATTGGCGTCACCGGGGTCCACCTGGTCGACCGAAACCAGCTCGGCGCTGCTGGCCAGGTTCTCTTCGGCCGACCCGTTAGCGACCCTTGCCTCGACATCGAGCGATGCCGTCGCGCCGGCCGCCAGCGCACCGACCGCCCACAAACCCGTCTCCCTATCAAGGGCGCCGTCGCCGCTGGCGGAGACCAGGTCCAGTCCCGCCGGGAGCCGGACGGCGAGCACGACGCCCGACGCATCGATCGGACCGCGGTTTTCGGCCTCGACCCGGAAGGTCAGCACTGCGCCCTCCTTCGGTTCGGACGACCCGGAGACGAGCGTCATGCGCACCGCGATATCCAGGGTCAGAAGCGGCATGCTCGCGCTCGCCGCCGGCGCGGCGACCTGCGATCCGTCCGGGCTCGTAGCGGTGGCATCCACCGTTGCCCGTATCTGTCCGGCCGCGATGTCGGCGATGGACGCCACGTGGCTGGCACGGCAGGTCAGCGACTGGCCGGGCGCGAGGACCACGGCCACAGTGCCGCCGGGGCAGGTTACGCCGGCCGCGGCGGAATCGCCGATCACGAGGTCATGAAGCGTGACGTTGCCGGCATTCGTAACAGTGATTTCAAACGTCGCCACGTCGCCCGGTATCGCAAACCCCTTCGAGCCGGGGGCGACGGACGCGGCCAGCGAGGGCGCTGCGGCCGCGAGCGGCACGGACTGGCCCGACGGCGCCGACAAGACCGTTTGCGCGCCGTGCGCCCCGGCCGCCACCGCGTCGTTGCGGATCTCGGCCCTGGCCGGAGCCAGCGACCAAAGCGCAAGGAGGCACGCCGCAAACGGCCAGGCCCGCCGTGCGATCGATGGCAACCGTCGGTCGGTTGGCGCCCGGGGATCGTGCTTCTGGTCCATCGCGGCTTCCGGCGGCCTGCCCTACTGCGCGTCGAATTCGGCCTGGGTCACGACATGGACGAAGGTGAAGGTTACCGCGCCGCCTGCCCCAAGCGTGTCGTAAACGCCGTCGACGCCGGCGTCGGCATTCTTGCCAAGCGGATCGGCGGTCGAGGCGGCCTCGTCGAACGGTCCCTTGGCGCTCGAGGTCGCCGACGACGAATCGATCTCGGTGCCCTCGTGGGTATCCACGATCTTCACTCCGTCGAGCGCCACATTGCCGGTGTTGGTCACAACATAGGTGTAGGTGATCGTATCGCCGACCTCGGCCTTGCCGTCCTCCGTATTGCCGTTGGCCTCCTGCAGGACCGCGGTCTTGGCGATGGCCAGCGCTGGCGTGGCCGGGATCGTCGCCTGCGCCGTCCCGTTGCCGCTGAGCGGAGTGTCGCGGGGACCCTTGGCGTCGATCTTGACGCTCGCCACGACACCGTTTTCGATCGCGGCGGCGCGGTAGACATCGATTGCGGCCAGCGTGTAAGTCACGGTGAAATCCTGGGCCGCGCCCGGCACGAGCGAAACCGGCCCGGCTGGCGCAAACGCGCCGAACCGACCGGTTCCGGCCGCGTCCGCGAAGGCGATGCCGCTTTCCCCCGGCGCGACGCCGGTGATCGTCACATTCGAGTCGTTTCGCACCGAAACGGTGAAACGGATCACGTCACCGCCGTCGATCTTGCCGTCTCCGCCGTCGTCGATCGTCGCCGCGTTGGCGACCGTAATCGCCAGCACCGCATCGGCCAGGGGAACGGACTGGGTGACCGGCTCCGAGGTCAGGGCTGTGCCGCCCTGGGACGCGGCCGCGACAACCGAATTGTCGATCGAACCGGCTGCCATCACCGGCGTGGCAAGGACAGCGGCGGCGGCCGCAGTGGCAAGGATGTCGATCAGGCCTTTCCCGGGCCGGCCCGGGCCATGTTCCGTGAAGCGCGTCATCTGGATTCCTTTCAGCCGACTTTCCCGATTGCCAAATCCTAGAGCGTTTGGCGGACGGATTGAAACAGTTGTGTTTCGACGGGCGATGACCGCACCGACGGCCGAAGGATAAAACGGGTTCGCCCCGATGCCAAAAGCCCCGCCGGGCGCGGCCCGAGCCCGCCTCCCACATTGACTTCCGCTTGCGCCCTTGCAACAAGCCGCGCAACGAAAACGGATGTCTCACATGCCGACCGAACTTGAAAAAGAGGTCGCGCGCCGGCGCACCTTTGCAATCATCGCCCACCCGGACGCAGGCAAGACGACACTGACCGAAAAGCTGTTGCTGTTCGGCGGTGCGATCCAGCTTGCCGGCGAGGTCAAGGCCAAGAAGAACCGCGTCCAGAGCCGGTCCGACTGGATGGCGATCGAACGCGAGCGCGGCATCTCCGTCGTCACCTCGGTGATGACCTTCGAATATGCCGACTGCGTGTTCAACTTGCTCGACACGCCCGGACACGAGGACTTCGCAGACGATACCTACCGCACGCTTTCCGCCGTCGATTCCGCGGTCATGGTGATCGATGCCGCCAAGGGCATCGAGCCGCGTACGCTGAAGCTGTTCGAGGTCTGTCGCCTGCGCGATATCCCGATCGTCACGCTGATCAACAAGATGGACCGCGAGAGCCGCGATCCGTTCGAGATCCTCGACGAGGTGGAAACGAAACTGGCGCTCGACACCGCGCCGATCAACTGTCCGATCGGCCGATCCAAGACCTTCTGCGGAACCTACGACCTGGCAAACAACACGGTACGCGGCTCGGACTCCGAGGAGGTCCGCACGCCGGTCAACGGGCCGGAAGCCGATGCGGCGGCCGGCCGGCTGCCCGAAAACGAGCGCGAAACCTTCATCGAGGAGGTCAATCTCGCCCGCGAAGCCTGCAAACCATTCGATGAACAGGCCTTCAGGGAGGGTCACCTCACCCCGGTCTATTTTGCCTCGGCGCTGAAGAACTTCGGCGTGCGCGACCTGATCGACGCGTTGGCGAGCTACGGCCCGGCGCCGCGCGCACAGGATGCCGACACTCGCCGCGTCGACGCGACGGAAGAAAAGATGACCGCCTTCGTCTTCAAGATCCAGGCGAACATGGATCCCAACCACCGCGACCGGATCGCCTTCGCCCGCGTCTGCTCCGGGCACCTGACGCGCGGCATGAAGGCCAAGCTGGTGCGGACCGGCAAATCGCTGACCCTGTCGGCGCCGCAGTTCTTCTTTGCCCACCAGCGGCAGCTTGCCGAGGAAGCCAAGGCCGGCGACGTGGTGGGGATCCCCAATCACGGGACGCTGCGGATCGGCGACACGCTGACCGAGGGCGAAGAGCTGCTGTTCCACGGCGTGCCCAACTTCGCCCCGGAGATCCTGCGCCGCGTGCGCCTCGGCGACGCGATGAAGGCGAAAAAGCTGAAGGAAGCGCTGCAGCAGATGGCCGAGGAGGGCGTCGTGCAGCTGTTTACGCCGGAAGACGGGGCGCCCGCGATTGTCGGCGTCGTCGGCGCGCTGCAAATCGACGTGCTGCGCGAGCGGCTGAAACAGGAGTACCAGTTGCCGGCCGATTTCGAGCCGGCCCGGTTTTCGGTCTGTCGCTGGATTTCCGGTGACAAGACCGAGCTGCAGCGTTTCATGGATGCCCATCGCGGCGACATCGCGCGTGATCTCGATGGTGACCCGGTGTTTCTGGCCCAGAATGCCTTTTCGCTCAATTACGAGGCGGAGCGCTGGAAGGCGATCTCGTTCGCGACCATCAAGGACTATCAGGTACGGACCAGGGCGGCGGCCTGACCGGGCGCAGGTTGCACTGCGAGCTTGACTCTACCTTAGATACATGTTCCCTTTTTGTTCATGTGGGGCGGAGAGGAGCAAACATGTCTATGGAATTGTATGTCCTGTTTTCCGGCCCGCTGCCGCCGGTCGCGCAGTTCGCGGAACATCTGACCGCGTTCGATCTCGTCCTGCCAAAGGAATCTGCGCCGGAAACGCTCGATCGGCAATCGGGTTTCGTGCCGCTCAGGCTCGGCGCGTCGGAAACAGGCGTCGAGTTCGATGTCTGGAACGATCCCGAGGAAGCCCTTTCGATCCTGGAGGATCTCGAACTGCCTGTGCCCGATCCGGTTCCGCAGCGGATTGTTGCCTTCCGCTGGGGTGACGACTTTTCCGAAATGGTCTGCGCCAACTTCCTCGCCGCCGCGCTGGCGCCGCTGGTCGGCGGCACGATCGTCGAACCGGAGGAGGGCGTCATCGTCACGCCGGAGAAAATCGCGCAGGATGCAAGGGACATCCGCAGGGACTACGGCATTTGAGAAAGGAGGAGCATGTCCGCCGTCCGCGCGAATATGCCTGCAGGTGGCGGAATGCCGCTGCCCCTTCAATTTTGGCGGGAATTCTCCTAGGTGATGGGGGAACCAGAGTTTCAACATCACCTGAGGACACACGACCATGGGACTTCGCATCAACGACACCGTTCCGAACCTGACCGTCGAGACCGACCAGGGCTCGTTTGCGTTGCATGATTTCATCGGCGACAGCTGGGCCATCCTGTTTTCGCATCCGAAGGATTTCACCCCGGTCTGCACCACCGAATTCGGCGCGGTGGCGCAGCTCGCCGACGAATGGGCCAAGCGCAACACCAAGGTGATCGGCATCTCGGTCGACGGCGTCGAGGACCACAAGAAATGGAAGGGCGACATCGAGAAGGTCGCCGGCACCAAGGCAGGATTCCCGATCATCGCCGACAAGGGTCTGGAAGTGTCCAAGGCTTTCGACATGCTGCCGGCCGAAGCCTATCTGCCCGAAAAAGCGACGCCGGCCGACAGCCAGACCGTGCGCTCCGTGTTCATCATAGGCCCCGACAAGCAGCTCAAGCTGTCGATGACCTATCCGATGAATGTCGGCCGCAATTTCGCCGAGGTCCTGCGCGCGCTCGACGGGTTGCAGACGGCCGCGAAATATACCGTGGCCACCCCGGCCAACTGGAATGTCGGCGATGACGTGATCATTCCGACCAGCGTCAGCGATGCCGATGCGGCGGCCAAGTTCGGCGAGTTCGAAACCGTCCTGCCCTATCTGCGCAAGACCAGGCAGCCCGCCGCCTGATCCGGACAACCGGGAGCGCGAACCGGCGGCCCGGGCCGTCGGTTCTTTTTTTGCCGGCGCGTTCCGGCGCGCCGGGCCCCGCCTGAGAGGACGCGATGACCCCTCGCAAATTCGATGTCGTCGTTCTGGGCGCCGGCGCCGCCGGCCTGTTCTGCGCCGCCGAGGCGGGCCGGCGCGGCCGGTCGGTACTGGTCGTCGACCACGCCAGGGCGCCCGGCGAGAAGATCCGCATATCTGGCGGCGGACGCTGCAATTTCACCAACATCCACGCCGCGCCGAAAAACTTCCTGTCGGCCAATCCGCATTTCTGCATTTCCGCGCTGAAGCGGTTCACCGCGGCCGATTTCGTGGCGCGAGTCGCAGCGCGCGGCATCGCCTTTCACGAAAAGAAGCTCGGCCAATTGTTCTGCGACGGGTCGGCGCTCCAGATCGTCACCATGCTCACCGACGGTCTCGCGGAGACGGGCGGCGTCCTGGACCTCGCGACGTCGGTCGAGGACGTTGCCAGGACCGACGCCGGATTCGACCTGCGCCTGTCGTCCGGGCAAGTGACCTGCTCGTCGCTGGTGATCGCGACCGGCGGCAAGTCGATCCCGAAAATGGGTGCGACCGGACTTGCCTACCGGCTCGCCGGACAGTTCGGCCTTGCCGTCACCGAAACCCGGCCGGGCCTCGTGCCGTTGACCTTCGAGCCCAATCTCCTGGAGCGGATCGCGCGGCTGGCGGGTGTCAGCACGCCGGCGCGGGTGAGTTGCGCAGAAACCGCCTTCGACGAGGCGCTGCTGTTCACCCATCGCGGCCTGTCGGGACCGGCCGTCCTGCAAATCTCCAATTACTGGCGCGAAGGCGGCACGATCGCGGTCGACATGGCGCCCGGCACCGACATGTTCGAGGTCCTGCGGGCGGCGCGCCAATCGGCCGGCCGGCAGGAGGCGCAAACCGTTCTCGCCCGTTCGCTGCCGAAGGCGCTGGCGGATTTCGCGGTCCAGGAAGCCGGTGCCGCCGGCCCGCTCGCCGAGAAAAGCGACGCCGACCTTGGTCGCCTGGCCGACGCGCTGCATCGCTGGCAGGTCAGGCCCGCCGGCACGGAAGGCTACCGCACCGCGGAGGTCACGCTCGGCGGGGTCGATACCGCGGGGCTCGACCAGAAGACGTTCGCCGCGAAATCGGTGCCCGGGCTTCACTTCATCGGCGAAGCCGTCGATGTCACCGGCTGGCTGGGCGGCTACAATTTCCAATGGGCGTGGTCGTCGGGTTGGGCCGCCGGACAGGCGGTTTAGGCCCGTTCACCTCAGTTTTCCCACTGCTTGCGCAGTTCCTGTAGCCTCGAGCGATAGGCTTCCGCGTCGCCGTAGTCGAAAAAGACGTCGACACGGTCGTGCGGATCGGCCGCGCGGCGGGCGTGCTTGATCGGGCACCAGAACTGCTCGGTGCGTCCGGCGATTTCCCGCGCATAAGCGATCAGGCCGTTTGCATAGCCGCAGTAGACGCAGTTCAGCTTTTCGAGCCCGTTGAGATAGGCCAGGTGGTGGCGGTCCACGACGATATAGTCGCTTCGCCGCACGAGCGGGATCTTGTAGATCCTGAAGCAGACCTGCTGATAAAGCGTCACCGCCAGGTCGAGAAAGACCAGCGGCACGATCAGGCCGTAGATGAGCGGAGCCGAGAGCACGTAGCCGAGCCGCGCGCCGCGAATGTATTTCAGAAGGCCGACGCGATAGCGGCGCTGCAGTTCGCGGATGTCCCGCTCGAAACGGACCTTGCCGCGATGGAGGGTGTAGCGGAACCGCTCGCGCTGCGCGGCGAGCTGCTCTTCCATTTCCGCTTCGATGTCGCGCCGGGCGGCGGCCAGACGCTCGCGCAGGTCGTCGATCACGGAGTGCGTCATGTTGCGTGCCTGTCGTATTGCATCGGCTGATCCTCCTGCGCGGTCATGGCGCAAGCCTTATCAAATCAGCCGGACAGCCGATACGCAACGAAGAGGCGCGGATGATTCGCGCGCCACCGAGGGCAGGTGCCTACGAAGAAGCGCTTTCGCGGATGAACGTGCCGTTCCGCAACTCGGAGAAGGCCTGAACCAGTTCCTGCTGCGTGTTCATCACGATCGGGCCGTGCCAGGCGACGGGTTCCTCGATCGGCTTGCCCGTCACGAGCAGGAAGCGGATGCCCTTCTCGCCGGCCTGCACCACAACCTCGTCGCCGGTATCGAACACCACCAGCGTGCGGTTGCCGCTCATGTCGCGCAGATGGACCTCTTCGCCGTCCACTTCCTTTTCCACCAGCACGCCGAATGGCTTCGACGCGTCGCGGAAACTGCCCGAGCCCTCGAAAATATAGGCGAAGGCGGAGCGGTAGGTCTCGACCGGCAGCACCTTGCGCTTGCCGGGCGGCACGAAGATGTCGAGATATTGCGGATCGGCCGCAATGCCGTCGACCGGCCCCTGCTTGCCCCAGAACGCGCCGCAGACGACGCGGACGCGCGTGCCGTCGTCGTCGACGATCTCGGGAATGTCGGTCGCCTGGATGTCCTGGTAGCGCGGTTTCGTCATCTTGTGCTCGCGCGGCAGGTTGGCCCATAGCTGGAAACCGTGCATGCGGCCGAACGTGTCGCCCTTGGGCATTTCCTGGTGCAGGATGCCGGATCCCGCAGTCATCCACTGCACCGCCCCCGGACCGAGCGTCCCGGCATTGCCGAGGCTGTCGGCGTGATCGACCGACCCGGCCAGCACATAGGTGATGGTCTCGATGCCGCGGTGCGGATGCCACGGAAAACCGGCCTTGTAGTCGTCCGGCCGGTCATTGCGGAAATCGTCCATCATCAGAAAAGGGTCGGTCAGCGACGGATCGCCGAAGCCGAACACGCGGTGAAGGTGCACGCCGGCGCCCTCGAGCGTCGGCTGCGTTCCTGAGATCTGCCTGATCGGTCGGATCGACATGTGAAATACTCCTGTTTGGAGCCGCATTTAGGCAAACCGCCGCGGGATTTCCAGTTCGCGCGGTGCCGACAGAGTGTTCACGGATGCAGCCCCTTGCGTGCACCAGGACCCAATAAATGGTATAAGCGATACGCGAAGGGACCGAAATGGGGGTTTGCATGAAACCGATCCATATCCTCGTGCCCGTCTTGCTTGGCGCCGTCGCCGCCATGCCCGGTGCTCACGCGGCATCCAGCCAGAAGCGCGTGTGCAAGCCGAAGATCAATTCGAGCGGCATTCACAAGTTCAAACAGTCCGCGATCCGCATATCGCAACAGCAATGGGCCCAGCAGGCCCAGGCACTGTACAACGCCAGTTGGGCCAAGCTTGAAAACGCATCCGTCGTCCTCAGCGGCTGTTCCCGTCCGGACGCCGACTGGATCTGCGTCTACAACGCGCGGCCGTGCCGCTGGGAAAGTACTTTGGCGCCGAAATCGTTGATGCCGTCGATTATCCTGAAAATGAAGCCAAACGCCAACTGACAACTTGCTGAACGGCGTTGGGCGCAAACTGTCATCGCGGGAGTGCGAAAACCTCTTCAACGCCGGCCGGTCGCCGGCGGCAACCCGAAGAGGAACAACCAATGAGAACTGCAATCGCACTGGCGCTCGCCGCCGCTTTCGCCGTCCCCGCGCTGGCACTTGCCGGAGCGTCCGACCGCAATTTCGAACCGGACGTCCGCCACGAGCGCCATCAGCAACGCGGCGAAAGCGAAAGCCGCAATGACGATCGCCGCGTCGTCTTCGAAAGCGGGCGGCGCGACGAAGACAGCCGGTTCACCTGGAACCGGGACAGCCGGTCCGACGACGGCCGTGAACTGCACGCCGAACGCCACGAGCGGCGCGGCGACAACGACTGAGCGCATATACGTTTCTGCCCGCCACCCCTTTGGAGGCGGCGGGAGACCTTAAAATCCATACAGCCGCGCCGGATTCTCCACCAGGATCCGGTGGCGGCCGCCCGGCGTCGCCCAGCCGAGCAAGACATCAAGCAATTCGGCGTCGTCGGAATAGTTGTCGCGCGCCACGCCGACATGCGGTCAGTTCGATCCCCAGATAACCCGCTCCGGCGCATGCTTGATCACACGTTTCGCGATGCCCCCTATGTCGGAATAGCCCGGCCCGCCGGTCTCGCTGTACTCGAAGAAACCGGCGATCTTGAACCAGGCATTGCCGCGGTCGATCAGGCGAAAGCCGTCGACGTAGAAATGGAAATGGCAGTCGATTGCCCCGGCGGTGTTTCCAGCCTCGGCGGCGATCTGCCGAGCGGCCTTGTATTGGCGGGGATCGCGCCCATCAATCCGCCTTCAGGGCATATTGCGAAAGCGCGGCGCGGTTGACCTCGATGCCGAGGCCCGGCCGGTCCGGAATGGCAACCACACCGCTTTCATGCTCGATCGGTGCCTGCAGCACCGCCTGACGGAAAGGATTTTGAGTCCGGTCGAACTCCAGGATCGGATCGATCGGGTCGGGGCGCGGCGGATTTGGCGGCAGCGCGGCCATGAATTGCAGGCTCGCGGCAAGCGCGACGCCCGTCCCCCAGACATGCGGCACAAGCCGGATGCCGGCCATCGCGGCCATGTCGGCGATCCGCCGCATTTCGCTGAAACCGCCGGTGCCGCAGATATCCGGCTGGAGGATGTCGACGGCGCGGAGCGCCAGGGGATCGCGCATGCCATAGCGGCCATGCCATGTTTCGCCACCGGCGACCGGGATCGGCTGGCCGGCGCGGACCGCGCAATAGGCGTCGAGATGCTCGGGCAGCACCGGCTCTTCGAACCAGTCGATGCCAAAGCGGGCGGCCTTCCTGCCGAGTTCGATCGCCTCGAGCGCGTCATAACCGTGATTGGCGTCGATCATCAGGCGCGTTTGCGGCCCGATCGCGTCGCGCACCGCCGCGATGACCTCAAGATCGTCCTCGACCCCGAAGCCGATCTTGATCTTCACGGCGTGGAAGCCCTCCCTCGCATAGGCGCCGGTCTCGTTGGCCATTTCGGCCACCCGGTCGGTCCCCGGCTTGCGAAATCCGCCCGTGGCGTAAGCGCGAACGCTCTCGCGAAACCGCCCGCCGAGCAGGGTGGCCACCGAAGCGCCGAAATGCTTGCCCTTGATGTCCCACAGCGCGATGTCGATCCCCGACAGCGCGGTCACGGTGAGTCCGCGCTGGCCCTGGTCTCGCAGCAGGTTGTACAGCTCGATCCAGATCCGCTCGGTCTCCAGCGGATCGCGCCCGATCAGGGCGTCCGCATAGGCCCTGACCACGGCCGCGTTCGGTCCGGCCGGGCCGAGGCACTCACCCCAACCGACCGTGCCGTCGTCACACAGGATCTCGACGAGGCAGTGTTGGCGGCGATTGAAACGCATCGACGCGCTTTCGAACACCTGATCGAGCTTGTGGTCGAGTATATGAGTGGCGATCGACGCGATTTTCATGTGCGATGGGGCTCGATCAATGCAGACAGCATGGTGGTTTCTTCCTCCGTCAGGTCGGTCAGCGGCGCGCGGACCGGGCCGGCATCGAATCCGAGTAGCCTGACCCCAGCCTTGATCGCGGATACCGCATATCCCCTATTCCTATCGCGAATCCCGATGAACGGGTAGGAGAAGTCTCGCGGGATCGCATTGGTCTGCCAACGATCATCGTCGGCGGCGTGCTGTCCGGCATCATTGCAGTAGCCGGATCCGGCGCGCTCGGCGCCGGACCGCTCAGAATCCCGGTCGGCTGCGCCTCCGCGTTCGCCTACCTGCTGACGCTCTACCGGGTTCCCGACCTGC
Source organism: Zhengella sp. (assembly GCA_050304175.1). Taxonomy (GTDB): domain Bacteria; phylum Pseudomonadota; class Alphaproteobacteria; order Rhizobiales; family Rhizobiaceae; genus JAIOIW01. Next base: position 3,436 of record JBNLDE010000011.1, on the reverse strand, counting down.
TCGCCCTTTCGCCCACCGCGATTTCCAGCGAGCCGATCATGATCCTGCTGGTGCTTGGCATGATCATGGACATGGCGGCGCTGATGTTGACAACCTATGTCCCGGCGTTGTCCATGACGCTGCCGCAGCTGATGAACTAGGGCCGCTCATCCGGCACCGGCCCGGTCTCGCGGCTTCAGGAGGAACCCATGTTGAAAAAGCTGTTGCTGACCGGAGCCAACGGCGGCGTCGGCCGCGCCCTGCGCCCATTCCTGGGGCAGCTTGCCGAAACCGTGCTTTTGTCCGACATCGTGGAAATCGCCGACCTGCAGCCGCACGAAACCTTCCGGGTTTGCGAGCTTGGAAACGCGCAGGCAGTCGATGCGCTTGTCGACGGTGTCGACGGCATAATCCACCTGGGCGGGATCTCCATCGAGAAGCCGTTCGACATGATTCTCAACGGCAACATCGTCGGTACCTACAACCTGTTCGAGGCCGCGCGTCGCCACGGCATGCCGCGAATCGTCTTCGCCAGCACCAACCACGTCGTCGGCTTCTACCGGCGCGACGAACGGATCGACAACACGGTGCTGCCGCGCCCGGATTCCCTCTACGGGGTGTCCAAGGTGTTCGGCGAAAGCCTGGCCAGCCTGTATTTCGACAAGTTCGGCCTGGAGTGCCTGTCGATCCGCATCGGCTCCTGCTTTGCGAAACCGAAAGACGCGCGCATGCTGGCGACCTGGCTCGCGGCCGAGGATCTGTATGAATTGTGCGCCCGGGCCTTCGAGGCGCCGCGTCTCGGCAACGCGATCATCTATGGCGTGTCGGACAATGACGAGGTGTGGTGGGACAATACCAATTCCGCCTTTCTCGGCTGGCGACCGAAACACAGTTCCGCGAAATGGCGCGCCGAGACGCTGCGCAACGAGCCGCCAAGCGATCCCGCTTCACCGGCTGTCATCTTCCAGGGCGGGGGCTTCGCCGCAGCCGGCCATCCTGACGACGACTAGGGCCTCCGGCGCCATTCCCGCGGCCCGGCTAGGTTTCAGGGGAGTGTCTTCTTCTCCGGACAATCCTCACCGGCACGTAGATCATCAGGAAGGCAAGCAGCAAAACGGCGGCGGCAAGGGCCACGGCGATCCATGTCAGGTAGTTTCCGCCGGAGACGAGCCTGACCGGATTGAGGCTGGCGTCGATGACCTGACGCCCCTCGAGCGCAGCGTATCTGGCCGGAAGATCCGGAATACCGTTGCCATTGGTATCGGGAAAGGCCTGCACATAGGAGATCAGCGAGGTCCATTCCTTCACTTCCTGGATACCGGGCGCACCGGGTTCAGCGTCGATCCTGGCTTTCGTCAGGTCCTCGATCGGCGTACCGTCCCGGTCTTTGGGAACGATGGTCAGGATGCCGCTCGTGAACTGGCCGATCACCTTCAGGAAGGTCGCGTGATAAATGTCGGCGACGACTTTATAGGTTCTCGGATTGTTATCCGAATAGTCCAGCCGGACAAAACCGCCATTGCCGTCATCGAGCTGGATGCCGGTCACCCGATCGAATAGCATGCGATACGGGTTGAATGTCACTCTTGCGCCCGAAAACTGCATGAAATAGTTCGGTCCCTTGAGGCCGGGCAGCGTGGTCATCACCTCGAACATCTTTTTCAGTTCCGCGCCTGTCATGTGGACCGAAACCAGCGGGTAGCCGACCGAGCCGTCCGAGCCGATGCCGAGGGGAACAACCCTGAACAGGTCGCTGACGGCGATCATGCCGGTCTTGCCCGCGATGATGTCGTCGCGAATGACGCCGTTGGAGTGCACCGCAACCGCCGCCCGGCTGGCGGGATCGGCGACGTCATATTCGATCCGGTCCGCGGCCCAGCGGATGGAATCGGTCACCAGGTTGCCGATCGTCGACTCGTGCTCACGCTGAACCAGATCGAAGCCGGTTTCAGCGATCACCTGGCCGAACTCCAGATCGTGGGGCTTCAGCGCGAGCCGGTTGACGGTGTCGACGGCGGAGCCGATCAGGGCATCGGTCCGTTCGTCGCCGGCGATCCCGTCATCGATCGTCATATAGTCGTAGCTTTCCAACTCCGTGCCGGTCGACTTGACGACGAGGTCGAGAATACCGACCCGCTGGCCGTAGACATTCGCATGGACGATGATCGTGCCGCTTTCGACGATCGGCTCGGGAAGCAGGAACTCCGTGTGACCGCTGATGATGACGTCGATGCCCGGGGCGTCCCTTGCGAGCTGCCGGTCTTCCGATTTTCCGGGGTCTCCGGTCAGTCCGTCATGGCACAGGCAGATCACGATATCGGCATTTTCCCCGTCGCGAAGCTTGCCGACCATGGTCCTGGCGTATTCAGCCGTGTCGCCGAACGTGACGGGCTTGGCAAACGGAGCGGACTCGTCGGCGTCCTTGCCCAGGAGCCCGAAAATCCCGATCTTCAGGCCGCCCCTTTCCAGCACGGTGTAGGGCTTCACCCTACCCGCCCTGAATTGCGCCTCGAGGAGATCGTCGCGGGCGTCGTCGCGATCGAAAATCACGTTCGACGCAACGATTTCGGGCATCGCCGATTTCCGGGCGGCGGACCCGATGATTCGCGCCAGGCCTTCGGGCTTGAAATCGAACTCATGGTTGCCGAGGGTCGTCACGTCGACCCCCATCTCCTTCATCACCATAAGTTCCAGAGCCTCCTCGCGCGCAACCGTCTGGAACAGCGTGCCCATCGTGAAGTCGCCGGCATCCAGCACCAGGACCGGATTGCTCCGGGCCGCTTTCACGCCCGCGATGACCGAAGCAATCCGCGACCAGCCGCCGACCGTACCGTCGTCACCGGTCGTCTGGGGCGTGTAATCGCCATTGGGAGAAAACCCGAGGAGATGGGAGTGGAGGTCGTTGGTGTGGACGATGGTCAAGCGTTGCTCGCCGGCCATGGCCGCGTGGCCCAACGCGACAATCAACAGGGAAACCTGGAGCAGCCTGACCACGAAACCGAACATGTTACCGCTTCCCTTCGGCGTGACAGCTCGAGCCGACATGCCGAGCATTCCGTTTCCGGTATCCCAGCCTTCCGGCCCGATTGCCTCGTCAACCGCCAACCGGATGAAGACCGTCTCAATCAAAATCATACGTTCCAATCCGTGCAGCCTTCAATGACGGCGATCACTCCGTGTTTCCCTTGCCGGGGAGAGCGCCAACCGCAAAGCGGGAACATTCGGGTGAAAGGGTCTTCCGCCAAGTCGCCGCCCAGGCTTTCGCTCCATCCTCCGTAAGGGCAGGGAGGGAACGCGCCGCTTCGGCGGCAAGAATTTTTTCCCAAATTTTATCCCCGCCCCTGCGCGTCCCCTTATGCTTGGCCCATCGCCCTTGCGGGAACCCGGTCCGGACCGGAGGCCAGGAAGGGCGGCGGCTACCTCCCCCTCCGGGTCGGTTCCGGAGATCCGAGGGCCC
>JBNLDE010000010.1:0-9681 GCA_050304175.1 Zhengella sp. | reverse complement strand
TTTGGGGTTAGGGAAAGCCTTGGTTGTTCGTGCCGCTGAAAAACAAAACCCCGGCGTTTCCGCCGGGGTTTTTCGTTTCAGGCGTCGATGGCGCGTTGTTACGCCGCGAGATCCCGCAGCACATATTGCAGGATGCCGCTATTGCTGCATCGATCAAACCGGACAGCGTTTGACGCAAAGTTGTCGATGCGATACTTGTCGCCCGTTGCCATAACAAGCGAGCGCCGCCGCAGCCGCAATCCAATGTCTCCTGAAAACATGATTGAACAAGTCCTCGCTGGAGCCGGTGATGGGACGATGTTGAATGATTTGTGCTGCGCCTTCCGAGATGGCTTCCCAATCGAAAACATGCGGCCGTTGCTGGTGTCCGACGATGCGCGCGTCACCGCTTCCGCGGCCTTTATCGCCTATGAACTCGGTTCGATGATGTGTCCATTCTTGGGTGAGCTGGTCGCGCTGGCTGATCACGTCGACGCGCAGTCAAGGTCCGACATAATCTATGCTTTGACAGAATGCGCGGGGCCGGACGACCTCGACGCCTTGTCAAGGATCATGCTCGCATTCGATGATCGCGATCCCTTTGTCCATCGTTCGGCGATCCAGTTCGTCATCGTGGCGAGCGACCGTTCCGTTGGAAGCGCAGTCACCGAAGCGGCACGGCGCTTTCCGCGATCGCCGTTCGAAGACGTCCTTTTCGTCCTAGGGGAAGATCGTAGCCGCTTAGATTCGCGTTGGGAGCGCATCACAGCTGCGAAACTTACGGAACTTATCGGCCATGAGGAAGCGATCGTTAGGCGTTTCGGCGTTGGGTTGGCGGCACGGCCGAAACTCGTCGTCGATGTGGGATTTTTGGAAATCGCGAGGAATTGCAGGGACACCCAGGGGCTCGCCGTGATCAATCACGTCATGTGGTCTCCGACACTCAAGCGGTCGCGTCTGGCCAATGTCAAGTTTCTCGAAAGTGGATTGGAACGAGGCGAACCACTTCCCGTTTGCCGTCAAGGCCCTGACACGGAAAGCTGGAATTAGAAAACCCGCCGGACCTCTCAGCCCGGCGGGTTCTTTTTACTCGGCGATAGGTCTGACGCTTACGCCGCGAGATCCCGCAGCACGTACTGGAGAATGCCGCCATTGCGGTAGTAGTCGAGCTCGTCCAGCGTATCGATGCGGCAGAGCAGCGACACCTCCTTCACCGATCCGTCGGCGAAGGCGATCTTCGCGGTCACCGTCTGGCGCGGTTTGATGGCGTCGAGGCCTTCGATGGTGACCTGCTCGTCGCCGGTGAGCCCGAGCGACTTCCAGGTGTCGGAACCGGTGAAGACGAACGGGATGACGCCCATGCCGACCAGGTTGGAGCGGTGGATGCGCTCGTAGCTCTCGGCGATGACCGCGCGCACGCCGAGCAGGTTGGTGCCCTTGGCCGCCCAGTCGCGCGACGAGCCGTTGCCGTATTCGCCGCCGGCGAAGATGACGAGCGGCACGCCCTCGGCGCGGTATTTCATCGCCGCGTCGTAGATCGGCATCTCTTCCTTGGACGGATAGTGGATGGTGTAACCGCCCTCGCGCCCGTTCTCGCCCAGCATGTGGTTGCGGATACGAATGTTGGCGAAGGTGCCGCGCATCATCACCTCGTGGTTGCCGCGCCGCGTGCCATACTGGTTGAAATCGGCGGCGTTGACGCCGTGGTCCATCAGGTAGGAACCGGCGGGCGAGGCCGCCTTGAGCGAACCGGCCGGCGAAATGTGGTCGGTGGTGATCTTGTCGCCGAACAGGCCGAGGATGCGGGCCCCCTTGATGTCGGAGACATGGCCGGCCTTCTTCGCCATGCCGGCGAAATAGGGCGGGTTCTGCACATAGGTCGAATCATCGTCCCAGGCATAGGTCTCGCCTTCCGGCACCTTGACCGCCTGCCAGTTGGCGTCGCCCTTGAACACCTCGGCATATTTCTTCTCGAAAATGTCGCGGGTGACGTTTTTCTGGATGAACTCCTGGATCTCCTTGTTGGAGGGCCAGATGTCCTTCAGGTAGACGTCATTGCCGTCACGGTCCTGACCGATCGGCTCCTTCGTCAAATCCTTGGCGACCGTGCCGGCGAGCGCATAGGCGACGACCAGCGGCGGCGAAGCCAGGTAGTTGGCCTGGACGTCGGGCGAGATGCGGCCTTCGAAGTTGCGGTTGCCGGACAGGACGCCGGCGGCGATCAGGCCCTTGTCGTTGATGGTCTTGGAGATTGGGGCGTTGAGCGGGCCGGAATTGCCGATGCAGGTGGTGCAGCCGAAACCGACGAGGTTGAAGCCGATCTGGTCGAGTTCCTTCTGCAGGCCGGCCTTTTCGAGATACTCGGCGACCACCTGGGAGCCGGGCGCCAGCGAGGTCTTGACCCAGGGCTTCTGCTTGAGGCCGAGCCGGTTGGCGTTGCGGGCCAGCAGGCCGGCGCCGATCAGAACCGACGGATTGGAGGTGTTGGTGCAGGACGTGATCGCGGCGATGGCGACATCGCCATGGCCGAGATCGTAATCCTCGCCCTCGACGGCCCAGCGCTTGTCGGCGGACGAGGCGTCCTTCTTGTATTCCTTGACCAGCGATTCGGCGAAGCCGGCGGCGATGCCTTCCAGCGGGATGCGGCCTTCGGGACGCTTCGGGCCGGCCATGGACGGCACGACGTCGCCGAGGTCGAGCCACAGCGTGTCAGTGAATACCGGATGCTCGGTGTCGGTCTCGCGGAACATGCCCTGCGCCTTCGAATAGGCTTCGACGAGGGCGATCCGGTCCTTGGAGCGGCCGGAAATGTTGAGATAGTTGAGTGTCTCGGAATCGACCGGGAAGAAGCCGCAGGTGGCGCCGTATTCCGGGCCCATGTTGCCGATGGTCGCCGCGTCGGCCAGCGTCAGATGGTCGAGGCCGTCGCCGTAGAATTCGACGAACTTGCCGACCACGCCCTTTTTGCGCAGCATTTGCACGACGGTGAGCACGAGGTCGGTCGCGGTGACACCTTCCTTCATCTGCCCGGTCAGCTTGAAGCCGATGACTTCCGGCAACAGCATGGAAATCGGCTGGCCGAGCATGGCGGCTTCGGCCTCGATGCCGCCGACGCCCCAACCGAGCACGCCGAGGCCATTGATCATGGTGGTGTGGCTGTCGGTGCCGACGCAGGTGTCGGGATAGGCAACCGTTTCGCCGTCTTCGTCCTTTGTCCACACGGTCTGGCCGAGATATTCGAGATTGACTTGGTGGCAGATGCCGGTGCCGGGCGGCACGACGCGGAAATTCTCGAACGCCTGCTGTCCCCATTTGAGGAAGCGGTAGCGCTCGCCATTGCGCTCGTATTCCTTCTCCACATTGTGGGCGAAGGCCTTAGGCGTACCGAATTCGTCGACGATGACCGAGTGGTCGATGACAAGGTCGACGGGGACCAGCGGATTGATCTTCTGGGCGTCGCCGCCGAGCGCCTTTATGCCGTCGCGCATGGCGGCGAGGTCGACCACGGCCGGCACACCGGTGAAGTCCTGCATCAGCACGCGGGCGGGACGGTAGGCGATCTCGTGACCGGCGGTGCCCTTGTCGTCGAGCCAGGCCTTGACCGCCTCGATGTCGGCCTTGGTGACCGAGCGGCCGTCTTCGTTGCGCAGCAGGTTCTCCAGCAGCACCTTCATCGAGAAGGGCAGTCTGGAGATGCCGTCGAGGCCGTTCTTCTCGGCCTCGACGAGGCTGTAATAGGTGTATTGCTTGCCATCCACGTCGAGCGTGCGGCGGCAATTGAAACTGTCGAGGGATTTTGCCACGTGCGTTCGTCCTTCCAAGTCTAGCCGATCTGGGGCGAACGCCATGCAATAAAAGCAGGTGCGGGTGCAGTCATTTCCGCTATTCACCCCGGCGGCGGCTGGGAAAGCCGGGCGCGCTCGATCGGCGCTAAACAGATATCCATGCCGACCGCTGGCATGGTTGCCGGGCTTATAGGTAATTTTGTACAAGGACGCCAGACCGACCAAAGGCATATTTGCCGCGTTGCGAAAATTTTGCCGGAATCAGCCCCGCATGCGGGCGTACAGGGGGTGTGAATGCGGCTTGAAGCGCGGAGCGTGGCCGGCGAACGGGGCGGCGAAACGATCTTTTCCGGCGTTTCCTTCGCGCTCGGCGAGGGCGAGGGGCTGATCGTCACCGGGGCAAACGGATCGGGCAAGTCGACGCTGCTGCGAATCATCGCCGGCCTGTTGCCAGCGGCTGCGGGCGAGATCGTGCTCGAGGGCGCGAGCGAGGATTTCCCGACGGTGGAGGCGGCCTGCCACTATCTCGGTCATCTCAACGCGATGAAACCGGCGCTGAGCGTGACCGAAAACCTCGCCTACTGGCAAGATTTCCATGGAAACGCCCATCTCGACATCGGCGATGCGCTGGAGATGGTCGGGCTGGAGACGATCGGCCACCTGCCGTTCGGCTACCTTTCGACCGGGCAGCGGCGGCGAATCTCGATCGCCAAGCTGCTGGTCTCCTACCGGCCGGTGTGGCTGCTCGACGAACCGACCGCCGGGCTCGACAAGGCGTCGGAACAACAGTTCGCCGCGCTGATGGAAGCCCATATGGAGGATGGTGGCATGGTGGTCGCCGCCACGCACCTGCCGCTCGGGCTGGAAAAGGTCGGCGAACTGCGGATGGGGGACCATACCTGATGTGGGCGCTTTTCATTCGCGATTTCAAACTCGGCGTTCGCGCCGGCGGTGGCGCGCTGGTCGGGCTGTTGTTCTATCTGGCGGTCGTGGCGGTGATCCCGTTCGGGGTCGGGCCCGACCTCAACCTGCTGGCCCGGATCGGCCCGGCGATCCTGTGGGTCGGCGCGCTCCTGGCGAGCCTGCTCGGGCTCGACCGGCTGTTCCAGGCGGACCGCGAGGACGGCTCGCTCGATCTGCTGGTCATGGCCGGCGACCGGCACCTGCTGGCGCTGACCGTGCTGGTGAAATGCCTGGCGCACTGGACGGCGAGCGTGCTGCCGCTGGTCGTCGCTGCGCCGCTGCTCGGACTGCTGATGAACATGGAGCCGGCGGGCATCGGGGCGACCACGCTGACGCTGGCCGCCGGGACGCCGGCGATCACTTTCATCGGCGCGGTCGGTGCGGCGGTCGCGGTGGCGTTGCCCCGCGGCGGGCTGCTGGTTTCGGTGCTGATCCTGCCGTTCGTGATCCCCGTCCTCATTTTCGGCGTATCGGCGGCCTATGCAGCGGTCAACGATCCGGATCCGTTCTGGCCGCCGTTCCTGATCATGACGGCGCTGACGCTGTTTTTCGCCGTGCTCGGTCCGGTCGCCGCCGGTGCGGCATTGCGCTCCGGCACCGATTGACCACGGTCAATTGCAGAGCCGGCATGGGAGGTCTATGTAAGCGCCATGAGTGATACCCAGGTCCAGACCGGCTGGATTTCCGGCCTCGCCAATCCGACCCGCTTCATCGCGATCGCCGACCGGCTGATCCCGTGGCTGGCCGGCATCGCGTTCGTCGTTCTCGCCGCCGGGCTCTACATGAGCTTCACCGCGCCGGAGGACTACCAGCAGGGCATCACGGTCCGGATCATGTATATCCACGTGCCGTTCGCGTGGCTGTCGATGATGATCTACTCGATCATGGCGGTCTCGGCGATCGGCACGCTGGTGTGGCGCCATCCGCTGGCGGACGTCTCGGCCAAGGCGGCGGCGCCGATCGGCGCGGTGTTCACGCTGCTGGCGCTGATCACCGGATCGATCTGGGGCAAGCCGATGTGGGGCACCTGGTGGGTCTGGGACGCGCGGCTGACCTCGGTGTTCGTGCTGTTCCTGATGTATCTGGGCATCATCGCGCTGACGCGGGCGATCGACGATCCCGGCAAGGCGGCGCGGGCGGCGGCGATCGTCATCCTGGTCGGCTTCATCAACATCCCGATCATCAAGTTTTCGGTTGACTGGTGGAACACGCTGCACCAGCCGGCGGCCGTGTTCCGTGCGGACGGGCCGACGATCGACCCGTCGCTGCTGTGGCCCCTGCTGGTGATGGCGGTCGGCTTCACCGTGCTGTTTTTCGCACTCCACCTGATGGCGATGCGCACCGAGATCTGGCGGCGGCGGGTGATCGCCATGCGCCGCATCGCGGCACGGCGCGCGGACCGGCGGGAGAATTGACATGAGCCACGCAGAGTATGTTTTTGCGGCCTATGCCATCTCGGCGGTGGCGCTTGTCGGCATGGGGGCCTGGATCCTGATCGACCAGGCGTCGCGGCGGCGCGAGTTGGCCGAACTCGAGGCGCGCGGCGTGCGCCGCCGTTCGGAAAAGGGTGGCGAGGCATGAGCGAGGAAACCCGGGCGGCCAGTCCCGGCCCGCGGCGCTGGATGGTGCTGCTGCCGCTGATCGTGTTTGCTGCGCTGGCGGGCGTGTTCATGCTGCAGCTGATGTCCGGCCGCGACGTTTCGGTCATCCCGTCGGCGCTGATCGGCCAGCCGGCGCCGAAAACCGAACTGCCGCCGCTCGAGGGAATCGACCTGCCCGGTCTCGATACCGAGGCGATGAAGGGCCAGCTCACCCTGGTCAATGTCTGGGCGTCGTGGTGCGTGCCCTGCCGACAGGAGCACCCGTTCCTGATGCATCTTGGCAAAGATCCGCGGTTCCACCTGGTCGGGTTCAACTACAAGGACAAGCCCGAAAACGCGCGCGGGTTCCTCAACGGGCTGGGCAATCCGTTCAGCGCGCTGGGAACCGACCAAAGCGGCCGCGCCGCGATCAACTGGGGCGTCTACGGCGTGCCGGAAACCTACCTGGTCGGCCGCGACGGTACGATCCTGTGGAAGCAGACCGGGCCATTCACCGCCGATGCGATCGAAAACAGCCTCAATCCGGCGGTTGAAAAAGCGCTGGCGGCCAGGCCGTAGGAAACGGACCTACTCTTCTTTCTGTTCTTCCGGCGTATGGCGCATGATCAGCGGCATCTGGGACAGCGTGAACAGGAAGGTGATAGGCATGATCCCCCACACCTTGAACGCGACCCATGTGTCGGTGGAGAAGGTGCGCCAGACTACCTCGTTGGCAATGGCCAGGAAGAAGAAGAACAGTCCCCAGCGCCAGGTCAGCTTGCGCCAGCCCTCGGCGTCGAGGGTGAACGCCGAGTCGAACACATAGCCCAGCAGCGAGCGACCGAAGAAGAGCCCACCGAGCAGGACCGCGCCGAACAGCGTGTTGACGATGGTCGGCTTCATTTTGATGAAGGTTTCGTCCTGGAGCCAGAGCGTCAGGCCGCCGAACACCAGTACGATCACGCCGGAAACGAGCGGCATGATCGGCAGCGTGCGAGTCAGCGCCCAGGAAACCGACAGCGAAAGCACCGTGGCGGCCATGAACAGCGCGGTCGCGACGAAGAGCGGCCCGCCGATGTCGCCGAGCGCGGGAAAGCGGCCGACCAGCCATTCGCCGCGCGCATTGGCAAAGAAGAACACCAGCAGGGGGCCGAGCTCCAGCGCCAGCTTGAGCACCGGATTGATGGTCTTGCGTTGCGGATCGGACGGATCGCGTTCGAAAACGGGTTCGTGCATGAGGCCTCCTGCTCGGCAGGCGAGGTACACCCTGAACGGCTCATCTTCAAATGGAAAAATTTTATGCGCGGGATTTCCCGGCTGCGAGGCGAAAGCCGAAGCCGCGATATCATGGTTAACGATTTGTTAGACCAAAGCCGTAACACTAAAGTCTAATGCGGCCGAAATGGCCGTACCAGGGAGGAAACGGGTCGCCTTGCGAAGCCCGCTTCCGCGCGCTTCGCCCAGACAAGGAGCGCGCATCATGGCTGGAACCCTTCCCCGACTGGCATTTCTTGCCGCCGTCACCGTCTTTCCCGCACAGGTCATTGCGTGCGAGGTCTCCATTCAGGCCGGCAAGGAGCTGCGCGGCGCGCGCCTTGCCGATCTGCCCGATGGCATCGTTACCGGCGTACTCGATTGCGCCGGCGACCGCTATCCGGCGCAGTTCTGGACCTTGGCGGTCGATCCGGCGCGAAATCACCTCGGGGTTCGCGACAACAAGCTGTTCGATCCGGTGCACACGGGCGCGCTGACCCGGCTGGTTTCCGCCAAGGTCGAAGACCACGTCCGCGTCGTCGTGCTCGAACGCAGCGAGACGGCGGCGCTGTCGCTTTCGGCCGCGCCGCAAAAACGCGACGGGTTTCGGCGGTTCGTTACGTTCTGCGACAATATCGAGACCGCCGATCCGCTCGATTGCTCGATCGGGACTGTCAGGATCAAGGCGCGGGCGACCGCTGAGCATCTCGACAATGACGGCTATCCCGATGTCACGCTGCACGAGATCAGCTACTACGATGGCGAAAGCCGGCTGCACGTGATCAGCTTTGCCGCGCCCTATTCGCCGCGTCCGTCCGGAGACCTGTCGCGCTGGATCGGAGTGATCAACGCGGTCAGCGATGTGTTGCAGCCGGAACAGACGGCGTCGATCGAGCCCTAGACGGTTTCAGGCCGCGAATTCGCCGGTGCCCGCGATCGCCGAGGCGAAATCGGTCGCCGAGAACGGCTCCAGATCGTCGACCTGCTCACCGACGCCGATGAAATAGACGGGCAGTTTATGCTTGGCGGCGATGGCGACGAGGATACCGCCGCGCGCTGTCCCGTCGAGCTTGGTCATGACGAGACCGTTGACGCCGGCAACATTGCGGAAGATCTCGACCTGGTTCAGCGCATTCTGGCCGGTGGTCGCGTCGAGGGTCTGCAATACGGTGTGCGGGGCTTCCGGATCGAGTTTGCCGAGCACGCGAACGATCTTGGCCAGTTCCTCCATCAGCTCGGCCTTGTTCTGCAGCCGACCGGCGGTGTCGATGATCAACACGTCGGCGCCGTTCTGCTTGGCCTGTTCGTAGGCGTCCCAGGCCAGTCCAGCGGCATCGGAACCAAGCTTGGAGGAGATGACCGGCGCCCCGACGCGCTCGCCCCAGATGTGCAATTGCTCGATCGCGGCGGCGCGGAACGTGTCGCCGGCCGCCAGCGTCACCGACAATCCGCCCGCGGTGAGTTTTGCCGCCAGTTTACCGATGGTCGTGGTCTTGCCGGTGCCGTTGACGCCCACGACCAGGATGACATGCGGCTTGTGCGACAGGTCGAGTTCGAGCGGCTGGGCCACCGGCGTCAGCACCTTCTCGACCTCGGATGCCATGATCGCGCGGACTTCCTCGCCCGACACGTCCTTGCCGTAGCGGCTGGCCGACAGCGCATCGGTCACGCGCATCGCTGTCTCGACGCCGAGATCGGCCTGGATCAGCACGTCCTCCAGGTCCTGCAGCGTGTCCTCGTCGAGCTTGCGCTTGGTGAAGACGGCGGCGATGTTGCCGGTCAGGTCGCGCGATGAGCGCGCCAGGCCCGAGCGCAGCCGCTGCAGCCATGTCTTTCTCGGTTCCGAAGACGCCGGCTCGGGCTCCGGCGCCTTTACCTGCTCGACGGATTTCGAAACCGTGACCCTGCCCTCGCGCGACGGCTTTTCCACAGGCGCGGACGGTTCGGGAATTGACGGTGCGGCCGGCGCGGCGGACGGCTTTTCGGGTTCGGGTTCGGGTTCGGGTTCGGGTTCGGGTTCGGGTTCGGGTTCGGGTTCGGGTTCGGGTTCGGGTTCGGGTTCGGGTTCGGGTTCGGGTTCGGCAACCGCTTCCTCGATCTGGACGATGGGCTCGTCCTTG
>JBNLDE010000009.1:0-2890 GCA_050304175.1 Zhengella sp. | reverse complement strand
GCAGGATCGTGCGCGACGGGGTCGACACCGACGAGGCCGTCATCGCCAGCACCACGTCCCGCACCGTCACCTCGGGCTGCATCCCGCCGGCCGAGCCGATGCGGATCAGTGTCTTCGCCCCGAAATCGCGGATCAGTTCGTTGGCGTAGATTGAAAGCGACGGCATTCCCATTCCCGATCCGTGGATCGTGACGGGATGACCATTCCACGTTCCGGTAAATCCGAGCATGCCTCGGACCTCGTTCACCAGCCGCGCGTCTTTCAGGAAAGTTTCCGCCGCCCATTTCGCGCGGCGGGGGTCGCCCGGCAAAAGCACCGTCGGTGCGATATCGCCGGGCCTGGCTCCGATATGGGTGGACATGCCTAGATGGCGAAGTCGCTCATCTTCTTGCCCTTGCCGAGGGCTTCCTTGATCCAGCCGGGCTGACGGCCGCGGCCGCTCCAGGTCTGGGCGGGATCGGCGGGATTGCGGTATTTCGGCGCGCCCTTGGTTTTCTTTCCGCCGCGCGACTTACCGACCAGTTCATCGACGGTGAAGCCGAATTTCTTGGCGGCATCCTCGATCGCTTTCTTGGCGTCGGCCTTTTGCTTCTGCTCGTGATTGGCGAGAGCCTTTTCGACATCGCCCTTCAGCTTGATCAGCTCGTTCCTCGACATAGAATTGACGTCTATTTTCACGGTCACCTCCGATTTGCTACTCGCATAAACAAACGGAAGAATAACCGCAATTCACAAATTTTGGGTATAGCGGATTTCCGCAAGACGTATTTGTCTGAAATTTCGACGTTTTCAGGCAGCCTCTTCGGCGGGCACGGCCAATGCGACGATGTCCAGCATGATCCGGTTGAGTTCGAAATCCTTGGGCGTGTAGACCCGCGCCACGCCCAATTCCGTAAGACGTTTTGCGTCGTCTTCGGGAATTATGCCGCCGACGACCACGGGTAAATTCGTCAGGCCTGCGTCGCGCAAACGCAACAACATTTCCTCGACCAGCGGCATGTGGCTGCCCGAAAGGATGGAAAGGCCGATGACATGCGCCTCTTCCTCGCGGGCGGCCGCGACCAGTTCCTCGGGTGTCAGGCGGATGCCCTGGTAGGTGATGTCCATGCCGCAGTCGCGGGCGCGGGCGGCGATCTGTTCGGCGCCGTTGGAATGGCCGTCAAGGCCGGGCTTGCCGACCAGGAACTTGAGCTTGCGGCCAAGGCGCGACGACGCGGCCGCCACCGCCTCGCGAATCTCGTCCAGCCCCTCGGTACGGTTCGAGGGCGCTGCCGAAACGCCCGTGGGCGCACGGTATTCGCCGAAGACCTCGCGCATCACCGCGCCCCATTCGCCGGTCGTCACACCGGCCCTGGCGGCGGCGATCGAGGGCGGCATCAGATTGGTGCCCGACCGCGCAGCCGCGCGCAGATCGGCAAGCGCGGCCTTCACCGCGGGACCGTCACGGCCGGCGCGCCAGTCGGCCAGCCGCGCGATCTGGTCCGCCTCGGCCTTCGGATCGGCGGTCAGGATCGCGTCTCCCGATGTCAGGGGCGACGGCTCGCCCGATTGCCAGCGATTGACACCGACGACCGTGGTCTCTCCCGCCTCGATCCGCGCAATGCGCGCGGAATTCGATTCGACCAGCCGGCCCTTCATGTATTCGATCGCCGCGACCGCTCCGCCCATTGCGTCGATCTGATCGAGTTCCGCCCGCGCGCCGTCTTTCAGCGCCTCGACCTTTTCGGTCACAACCGGATTGCCGTCGAACAGATCGTCATATTCCAATAGATCAGTCTCGTAGGCCAGGATCTGCTGCATCCTCAGCGACCATTGCTGGTCCCACGGACGCGGCAGGCCCAGTGCCTCGTTCCACGCCGGCAATTGCACCGCGCGGGCGCGGGCGTTCTTCGACAGCGTCACCGCCAGCATTTCGAGAAGGATGCGGTAGACGTTGTTTTCGGGCTGCTGCTCGGTCAGGCCCAACGAGTTGACCTGAACGCCGTAGCGGAAGCGGCGGAATTTCGGATCGGTGACACCGTAGCGCGTTTCGCAAAGCTCGTCCCAAAGCTCGGCGAAGGCGCGCATCTTGCACAGTTCGGTGACAAACCGGATGCCGGCATTCACGAAGAAGGAAATGCGGCCCACCATTTCGGGGAAATCCCCGGGCGCGACCTTGCCTTTCAGGTCGTCCAATACCGCGCAGGCCGTCGCGAGCGCGAATGCCAGTTCCTCCTCGGGCGTCGCTCCGGCCTCCTGCAGATGGTACGAGCAGACATTCATCGGATTCCATTTCGGCAGGTGCCCGCGCGTATAGGCGGCGACATCGGTGATCAGTCGCAGCGACGGTTTCGGCGGACAGATGTAGGTGCCGCGCGAAAGGTATTCCTTGATGATGTCGTTCTGCACCGTGCCCTGCAGAAGAGAGACATCCGCGCCCTGCTCTTCGGCGACCGCGATATAGAGCGCCAATAGCCACGGCGCCGTCGCATTGATCGTCATCGAGGTGTTCATCCGCTCGAGCGGGATCTCGTGGAAGAGCGTCCGCATGTCGCCAAGATGCGCAACAGGCACGCCAACCTTGCCGACCTCGCCGCGTGCCAGCACGTGGTCGCTGTCGTAGCCGGTCTGCGTGGGAAGATCGAAGGCGACCGAAAGCCCGGTCTGCCCCTTGGCCAGGTTCGAACGGTAGAGCGCGTTCGATGCGGCCGCCGTCGAATGGCCGGCATAGGTGCGGAAAAGCCAGGGCTTGTCTCTTTCCATCGTGCGCTCCTTCGGTCGCGCAACATTATTGCGCTGCGGTTGCAGCATCCGCTTCGGACCCCGGCGAGTCAATCCGCTGCAACGCGGCATCAGCGCATTTACCGCTAACCGCTTTCCTGCCACCCTCTCACCGATGTTTCGCACTGTA
>JBNLDE010000008.1:0-54107 GCA_050304175.1 Zhengella sp. | reverse complement strand
CCCCGGGCCCCGCTGTCCGCGACACAACCCTCACCCGATTCACGAGGGTCCCGCCGCGGCGGTGGGAACGGAATGGCGGTAAACTGGACCTCGCCGATTGCCGGGACCGGCGACTTGACGATCGTCAAATGCCGCCCATCTACCGACACCGCCTGTGGATTAGCGGTCCTAGGTGCCGCGCCGGTCCGGGCCGGTCAGCACTGGCCAGTAAACGACGAGATAGATTGCAAAGGCCGCAATCCAGAAGCCGCCCGACGTGAACATAACGGTATAGTAGAGATCCGGCGCGATTTCGGGCCCGGCCACCCTGACCACCATCGCAGCAGCGACGAACAGGTAGGCGATCGCGATCGGGCGGGCGACCTGGAGCGGACGCCCGGTATGGCCGAGCGGCGCACGAGTCATCATCGCCAGCGTCATGCCGCCCACTGCGCCGATCGCCAGCGCGTGCATGGCCGCGATCGGGTGGATGACGCCGGTCAGCCAGGCCAGCGCCAGCAGGGCGTAGCCGGCTACCAGCATCGCAAAGCCCAGGTGAAGCGCCCACAGGATCGGTTCGCCGAGCGTGGCCGTGCCGCGCCAGCCCTGCAAACGGGCCCCGTTGGCGAGCGCGGCGACAAGCGCCGTGGCCCCGAGCAGCCATTCCGGTACATCGAGGCCGAAAAGCGGACCGATCAGCACGGCCGCAAGGATGCCGGCGCGGTCGGCGAGCGGCCGGTTCGCGGGCAGGGCGGCTTCCTCGCCGCCGCGGATCAGCACGTTGCGGGTAAATGCCGGCGCGACCCGTCCGCCGATGACCGAGATGAAGGCGGTGACCGCGAAAAGTCCCATCCAGAGACCGCGTTCGGCCGTGTCGTCGGTCAGTCCGGTCCATTCCGCATGGACCATGAGATTGCCGGTAAACAGCAATGCCAGTAGCCCCAGCAGCGCTATGTTCTGGCGCTTCGGACGCTTCAGCAGGTTGAGGGTGAGGCGCCATGACAGGATCGGCAGGAAGGTGAGGTCGACCAGGGCCACGATCCACGGATCGATCCAGGCCGAAAACCAGACCGCGATCCGGCCGGCAATCCACAACCCGCCCGTGGAGGCGACGAACAGCATCCGGGCGTCGGGGGCGCCGGTCCAGTTGGGGACCGCAGTCAGGAAAAACCCGGCGATGACGGCTGCCGCATAGCCGAAAATCATTTCGTGGCCGTGCAAGAAATGCGGCGCCATCGCAAAAGTGGGATCGCTGACGGCGGCATTCGCGGCGTGGATGCCGAGCCAGGCCAGCCACGCGGCCATGGCGGCGATCGCGATGATGGCCGCGGCGAGAAAGAAGAACCGGAATCCGGCGGTGAGAACGAGCGGGCGGCCTATTGGCATGTCAGTTCGATCCCGTGTCAGGCGTCGCGGCGCCCGCCCGCCGCCGCGCCCGCATCTTGAGCGGTACGCAGGTTTCGGCGTCGTGATAATTCACCTGGCATTTCAGGCAGTAGATGCATTCGTCCGGATTGATCCGCCCGATCGGATCGATGGCCTGTACCGTGCAGGTGGTCGCGCATAACCGGCACTCGCGCCCGCATTGCGGCCGGCGGATAAGCCAGTCGAAGATCTTGAACTTCGAGGGAATGCCCAGCGCCGCGCCGAGCGGGCAAAGATAGCGGCAATAGGCGCGCTCGACGAAAATGCTGGCGGCGAGCAGGACGAGCGCGTAGGCGACGAATGGCCAGTCGCGCAGGAAGTGAAGGATGATGGCCGTCTTGAACGGCTCGATCTCGGCGGCGCGGAACGCCGTCGCGCTGTCCTGTAGCGACAGGCCGATGATCGCCAGCAGCGCGATGTACTTGATCGGCCACAGGCGCTCGTGGATTTCCCAGGGAACCTCGATGCGTTTGATTCCGAGCCTCACCCCGCCCTTGTGGATCAGCTCCTGCAACGCGCCGAACGGGCAGAGCCAGCCGCAATAGACGCCGCGCCCCCAGAACAGGATGCCGAGGACGACGAAGACCCAGAGCACGAAAATCAGCGGCGCGAGCAGGAAGACGTCCCAGTTGAACCCGCCCCTGAGCGCGTTGATGAAGGCCACGAGCTGGACCACGGAGAGCTGTGCGCCCGCGGTCCAGCCGAGCCAGACCAGCGTGACGGTCAGGAACCCCATGCGGAACCAGAAATAGACCCTTGGCCGGCGCACCAGCGGCCCGGAGACATAAAGCACGGCGAACAGGACGACGAGCATGATCGCGAGGATGACAAGCTGCGGCGTCGCCTCATGCCAGTTCTCCAGCCACAGCGGTTCTTCGTCGGGCAGCGGGGCGGAGGCGGAGGGTGCCGGTCCGCCCTGGAGCGACACTGAAAAACGGGCGACCGAAGCGGCGCCTTCGCGGGTCTTGTCGACGACGAGGGTGAGCGTGAGCGGATCGCCCCGCTCGATGCCGGACGAGGGCGGGATGGCCAGAAGCATGATCTCGCGGAATTCGGGCGCGTCGTCGGCGGCCAGCCGCTCGACGCGAACGTGATTTTGCGCCAGCGGAACGTAGGTCTTGTCGCCCGACCCGATTGCCAGCCGCTCGAATTCACCGGTTTTCTTCCAGGCCGTACCCTTGATGGAATAGATCCCGCGCGCGGCCACGATCACGAGCAGGTCGTCGGCGCCGACCTGCGGCTCGATGCGCGAAAACCGGCCAGCGCCGAGCAGCCTGGCGGCCTTGGCCCGGTCACTCAGCACGGAGACCGCGATCTCGGCAAAGGTCCCGTCGCCTCCGGGAAGTGTCGTCACGCCCGGCATCGCGGCTCGGGCGTCGGCGAAGCTGACGGAAAGCACCGACACGGTGCCATCGGCGACGAATTGCGCCCAGGCGGGTGGTGACGTGCTTTGGTTCGCCGAATCGACCGGCCGGTTTGCGGCCGCAAGTAGAACCCGGCCGGTGCGCAGGATCGCATCGCGGATCACGCCCGACGAGATCGTCGCGCCCGATACGCCGTCTGGGACGGTCCCGTCGCGGCGCAATGCCTGCACCGGCTTGCGGATGTCCGCACCGGCAAAGCCGGCGACATAGGCTTCCAGGGATTCCGGGCTGATCCCGATCGTCAGGATCGGCTCTTCCTGCGCGAGCAGCTTCGTGCCGATGATGCGGCCATCATTGCCGATGATCACCAGCACGTCGATCGGCTTGCCAGAATAACCCGCGGTGCCGAGTATCGCATAGGAACTGCCGAACCGGGCGACCGGCTTGCCATCGCGCGTCACAACGCCGACGGGCGGATCCCCGGTGGGCTCGGCAATCGCGAAGTCCGGTGTGCCGGCGAAATGTTCGGCCACGGCGTCCCTGAGCGCCTGCGCCTGCGCAGGCGCGATCAGGGCACACAGCGCCAGCGAAGCCGCCGCGAACGCGGCTCTGAACGACGGCCCGGTGTTGAAGATGTGGCTCATTGCCTGTGACTCGAATTGGTGGGCGGACGCTGCCAAAGACCGTCGCCCTGTGGCTTGACGATCGTCAAGTAGCGGATTCACGGAACGCGCGAAGTTGTCTTCGCCCGGTTGAAACAATTCAGGGGAGCCATTCGATGCGCTTCAACACTATCCTGCGGAACACGACGATTTTGTCGGCGATCGTGCTTCCGTTGTCGCTGTTTTCAGCGATGCCTGCCGCCGATGCCCAGACCGCCCCGGCGGCATCCGATCTCAAGAAACATGACACCACGCCAGGCGGCCAATACGTGCCGCAGCAGGATGTTCTTGGCAGCGAGAAGATGGAACAGCCCGGCAGCAAGCCCGGCGATCCGAAACTGACCGAGGCCGAGTTCGACAAGGCGAACAAGATCTACTTCGAACGCTGCGCCGGTTGCCACGGCGTTTTGCGCAAGGGCGCCACCGGCAAACCGCTGACCACCGAGATCACGAAAGAAGTTGGCTATGAATATCTGCGCGACTTCATCACCTATGGCTCGCCGGCCGGCATGCCCAACTGGGGCACCTCCGGCCAGTTGAGCGAAGGCGATGTCGACCTGATGGCCCGTTACCTGCTAAATGAGCCGGCGCAGCCGCCGGAATTCGGCATGGCGCAGATGCGCGAAACCTGGAAGCTGATCGTACCAGTCGACCAGCGGCCGACCAAGCAGATGAATGATCTCAACCTCGACAACTTGTTCTCGGTTACGCTGCGAGACACCGGCGAGGTTGCCCTGATCGACGGTGACACCAAGAAGATCGTGACCCGCATCAAGACCGGATACGCGGTGCATATCAGCCGCATCTCCGCGTCTGGCCGCTACCTGTTCGTCATTGGCCGTGACGCCAAGGTCAACATGATCGACCTGTGGATGGACGTTCCCGCCACCGTGGCCGAGATCAAGGTGGGGTCGGAAGCCCGCTCCATCGAGACCTCCAAGATGGAAGGCTGGGAAGACAAATACGCGATCGCCGGCTCCTACTGGCCGCCGCAATACGTCATCATGGATTGCGCCACGCTGGAGCCGCTCAAGATCAAGTCGACCCGCGGCATGACTTATGACGAACAGGAGTACCATCCCGAGCCACGCGTGGCTGCCATCGTGGCGTCGCACTACAAGCCGGAGTTCATCGTCAACGTCAAGGAGACCGGCAAGATCCTGCTGGTCGACTACTCTGACATCAGGAACCTGAAGGTGACCGAGATTGAGGCCGAACGGTTCCTGCATGACGGCGGTTTCGACTCCACCAAGCGCTACTTCCTGACCGCCGCTAATGCGCGCGGCAAGGTGGCGGTGATCGACACCAAGGAAGGGACCCTGACCGCGCTCCTGGAAACCGGCGGCCAGACGCCGCATCCGGGCCGCGGCGCGAACCTCATGCATCCCGAGTTCGGGCCCGTGTGGGTGACGTCGCATCTTGGCGACGAAACGGTTTCGCTGATCGGCACCGATCCGGAAGGTCACCCCGACCAGGCGTGGAAAGTGGTTCAGACGCTGGAGGGCATGGGCGGTGGATCTCTGTTCGTGAAGTCGCATCCGGAATCGGGACATCTCTATGTCGATGCGCCGCTTAATCCCGACGCCGAAATCTCGGCATCGATCGCGGTGTTCAACGTGGCTGACCTGACGAACGAGGAGCCGGAATTTGCCGTGCTGCCGATCGGTGAATGGGCGGCCATCGAGGACGGTCAGCCGCGCGTTGTCCAGGGCGAGTTCAACCAGGCGGGAGACGAGATCTGGTTCTCGGTCTGGAACGCCAAGGACAAGCCCTCGGCCATTGTCATCGTCGACGACAAGACGCTGAAGCTGAAAGAGGTGATCAAGGATCCGAACCTGATCACGCCGACCGGGAAGTTCAACGTCTTCAACACGCGCAACGACGTTTACTGACCAAGCCAGGCAGGCGGCGCGGTTTTCGCGCGCCGCCCGCAGGCGCCTGTGGAATCCATTTAGTCAGGAGCAGCGACATGAACGGTACCGGCAAGGTCTTTCTCGTCGGGGCAGGGCCGGGCGACCCGGAACTGCTGACCGTCAAGGCCAAGCGCCTGATAGGCGCCGCCGACATCGTCGTTCACGACCGCCTCGTCTCCGACGAAATTCTCGAACTGGCCCCGCCGACGGCCGCGCGCCTTTCGGTCGGCAAGCAACCCAAACAGCACCCCGTGCCCCAGGACGAGATCAACCGCACGCTGATCAGGCTGGCGCGCGGCGGGCTGACCGTGATCCGCCTCAAGGGTGGCGATCCGTTCATCTTCGGCCGCGGCAGCGAGGAAGCACTGGAACTCGCCCGTGCCGGCATTCCGTTCGAGGTCGTGCCGGGCATCACCGCCGCCCAGGGCTGCGCGGCCAGCGCGCTGGTGCCGCTGACCCACCGCGGCATGGCGACAAGCCTGCGCTTCGTGACCGGCCATTGCCGCGACGACGAACCGCTCGAATTCGACTGGGCGAGCCTGGCCGATCCGCACACGACGCTGGTGATCTACATGGGTTTTGCGCATATGGCCGAAATCGCGGCGCGGCTGATCGAGCACGGACGCTCGCCCGAGACGCCCGTGGCCGCCGTGTCCAACGGCACGCGGACGAACGAGAAGCGCATCCTTTCTAATCTCGCGCAAATCAGCCGCGACGTTGTCGAAGCCGGCATGTCCAATCCGGTGGCGTTCTTTGTCGGCGAGGCGGCCGGGATCGATCTTGCCGTTCATATGCCGCCCGCGCCGCATGTGCGCCTCGTCGCGCAACACCAGGACGCGGTCAATGGCTAGTGCGGTTGCCGTTTTGGCACTCGTTATCCTGGCCGGCGGAACGACTTTGGCGGCGGCCGGAAATCCGATCGGAGAAGACAAGGCGACCGCGCTTGCCAACACGGTGCGCCAGGATTGCGGCGCCTGCCACGGCCTGACGTTGAAGGGCGGGCTCGGTAGGCCGATCACCTCGGAAGCTCTCGCCGGCTACGACGTGCACGCGCTGCGCGACGTCATCCTGCTCGGCGTTCCGGGAACCGCCATGCCGCCCTGGCGAGGCCTGATCACCCGCGACGAAGCCGAATGGATCGCCGAAAAGCTGATTGAAGGGGCACTGGAATGATCCGCGCGATATTCGCATTGCTGTTTGCCCTTTGTGCCGCGCCGCTGGCCGCTGAGCCCGCGTTGCGCGCGACGGGCGATCTCGGCCTCGTCATCGAACGCGCCAGCGGCTCGGTGCTGATCGTCGACACCACGAGCCACGCCCAACTCGCCCGCATCGAGGGGTTGGGCGACATCAGCCATGCGTCCGTCGTCTACTCGCGCGACGAACGCTACGCCTTCGTGTTCGGCCGCGACGGCGGTCTGACCAAGATCGACATGCTGGAACAACGGATTGCCAAGCGCATCCTTCAGGCCGGCAACTCGATCGGTGGCGCGATTTCCGACGACGGCTCGCTGGTTGCGGTATCCAATTACGAGCCGGGCGGTGTGCGCGTGTTCGACACTGCCACACTGGATCCGGTTGCGGATATTCCGGCAACATGGGGCGACGGCGACGGGCTTTCGAAAACCGTCGGGCTCGTCGACATTCCCGGCCGCTCCTTCGTGTTTTCGCTTTGGGACGCGGGCGAAACCTGGATCGCCGATTTTTCCGGCGGCAAAACGCCGAAGCTGACCTGCGTCAAGGGGATCGGCAAGAACCCCTATGACGGGCTGGTCACCTCCAACGGCCGCCACTACATCGCCGGGCTATTCGGGGAAGACGGTCTCAGCCATATCGACCTGTGGGCCGACAAGCCGGCGCCGAAGAAGATTCTCGCCGGCTACCGAAAGAACGATCCGGCCATGCCGGTCTACAAGATGCCGCACCTGGAGGGCTGGGCCGAGGCCGGCGGCGTGTTCGTGCTGCCGGCAATTGGCGCCAATGAGGTGCTTCTGCTCGACGACCGCACGTTCGAGGCCGCGGGCAGCATAGCGGTGCATGGCCAGCCGGTGTTTGCCATGGCACGGCCGGACGGCCGCCAGGTCTGGGTCAATTTCGCGCCGCCGAACAACGACACCATTCAGGTGATCGACGTGCCGTCGCGGAAGATCATCGCGACACTGAAACCCGGCCCGGCGGTGCTGCACATGGAATTTGCGCCGCGCGGCCACGAGGTCTGGATGAGCGTGCGCGACGCCAACGAAATCCAGGTATGGAATACGCGCACGATCAAAAAGATCGCCACCCTGCCGGCGAAAAAACCGAGCGGCATCTTCTTCACCGCCCGCGCGCACAAGACAGGGCTGTGACATGACCCGCGCGCTTTGCCACCACGACACGCTTCTGGTCGACCGCTTCCAGCGCGGATTCCCGCTGGTACCGGCGCCGTTTGCGGCCGTGGGCGAAAGCGTGGGCCTGGGCGAAGAGGAAACGATCCGCCGATATCGCCAATTGGCGGAGGACGGCGTCATCACGCGCATCGGCGCCGTCGTCGCGCCGAACGCGCTCGGCGCATCGACCTTGGCGGCCATGGAAGTGCCGCCGGGCGAGCTTGAGCGCGTCGCCGCCGTCGTCAGTTCGGGCCGGCACGTAAACCACAATTACGAACGTGAGAACCGGCTCAATCTGTGGTTCGTCGTCACCGCGCCCGGCGAATCCGAGTTACGCGACACTTTGCAGGAAATCGAGCGCGAAACCGGCTATGCGGTACGCGATCTCAGGCTGGAGGAGGCGTTCCACCTCGATCTCGGCTTCCCGCTCGATGGCGCTGGCGCTGCGGCGCGCAATCATCTGCGCCAGCCGGATCTATCGGCGATCGGTTCGGGCGACCGCACGCTGCTCGCCTCGATCGAGGACGGGCTGGCGTTCACCCCGCGGCCCTACCTGGAGGCGGCCCGGCGAGCCGGACGCAACGAAGCGGAATTCATCGACCGGCTTTCCAGGCTCGTCGCAGCCCATGTCATTCGCCGGTTCGGCGTCGTGGTCCGTCATCACGCGGTCGGCATCCGTGCCAACGCCATGGCGGTCTGGGACGTGCCGGCCGACGAGGTCTCGGAACTCGGCCGGCGGTTTGCCCGCGAGGCCGGCGTTACCTTGTGCTACCGCCGCCGCCGCGCCGCGGACTGGCCGTTCAACCTGTACTGCATGGTCCATGCCCGTACGCGCGAAGAGGCTTCCGCCGTTGTCGCGCGGCTCGATGGAATTGCGGACGGGGTGGCATCGAATCGCACGGTGCTGTTTTCGCGCCATTGCTTCAAGCAGACCGGCGCCCGGTTTTCCCATGCCAGGAGCGCGGCATGACCGCCCGGCTGGACGCGACGGACCGCAGGCTGCTCGACCGGCTGCAGGAGGGCATTGCCGTGGAGCACCGGCCTTATGCGGCGCTGGCCAGAGAAACCGGATTGAGTGAAGCGGAGATCGTTGCGCGTATCGCGGACTGGCTTGAGACCGGGATCCTGTCGCGCTTCGGCCCGATGTTCAACGCCGAACGCATCGGCGGCGCCTTTTGCCTGTGTTCCATGGCGGTGCCCGAAGAGCGCTTCGACGCGGTCGCCGCAATCGTCAACCGGTTCGATGAGGTCGCGCACAATTACCAGCGCGAGCACCGCTACAACATGTGGTTCGTGCTTGCCTGCGAAACGCCGACCGGTATCTACGAAGCCGCTAAATCGATCGAGAAGGCGACCGGGCTCGAGGTCAACCTGTTTCCCAAGCAGGTCGAGTATTTCGTCGGATTGAGGGTGCCGGCGTGACGATGCCCGACGATATTGACCGCAAGCTGATGCTGGCGCTTCAGGGCGGCCTGCCGCTGGACGCGGAGCCATGGGCGGCGATCGCCCGCCAAACCGGCCTTTCGGAAGGCGTGGTGATGGCGCGGGTGTCCCGGATGCTCAAAGCCGGGGCGATCCGGCGCATCGCCGCGGTGCCCAACCACTACAAGCTCGGCATGATTGCCAACGGCATGACCGTTTGGGACGTCGACGACGAACTGGTCGACAGGCTGGGCCTGGCAGTCGGTGCGCTCAGCTTCGTCTCCCATTGCTACCGACGCCCGCGCAAGCTGCCCGACTGGCCGTTCAACCTGTTCGCCATGGTCCACGGCAGCGATCGCGGCGAGGTCGAAACCAAGCGCGCCGTGATCGGAAATCTCCTCGGCGAGGCCTGCCGGTCCAGCGATATCCTCTATTCGACGCGTATCCTCAAGAAGACGGGGATGCGCCTTGTCCATAAGGGAGCATAGCCATGTTCCGGCTGACCCACTATCTCAACGAAATCCGTCATCCGACCGATCCCGGATCCCATCGCCAGCCACCCGGCCCGGTGGTGATCTGGAACCTGATCCGGCGCTGCAACCTGTTGTGCAAGCACTGCTATTCGATTTCGGGTGACGTCGATTTTCCCGGCGAACTCGACACCGGCCAGGTCTTCGCCGTCATGGACGAGTTGAAGGCGTTCCACGTACCGGTGCTGATCCTGTCCGGCGGCGAGCCGCTGCTCAGGCCGGATATCTACGAGATCTCGAAACGGGCCAAGGACATGGGATTCTATGTCGGCCTGTCGACCAATGGCGCGTTGATCGACGACGATCACGCCATTCGCATCCGCGAGGTCGGCTACGATTATGTCGGCATCTCGCTCGACGGCATCGGCGAGGTCCATGACCGCTTCCGAGGCAAGACCGGCGCCTTCGACGCCTCGCTCGCCGCCGTGCGCCGGCTGAAAGCGATCGGCGTCAAGGTCGGCCTGCGCTTCACCATGACCATGGAGAACGCCACCAATCTGGAGCCTCTGCTGGACCTCGCGGCAAGCGAAGACGTCGACAAGGTCTACCTGTCGCATCTGGTCTATGCCGGTCGGGGCAACAAGAACCGGGGAACCGACGCCGAGTGGCAGATCACCCGCAACGCCATGGACCTGCTCATCGAGCGGGCCTGGGCCGACATCGAATCCGGATCGGGCCGCGAATACGTCACCGGCAACAACGACGCCGACGGCGTCTACCTGCTCAATTGGGCGCGCGAAAACCATCCCGACAAGGCGGATCACCTGGAACTGCTGCTGACGCGATGGGGCGGTAATTCGTCGGGCCGCAACATCGCCAATATCGACAATCTCGGAAACGTCCATCCCGATACCTTCTGGTGGCACTATAATCTGGGCAACGTGAAGGAGCGGCCATTCTCGCAGATCTGGAGCGATGTCTCCGACCCGGTGATGGCGGGGCTCAAGCAGAACCCGCGCCCGGTCAAGGGCCGCTGCGGATTGTGTGCCCATCGTGCCATTTGTGGCGGCAACACGCGGGTTCGTGCGCTGCAACTGACCGGCGACCCTTGGGCAGAGGATCCGGCCTGTTATCTGAGTGACGAGGAGATCGGCATCGAGCAGGGCCGGGACCGATTGATGGTGCGGCCGTTCCGAGGAGTGCGCCATGAAGCGCCACATCATTACGGCTAGCGCCATTATCGGCCTGTCGCTGATCGCGCTTTCGGGCGCGGTGCGGGCCGGGCCTGCCGAGATATTTGCCGAAAAATGCGCAAGCTGCCACGGCGAGGGACGGCTCGGCGGCACCGGGCCGGCCTTGATTCCCGAAAGCCTCGGGCGAACCAGGGCCGACGCGATCACCGCCACGATCACAAGCGGCCGCATGCAGACACAGATGCCGGCTTTTGGCGAAGAACTGTCGGCGGACGAGATCAAGGCGCTGGCCGACTATGTGCGAACCCCGCTCGGCTACGACCCGGTCTGGGGCGAGGCCGAAATCACCGCCAGCCTGGAGAAGAACCCGGACTACGATCCCGCCGACAAGCCGCACTTCGACGCAGACCCGATGAACCTGTTCGTGGTCGTCGAGACCGGCGACCACCATGCGACCCTGCTCGACGGCGACAAGTTTACGCCGATCACGCGGTTTCCGACCCGCTACGCCTTGCATGGCGGCCCGAAATTCTCGCCCGACGGCCGCTTCGTCTATTTCATGTCGCGCGACGGTTGGGTGACGAAATACGATATCTGGTCATTGCAGACCGTTGCGGAAGTGCGCGCCGGGATCAACAGCCGCAACATCGCGCTGTCGAAGGACGGCAAGCACATCGCGGTCGCTAACTACCTGCCGCGCACCCTGGTCATCCTGTCTGCCGACGATTTGACCGTGGAAAAGATGTTCGACGCGGCCGACAAGGACGGCAAGCCGTCGCGCGTTTCGGCCGTCTACCAGGCGCGCCCGCGCGACAGTTTTATCGTCGCCCTGAAGGACGTGCCGGAATTGTGGGAGATCGCCACGGACCCGAACGCGCCACCCGTCTACGAGGGCAAGGTGCATTCCTACGAAAAGGGCATGGTGGAGGCGCTGCCGTCGTCATCCGGCCTGTTCGCGCTGCGCCGGATCGCGCTGTCGGAGCCGCTCGACGATTTCTTCTTTTCGCCCGACTATCGCGCCCTGATCGGATCCTCCCGCAGCGGCGAGCATGGCGTGGTGGTCAATCTGACCGTGGGCCGCGAGATCGCCCGCATTCCGTTACCCGGCCTGCCGCATCTGGGCTCCGGCATCAGTTGGGAATGGCACGGGCGCCGCGTCATGGCGACCCCGCACCTGAAGGAGGCGAAGGTGTCGATTATCGACATGACCGACTGGAAGGTGATCAAGACGCTGGACACGCTCGGCCCCGGTTTCTTCATGCGCAGCCATAACGGATCGCGCTATGCGTGGACCGATGTTTTCTTCGGTCCGAACCGCGCCGCGATGCACGTCATCGACAAGGAAACGCTGGAGATCGTTAAGACCATCCGTCCGGAGCCGGGCAAGACCGCCGCTCATGTCGAATTCGACCGGACCGGCGCCCACGCGCTGGTGTCCATCTGGGAAGACAACGGCGCGGTCGTCGTCTACGACTCCGACACCCTGGAGGAGGTCAAGCGCCTGCCGATGCGCAAGCCCTCCGGCAAGTACAATGTCTGGAACAAGATCACCTTCGAGGACGGCACCAGCCACTGATCCCGGCTGCCGAAGGGCGTTCAGAGCCTTATGCGAATACGGTCGCCGTCATCGCCGACCAGCAGCGCGCCGTAGTCGGGCCATTGCGCGAGCGTGTCGCGGATCGCGGCCTCGTCCATGATCGAGAATGCGGTGGAAAAGCCGTCGGCAACCGCCGCCGAAGGGCCGCGGACGCTGACACGCTGCCAGCGGGCGGCCGGTTTCATGGTCTTCGGATCGATCATCTGCGCCAGCGTGCCGCCGACGTCGAACGTCGTGCCGTAGGGCGCCGATGTGGCGATCGCCGAGTCCTTCAGCGGCAGCACCGTGTCCCAAGCGCCGCCAGCGCTGTCGCCGATGCCGATTTGCCAGGCGCGCCCATCGGGATGGCGGCCAAGCGCCCGGTATTCGCCCAGGTTGACCAGAATGTCGGTCAATCCGTTTGCCCGGAACAGGTCGGCGATGCGGTCGGTGATGTATCCTTGGCCGATGCCGTTGAAGGTCAGCGCCATGCCGCGCCGCGCGAAGCGGACCGCTCGAGCGTCAAAATCGACATCGCCAAACCCCACCTGGAATGCGGTCCCGCCTGGCGCGCCCCGTGCCAGGGCGCGCCAGACCGGCTGGATGGTGGGATCGAAGGCGCCGGCGGTCGCCTGGTTCAATTCCGCGCACAGGCGCAGCAGGGCGACCATCTCGCGGGGAACAGGATCAAGTGACCCCGCGGTGTTGAGGCGGGTGACGGCGCTCTGGGCGCGATAGAGGCTGAACAGGTTCTCCAGCCGCTCCATCTCGGCGCGGGCCACAATCATGACGGCCTCGGCCTCGCGGCGGCTGCCGGCGGCAAGCGTGATCGTGGCGTCGGCGCCGAGCGCGGTGCCCGACCAGCGCCAGAGCGGATCCCAGGCGGCGAATCCGCGTCCGCCCGCTATCATGCCGGGCAGGGCGGCCATCATGGTCAGCACGCGCCGTCTCGATATCACCGCCATCCTTGCCTCCCTGGCGCGAATTCCGGCACCATTCCTGGAAGCTGCGACGGCATCTGTCCTTGATTTTCGTTAAGTGGCGGCATTTGCCGCGTGTCGCACGGCGTTGGCCCGCCGCAGCGACTCGGCGCACTTGCTCAGCGCCTCTTTCACGTCGAGTTCGGGATCTTCGACGGCCTTTGCGCAGGCGCGGATGTTCGGATCGCTTTCCAGGCGCTCGATGATCTCTTCGGGCATCAGCCCGTCAAGCAGCGGGCACAATGCCGGGTCGAAGCGTCCATTTTCGACCATGGCCCGGCACATGCGCGTTCCTCCCTCTGGTTCACGCCAATGTGACGTCTTTCGCGCGAATCCGCAATCGGTGCCATGATTTCGATCAATAGCGGGGTCTAGATCGTCATTTCCATCCGGTAACCGGGTGCGTAGGCGAGACGGACATGGGTGATCGAATCGGTACCATGCCAGGTCCGCCGTTCCACCACGAACAGCGCGGCCCCTGTCGCGACGTCGAGCAGCTTCGCCTCGTCGGCCGTCGCGTTCGATGCCGTGAGCGCGACGTCGCCACGCGTGAACGGGGCGTTCTGGACCAGCCATTCATTGGCGCTGGTCTGGCTGAAGTCTGCGTCGAGCGCCTCCGGGACCGCGGCCGTGTTGATCCACCGGTCCTCGTAGAGATGCGGCTTGCCGTCGGCGAAATGCAGGCCGCGGACATGCAGCATCAGCTTCTTTCCGGGCAGATCCATGCCGGCGGCCACGGCAGCCGGCGGAATATCGGCCGCCTGTTCGATCAGTTGGTGGCGCCAGGTCATGCCCCGGCTTTCGACATCGATCCGGGTGACCGGGATTTCCAGCGTTGCCCGGCGCACCGGAGTGAGCGCGACGCGCGTGCCGGCCTTGCGCCGGCGTTCGATGAACCCGGCCCGGGCGATCTCGCGCATGGCGCGGTTGACCGTCGCCCGCGCGCAGCCGAACTCGGCGGCGAGTTCGACTTCATGCGGCACCGGATCGCCCGGCTTCCAGACCCGCTCGGCGATGCGGCGCATCAGTTCGGCGTGGATCGACTGCCAGGAATTGGCGTCTGCGGTGGTGGTCAAAGCGCGGTCCCCAGTTTTCTCGCCGTCGCGCGGTAGCACGCGGTTATTCGGTCGCGGTCGCGGTGCGCGCCGCCCGAAACGGCATGGCGGCCGGCCGACCAGACGTCGGTGACAATACGGTCGTCCCCGGCGAAGACAAGACAGTCGAGGATCGTGTCGCCGCGTCTACCGTCCAGCGCGATGGCTTGTGCGTCGAGAGCGATCAGGTCCGCGAGGCGGCCAGGCTCGATTACGCCGGCATTGCGCCCGGCAGCCTGCGCACCGCCGCGCGCCGCGCCCTCGAACAGCACCCGCCCGGTCGACTGGTCCGGATTGGCCAGGACGGCGCGGGAGCGCTCGCGCAAGCGTTGCGAATATTCGAGCAGCCGTAGTTCTTCGGCGAGCGCGATGCGGATATTGGAATCTGAGCCGATGCCGAACCGTCCGCCGGCCTCGAGGAAGGCGCGGCCGTCGAAAATGCCGTCGCCGAGGCTTGACTCGGTGATCGGGCACAGGCCCGCGACCGCGCCCGAGGCGGCCAGGGCCCGGGTTTCGCCGGAGCGCATGTGGGTGCAATGGATCAGGCACCAGCGTTCGCCGACAGTGTGGTTGTCGAATAGCCATTCCACCGGCCGCATTCCCCATGCTGCTTCGATTTCGTCGACCTCGGCCATCTGTTCGGCGATGTGCATGTGGAGCGGCACGCGGGGCATCAGCCCGACTGCCTCCGCCAGGCTATCGCGGCGGACCGCACGCAACGAATGCGGCGCCACGCCCAGGATGGCATCGTCTGGAAGGGGCTTGAGCGCCGCGCGCGAGCCCTCGATCAGGGCGGCGAAGCCGTCGAGATCGTTACCGAAGCGCAACTGGCCCGCGCCCAGCGGCCGCCCGTCGCACCCGCCCTGTTCGTAGAGCACCGGCAGCAGGGTGAGGCCGATTCCCGTCTGCTGCGCGGCGGCGGCGACCCGTTCCGCCATTTCGGCGCGGTTGGCATAGGGCCGCCCGTCGGCCTGGTGGTGCAGATAGTGGAATTCGGCCACCGCCGCGTAGCCTGCTTCCAGCATTTCCATCTGCACGAAGGCAGCGATCGCTTGGACATCGTCGGGCGTGAGTTGCTCCAGGAACCGGTACATCAGGGCGCGCCAGGTCCAGAAGCTGTCGCGCGGGTCGGGTCCCCGCCTTTCAGTCAGTCCGGCCATGGCGCGCTGGAAGGCATGACTGTGCAGATTGGCGGGCGCCGGCAGCAGCACGCCGACGCGCAAGCCCGCGGGTTCGCTTTGCGGTTCGACCGCCGCGATCCGGCCGTCGGCGCCGATTTCGATCCGCACCCGGTCTTGCCAGCCCCCGGCCGTCAGCGCCTGTTCCGCCCACAGGATTTTAGTTTCCATGCCCGCTTGACTCCATAATATGTGCAGACATAATAAATCAACATTCGCAATCTTCAAGAGGCATTGCGCCGTGTCGAACCAGCTTCTGATCCACGCAAGGCTTGCCGCCATGGCGCGCGGCGCCGATGGCGTGGTCGATGACGGCGCAGTGGCAATCGCCGACGGCCGCATCGCCTGGTGCGGCGCGTTTGGCGAGCTTCCGGGCGTTTATGCGGACTGGAATGCGCAGAACCTGGAAGGCCGGCTGGTCACGCCGGGGCTAATCGACTGCCACACCCACATCGTTTACGGCGGCGACCGGGCGCGCGAGTTCGAGATGCGACTTGAAGGGGCGAGCTACGAGGAGATCGCCAGGGCCGGTGGCGGCATTCTGTCGACGGTCAAGGCGACGCGTGCGGCCGGCGAGGATGATCTGCTGGCAACGGCGCTTTCCCGTGTGGACGCGTTGATTGCCGAAGGCGTTACCACGCTGGAGATCAAGTCCGGCTACGGGCTCGATGTCGGGACGGAACTGAAAATGCTGCGCGTGGCGCGGCGGATCGGAGAGGTGCGGCCGATCCGGGTGCGGACCAGCTTCCTGGGCGCCCACGCGATTCCGCCCGAATTCACGGGAAGGGCCGGCGACTACCTCAGCGAAATCTGCCTGCCGGCGCTCGAATCGGCCGCGGGCGAGGAGCTGGCCGATGCCGTCGACGGCTTCTGCGAGGGCATCGCCTTCTCGCCCGACGAAATCGCGACGGTGTTCGACAAGGCGAAGGCGCTTGGCTTGCCTGTGAAACTGCATGCCGAGCAATTGTCCAATCTCGGTGGCGCGCGACTGGCGGCGCGCTATGGCGGGCTGTCCGCCGACCATCTCGAATTTCTCGACGAGGCGGGTGTCGCCGCCATGGCGGAGGCGGGGACCGTGGCCGTGTTGCTGCCTGGCGCATTCTACACCCTGCGCGAAACGCAACTTCCGCCCGTTGACCAGTTCCGCAGTCATCGCGTGCCGATGGCGATCGCCACTGACTGCAATCCCGGATCATCGCCGCTGGCCTCGCTGATCCTGGCGATGAACATGGCCTGCACGCTTTTCCGCATGACCCCGGCGGAGGCGCTTGCCGGCGTGACGGTCAACGCCGCTTCGGCGCTCGGGCTTGCCGATGCAGGGCAGGTGGCGCCGGGCATGCGCGCTGACCTTGCGGTGTGGGATGTCCAACATCCGGCGGAACTGGCCTACCGGATCGGTTTCAACCCGCTCCATCAGCGTATTTTTGGAGGCGTGTCGTGAAACCCGTCATTCTGACACCCGGTAAGGCGACGCTGGCCCAACTGGAGCGGCTTTACCGCGATGGTCTTGCGGCCAGATTGCCGGCTTCGGCGCGCAAGTCCGTCGACCGTGCGGCGGCGCAGGTTGCGTACGCCGCCCAGGGCGAAACGGCGGTCTACGGCGTCAATACCGGCTTCGGCAAGCTGGCGAGCGTCAAAATCGCGGCCAAGGACACCGCGGCGCTGCAGCGAAATCTCATCCTGTCGCATTGCTGCGGGGTGGGCGAGCCGGTCGAACCGGCGACGGTGCGGCTGATGATGGCCCTGAAACTGCTGTCGCTCGGCCGCGGCGCCTCGGGTGTCCGCTGGGAGATCGTCGCGCTGATCGAAGGCATGCTCGAGGCCGGCGTCACGCCGGTCGTGCCGTCGCAGGGTTCGGTCGGCGCGTCCGGCGATCTCGCGCCGCTCGCGCACATGGCCGCGGTGATGATCGGCGCTGGCGACGCTGAGTTCAAAGGCCGGTGCATGGCTGGCGGCGAAGCGCTGAAGAAGGCCGGTCTGAGGCCGGTTGCGTTGGCCGCCAAGGAGGGCCTGGCGCTGATCAATGGCACCCAGTTTTCGACAGCCTGCGCGCTCACCGCCCTTTTCGACGTGCGGCGCAACATCGAAGCGGCGATCGTCACCGGCGCGCTGTCGACCGACGCGATTATGGGCTCCACGGCGCCGCTTCGCCCGGAAATCCACGCCCTGCGCGGGCAGCCGGGCCAGATCGAAGTGGCGGCCGCGATGCGCGCCCTGATGGCCGGCTCGCAGATCCGCGAAAGCCACCGCGATAACGACAGCCGCGTTCAGGATCCCTACTGCATCCGTTGCCAGCCGCAGGTCGTCGGCGCCTGCCTCGACCTGATCCGCCAGGCCGCGCGCACGCTGGAGATCGAGGCCAATGCGGTGACCGACAATCCGCTGGTCCTGACCGGGAGCGGCGATATCCTGTCGGGCGGCAATTTCCACGCCGAACCGGTCGCATTCGCCGTCGACCAGATCGCGCTGGCCATCGCCGAGGCCGGTTCGATCGCCCAGCGGCGCATCGCGCTGATGGTCGATCCGACGCTTTCTTTCGACCTGCCGCCTTTCCTGACCCCCGACCCGGGCCTGAATTCCGGCTATATGATCGCCGAAGTCACATCTGCCGCATTAATGAGCGAAAACAAGCACCTGGCCAACCCGTGCTCGACCGATTCCACGCCGACCAGCGCCAATCAGGAGGACCATGTGTCGATGGCCGCCCACGGCGCGCGGCGGCTGGCGCGCATGAACCGCAACCTTTCGGCGATTCTCGGTATCGAACTGCTGAGCGCGGCGCAGGGAGTCGGCTTTCGCGCGCCATTGAAGACCAGCAGACCGCTGCAGCGCGCGGTCGGGCGGTTGCGCGCCGAGATCGCGCCGCTCGCCGCCGACCGCTATCTCGCCCCGGATCTGGAAAAGGCCCGTGACCTGATCGAAAGCGAAGCGATCGTGATCGCCGCGGGAAAACGGCCGATCATCGCCTGGGAGGGCTCGTCATGGACCCGGTAACCGTCATCGCGGGCGACGGCGCGGTCTTGCTCGGCGTTCCGCATGCCGGGACATGGTTGCCGGGTGACGTGTTCGACGCGCTCAACGAGCGCGGGCAGGTGCTCGCCGACACCGATTGGCATGTCGACCGGCTTTACGAAGGTCTCTTGCCGGGCGCGACGATGGTGCGTGCCAATTTCCACCGTTACCTGGTCGACGCCAACCGCGATCCGGCCGGGAAGTCCCTGTATCCGGGGCAGAACACGACCGGATTATGCCCGGTGACAGATTTCGACGGCGAGCCGATCTGGCTGGACGGGCGGGCGCCCGACGCTCCGGAAATCGAGCGCCGCCGCGCACAGTACCACGCCGCCTATCACGGAGCGCTGGCCAAAGAGCTTGCGCGGCTGCGCCGCATCCACAGCCGCGTCGTCCTTTACGACTGCCATTCGATCCGTTCGCGCGTGCCGTACCTGTTCGAGGGCATCCTGCCCGATCTCAATATCGGCACCGATAACAGCCGTTCCTGCGATCACGCGGTTGAGGAGGTGGTTTTATTTATATGCGAAAAAACAAAAAGATATACGCATGTATTAAATGGACGATTTAAGGGAGGTTGGACGACGCGGCATTACGGCCGGCCCGAAGACGGCATCCACGCGGTGCAAATGGAACTGGCGCAATCGACCCATCTTGAATCCGAACAGCCGCCTTTCGCCCTCGACGTCAACAAGACCGCCAATTTGCGCGCCGTGCTTGGCGCCATCCTCGAACATCTCGAAGCCTGGGCGCTGCGAGGCGACGCCTGAGCCATCTGCAAGGAGACCGATCCATGACCGCCAATCCCCGGCACAATCTGCGCGACGTCTATCCGCCGACCGGTTCGGAGATCACCGCGAAGTCGTGGCTGACCGAGGCGCCGATGCGCATGTTGATGAACAATCTGCATCCCGATGTCGCGGAAAACCCGCATGAACTGGTCGTCTATGGCGGGATCGGCCGCGCGGCGCGCACCTGGGCGGATTTCGACCGCATCGTCGAATGCCTCAAGGGTCTGGAGGCCGACGAGACCTTGCTGGTGCAGTCGGGAAAGCCGGTCGGCGTGTTCCGTACCCATGCTGACGCGCCGCGCGTGCTGATTGCCAATTCCAACCTCGTACCGCACTGGGCCGACTGGCGCCATTTCAACGAGCTCGACCGCAAGGGCCTGATGATGTACGGCCAGATGACCGCCGGGTCATGGATCTATATCGGTACCCAGGGTATTGTGCAGGGCACCTATGAAACCTTCGCGGAGGCTGGCCGCCAGCACTATGGCGGCGACCTGAAGGGCAGGTGGATCCTGACCGCGGGCCTGGGCGGCATGGGCGGCGCCCAGCCGCTCGCCGCCGTTATGGCAGGCGCCTGCTGCCTCGCCGTCGAATGCGACGAGGCGCGCATCGATTTTCGCCTGCGCACCCGCTATCTCGACGAGAAGGCGCATTCGCTGAACGAGGCGCTGGCGATGATCGAACGCTGGACAAGGGCGGGCGAGGCGAAATCCGTCGGCCTGCTCGGCAATGCCGCCGACGTGTTTCCCGAACTGGTGAAACGGATGGGCAAAGGCGGCATCCGGCCCGATATCGTCACCGATCAGACCTCGGCGCACGATCCGGTCAACGGCTACCTGCCGCAGGGCTGGAGGGTCGCCGAATGGCGCGAAAAGCGCGAGAGCGACCCCGCGGCGGTGGAAAAGGCGGCGCGCGCCTCGATGAAGGTGCATGTGGCCGCCATGGTCGATTTTTGGAACGCGGGAATTCCGACCCTCGACTACGGCAACAATATCCGCCAGGTCGCCAAGGAGGGGGGGCTGGACAACGCCTTCGCCTTTCCTGGATTCGTGCCGGCCTATATCAGGCCCCTGTTCTGCCGGGGGATCGGGCCGTTCCGCTGGTGCGCCCTGTCGGGTGATCCGGAGGACATTTACAGGACTGACGCGAAGATGAAGGAACTGTTCCCGGACAACGCCCATCTCCACAACTGGCTCGACATAGCGCGCGAACGCATCGCCTTCCAGGGACTGCCGGCGCGCATCTGCTGGATCGGCCTCGGCGACCGTCACCGGGCCGGGCTGGCCTTCAATGAAATGGTGCGCACAGGCGAATTGTCGGCCCCGGTGGTGATCGGCCGCGACCACCTCGATTCCGGCTCGGTCGCCTCGCCCAACCGCGAGACTGAGGCGATGAAGGACGGCTCGGACGCCGTTTCCGACTGGCCGTTGCTCAACGCGTTGCTCAACACCGCCTCGGGCGCGACCTGGGTGTCGCTGCACCATGGCGGTGGCGTCGGCATGGGCTTTTCGCAGCATGCGGGCATGGTCATCGTCTGTGACGGGTCCGAAGACGCCGACCGCCGGCTGGAACGGGTGCTGTGGAACGATCCGGCGACCGGCGTCATGCGCCACGCCGATGCCGGCTACGAGATCGCGCTCGACTGCGCCCGCGAGCACCAGCTCAACCTGCCGGGCATACTGGGCTAGGACGGCTCAGCCGCCGCGTTGCCGCGCAACGTCGAAGAAGGCGCGCACCAGCTTCGAGGAGGCGCGCTCGCGCAGGCAGACCAGTGCCTCGTCCATGGTCAGGCCGTCCGCCGGCTCGATTTCATAGCGCACCAGCCGGTCATCATGGCCGAACTCGGCGGCCGAGACGAAACCGATGCCGGCGCCGGATGCCACGATCTCGCGCACGGCCTCGCGGCCCTCCGCCTCGATCGCCGGCTTCAGCGTCACGCCGGCCTTGGCCGCCGCCGCCTGCAGCTTCTGGCGGGTGCGCGAGCCCGGCTCGCGCATCACCAGCGGCTGCCGCGCCAGTTGCTGGAAACTCAGCACGCCGCCGGGCACGCGGTGTTGCGCGGGCGCCCTGAAATCGCGCGATGCAAAGGCGACGATCGGCGCCGTATTCAGCTTCAACATCTCGAAATCGCGGTTGACCGGGATTTCGCCGAGCACGCCCATGTCGGCCTCGTAGGAGTGCAGGCTTTCCACCACCGTCTCGGAGTTGCCGGCGGTGAGCGAGATCGAGACGCCGGGATATTTCAGGCGGAACTCCGCCATGATCTGCAACAGGTGGTGGGCGGAGTCGGCAACGATGCGCAGCGTTCCGGCCCTGAGCGCACGTGCCTCCGACAACAGTTCCAGCGCCTGCTTCTCGTTGTCGAAAAGCCGCCGCGTGATCTCGAGCAGCCGTTCGCCCGGTTCGGTCGGCGTCACCCGCTTCTTGTGCCGGTTGAACAGGAGAATGTCGTACTCGTCCTCCAGCTTGCGCACCTGGTCGGAAATCGCCGGTTGGGTCAGGCAGAGTTCTTCCGCCGCGCGGGAAAAGCCGCCGTGAACAGCGACGTAATGAAAGGCCCGCAATTGGACGTATCGCATCTGCGTCAGGCTCCCGAGGTATCGTTTGGATCTATATGAGTATCAAAACCAACGACTTGAGTTATACATGACAAAGGCGTTTTGTAACAGTTCGCCCAGAACGTGATTTGCCGGCGGGACGGATCTGGTGGGAGAACGGAACCGCAATGCACCCGATGCTCGTCATACTTCACCTTGCCGGTGCGGTGTTTCTGCTGCTCTGGGCCGTCCGCATGGTGCGAACCGGGGTCGAGCGCGCGCTCGGGGCGCGGCTGAAGGAGGCGCTGCGGAAAGTGCGCGGCAAGAACTACCGCGCTGCCGCGGTCGGGACCCTTCTGGCCGTCATGCTGCAGAGCTCGACGGCGGTCGGCGTGCTGGCCGCCGGGTTTGCGACTGCCGGCGTCATGGCGGTTTCAACGGGCATCGCCGCGTTGCTTGGCGCCGATCTCGGTTCGGCGCTGGTGGTCAAGATCCTGACCTTCGACCTGTCGCTGCTGGTGCCGGTGCTGCTGATCGCCGGCGTATCGCTTTTCCTGAAGTCCGGGGAGCGCGCCGTCCGCCAGCTCGGCCGCATCCTTGTCGGTATTGCGCTGATCCTGCTGTCGCTGCGGATGATCGGCGAGGCGACCGAGCCGCTGCGCGACAACCCGCTGCTGCCGCAAGTCGCAGGCTATCTTGCGGGAGACCCGCTGACCTCCTTCACCGTCGCGGCCGTGGTCGCCTGGTTCGTCCATTCCTCAGTCGCCGCGGTGCTGCTGATCGTTACCTTCGCGGCGCGCGGGGCGCTGCCGCTGGAGGCGGCGCTGCCGATGGTGCTCGGCGCCAATCTCGGCGGCGGCGCGATCTCGGTGTCGCTGACGCGCGGCATGGACGCCGCGGCGCGGCAGATCCCGTTCGCCAACCTGCTGTTTCGCGGCATCGCCGCCATCGGCGTGCTCGCCGCGCTGTTCGTGACGGAACTTCCGGTGCAAAGGCTGGGCACTGCCGAGACCGCCCAGCTTGTCAATTTCCATCTTCTTTTCAACGGCCTGGTCGCGCTTGTCTGCGTCCCGTTCGCCACGCCGATGGAACGGCTCGTGGCGTGGCTGATGCCCGGGGCGCCGACCAGCATCATCGTCGAGTCTGAACCGGTGAGCGCGCTCGACCGCGGGGCGTTGTCGGTGCCAAAACTGGCGCTCGCCAGCGCCACGCGCGAATTGCTGCGCATCGGCGACATCGTTGAAAAGATGCTGCGGCCGGTGGTTGACCTGTTCCACAAGGCGTCGAGCGCCGACCGCGACCGCATCCGCGAGATGGACCGGCAGGTCAATCGCGCCCAGCGCGACGTGAAGTTCTACATCACCGAACTCAACCGCGGCGAGATGTCGGCCGGCGAATCCCGCCGCGCCCTGCATCTGGTCGATTTCGCGGTCAATCTCGAACATATCGGCGATATTATCGCCAAGACGCTGATTCCGCTCGCGGAAGAAAAGGTCTCGCGGCGCATACGCTTCTCCGACGAGGGCTGGAGCGAGATCATCGCGCTGCACGCCCGCGTCGTTTCCAACATGGAGCTCGCCTTCAACGTGCTGATTTCCGAGGACCTGGAATCGAGCCGTCTGCTGGTTCGCGAGAAGGAGGAAATGCGCCGCATGGAGCGCGAAAGCCACGACAGGCACTTGAGGCGTCTGGGCTCCGGCAACCGGGAAAGCAT
The DNA here is from genome assembly GCA_050304175.1 of Zhengella sp. Classification (GTDB taxonomy): domain Bacteria; phylum Pseudomonadota; class Alphaproteobacteria; order Rhizobiales; family Rhizobiaceae; genus JAIOIW01. The sequence goes on along the minus strand of JBNLDE010000008.1, from coordinate 30,431 downwards.
CGAGACCAGCGAGATCCACCTCGAGGTCGTGCGCGCCTTCAAGGAGATCAACTCGCTGCTGGCGACCGTCGCCTACCCGATCCTGCAGGACAGTGGCGCCCTGCTTGAAAGCCGGCTGGCCGGGCCGGCAAACGGCAACGGCGGGTGAGCGAACGGTGACGGGCGCAATCGTGCGAAATGAAGACGGTTTTCGCGCCAGGTGCGGGGTCGCGCCGGAGGCCAGATGCGCTGGTCGCCCGTCTCTGCGGCCCACCTGCCAGTGCGCGCAGTGGAATTTATGAATCGATATGTAATAACGATTTTACAAATACATGGGTGCATGGGACATGCTGGCTGAAACCGGTTCCCAGGGAATCCGAAACGATGTCCGAGATCCATGAAGAGAACGAACGGGCCTATCTTCCGCCGCCGCTGGGCGAGCCCTATCTGCTGACACCCGGACCGCTGACCACGGCCGTCAGCGTCAAGCAGGCGATGCTGCGCGACTGGGGCTCCTGGGACAGCGACTTCAGGGCGATGACGGCGGACCTGAGGCGCCAGCTGCTTGCCATAGCCGGCGACAGGGACGGCGCCTATGACTGCGTTCCCCTGCAGGGCAGCGGCACGTTCGCGGTTGAGGCCATGCTCGGCAGTTTCGTGCCGCGGGACGGCAAGGTGCTGGTGCTGGCCAATGGCGCCTACGGGCTGCGCGCAGCCGAGACGCTGCGCTATCTCGGGCGCGCCCACACGGTTATCGACAAGGGCGACTACCTGCCGCCGCGCGGCGCCGAGGTGGCCGCCGCGCTGGACGCCGATCCGGCCATCACCCATGTCGTTGCGATCCATTGCGAGACCAGCTCCGGCATTCTCAATCCGCTCGCCGAAATCGCCGGGGCGGTGGCGGCCGCCGGGCGCAAGCTGCTGGTCGATTCAATGAGCGCGTTTGGCGCGATCCCGCTCGACATCAACGAGATTGCCTTCGAGGCGATGGTCTCGTCGGCCAACAAATGCATCGAGGGCGTGCCGGGTTTCGGCTTCGTCATCGCCCGCAAGGAGGTATTGACGGCCGCCGCCGGCAACAGCCACTCGCTCAGCCTCGATGTCCACGCCCAATGGGCCTACATGGAAAAGACCGGCCAGTGGCGGTTCACCCCGCCGACCCACGCCGTGGCGGCCTTCCTCGAGGCGCTCAAGCTGCACCGGGCCGAAGGGGGCGTTGCGGGCAGGGGCGCCCGCTATGCCCGCAACCGCGATGCGCTCGTCGCGGGTATGCGCGAACTCGGCTTCGAGACGCTGCTGAAGGATGACTGGCTGTCGCCGATCATCGTCACCTTCTTCAATCCCGCCCATCCGGCCTTCAATTTCCCGAGATTCTACGAGCTGTTGAAGCAGCGCGGCTTCATCATCTATCCGGGCAAACTGACCGTGGTCGACAGCTTCCGCATCGGCTGCATCGGCCGCCTCGACGAGCACACCATGCGCCGGGTCGCCACCGCGGCCGGCGAAGCGCTGTTCGACATGGGCGTCGACGATGCCACGCCACCGCAGGCCGCCATCGACGAACGCGCCAAACTCGCCGCCTGACAGGCGGGCCAGATCAATCGCAATCTTTCGAACTCAGGAGCACATTCATGTCCGACTTCGTCTACAGCCGGTCCTATCGCGGCAAGGTCAAGGCCGTCATCCTCGACTGGAGCGGCACCACCGCGGACGCCTATGTCGTCGCCCCGGCGGTCGTTTTTGTCGACGTGTTCAAGAAGCAGGGCGTCGAGATCTCGATGGCCGAGGCGCGCGGGCCGATGGGACTGCGCAAGGACTTGCATATCAAGGCCTTGACCGAGGATCCGGTGATCCGCGAGCGCTGGAAGGAGATCAAGGGCAGGTACCCCGACCAGGGTGACGTCGATGCCATGTTCGCCGATTTCGTGCCGATGCAGCTCGATTGCCTGCGCCAGTACGCCACGCTTCTGCCGGGCGTAGCAGAAGTCACGCAGCGGCTGCAGAAGCAGGGCATCAAGATCGGTTCGTCGACCGGCTTCACCCGCGCCATGGTCGACATCCTGGAGGAGGAGGCGGCAAAACAGGGCTACCGGCCCGATGCCTCGGTTGCGGGCGACGAGGTCATCCACGGCGCTCGGCCCGGTCCGTTCATGGTCTACAAGAACCTCGACATGCTGGGTGTCTACCCGATCCACGCCGTGGTCAAAGTCGACGACACCGTCTCGGGTGTCGGCGAGGCGCTGAATGCCGGCTGCTGGGGCGTCGGCGTCGTGCGCTATTCCAACTACATGGACGTCGACACGCCGGAAATCGGCGCCGCATTGTCCGACGACGAAAAAGAACGGCGCATGGCCCGGACACGCGAAATTCTCGAAAAGGCGGGCGCGCACTATGTCATCGACAGCCTTGCCGACATCGAGCCGGTGATCGAGGATATCAATGCGCGCCTGGCGCGCGGCGAGCGGCCGTAGGGCCGCTGTCGCCCGGATGTCGATGTTGAGCTGAAGGCTGCCCATGATCAGCCCCCATGGCGGGATGCGAAGCGGGACGGGCCCTGCGAAGGCGGGCCGGTATCGCTTCCGCCGCTCCGGTAACCGGGACGCCGCGTGACCCCCTTCGCCCTTTCCCTGGTGCTGACGGCCGCGCTTCTGCACGCGCTGTGGAACGCGTTGATCAAGGGCTCGTCCGACCGGGCCTTCACCATGGGCCTGATCAATCTCGGCCATGGTCTTCTCGGCATCGCGCTCGTCCTGGCCTTTCTGCCGCCAGCGCGCGAAAGCTGGCCGTTTATCGCCGGTTCGACGCTGATCCACTTCTTCTACTACGGGTTCCTCGTGGTGGCCTATCGCCACGGCGACCTGAGCCAGGTCTATCCGGTCGCGCGCGGCGTGGCGCCGATCCTGGTCGCGCTCGGCGCGCAGGCGTTTGCCGGCGAGGTGCTGTCCTGGAGCGCCTGGGCCGGCATCTGGATGGTCTCCGGCGGCATCGTCTTCCTGCTGTTTGCCCGCAGCCATGTCCAGGCGTCGGGCAAGGCGGTGGCTGCGGCGCTGATGACCGGCGTCACCATTGCCGCCTACTCGGTGGTCGACGGCCTGGGCGTGCGCGTCTCGGTCAACGCCTTCGGCTATATCGGCTGGCTGTTCCTGCTCGAATGCCTCGCCGGTTTTGCCTTCCTCACCCTGCGCCGCAGCGTGCTGACCTCGATGCCCGCCCGCGCATGGGTCGCGGGGATCGGCGGCGGGCTGATCTCGGCGCTTGCCTATGGCCTGGCAATCTACGCCCAGAAGATCGCGACCATGGGCTCGGTCTCCGCAGTGCGCGAATCCAGCGTCATCATCGCCGCGCTGATCGGCGTGCTGTGGTTCGGCGAGCGGCCGTGGAAAGGCCGCCTTGTCGCCGCCGTCATCGTCGCCGCCGGGGTGATCGTGCTCGCGGCATCGCATTGAGCGGCTGATATCAGTTCCCGATGGCGATACCGGTCAGGCGGCGGTCGCGGCGCTGCGTCATGCGGTCGATCATCTTGCGCGCCAGCCGCGAAACCTCGCCGGCGCAAACCGGATCGGCGGCGAGGTTCGCCGTTTCGTCGGGATCGCTCGTCAGGTCGAACAGCATCGGCGGCACGCCGCCGCCGAAATGGACATATTTCCACCGTTCTTCGCGCAGGATCGAGGCATGGCAGCGATTGGCGTCGAGGTCCCAGGCGCGCTGGAACCGCGTCGGGTGCGCCGGATGCGCGAGGTCGACTTCCATGAAGGCGGCGTCGCGCCATTCCGGGTCCTCGCCCAAACAGAAGGGTAGCAGCGATGCGCCGTCCATCGCCTGCGGCGCCTGCCGCCCGGCCCAACCAAGAATCGTCGGCGCGATGTCCACGGATTCGGTAAGTGTCTCGACGCGCAGGCCCTTTTGCGCCGAACGGGGATCGCGCACGATCAGCGGCACGCGGTAGGCGGGCTCGAACACGCTTTCCTTGCCCCACATCCGCTTGTCGCCGAGCATGTCGCCATGATCGGAGGTGACGATGACCAGCGTGTCGTCCGCCTGTCCCGTCTCGTCCAGCCAGTCGAGCAGGCGTCCGACATGGTAGTCGACCTCCGCGACCAGCCCGCCGTGAACGGCGCGCAACGCGGCCGCGGTCTCATCCGTCATCGCAGCGCAATCGCCGTCATATCCCCAGAACAGGGCGCGGTTGGAAAGGGCCGAAAACCACGCTTCGAGGAAAGGATGGTCCAGCGCAGCCCGTTGCGGCGCGGGCAGGGCGGCCGGGTCGATCATGGTGTTGTAGGGCGCCGGGGCGACGAGCGGCGGATGCGGGCGAATGAAGGTGACGTGGGCAAACCAGGGTCTGGCGCGCCGAACATCGAGCGCCTGAATCGTGCGGTCGGTCAGATAGGCGGTGTCGCTTTCCTCGGCGGAATAGATTGCCGGATCGGTGATCTGCGGCGCGTTGTGGCCGGGCTGCGCGACGGGGCGGTAGAGATCTGCCAGCGGACCGTTGAACTCGCGGCCGATGTCATGACCGCGGCTTCTCAGCCAGGACGGCCATTCCAGCCCGGATTCCAGCCGCATTTCGACCAGTTCGCGAAAGCCGGGCGCGACGCCTTCGTAGATGGTCAGGTCAGGATCTTCAGGATCCATGCCGGTCGGGTCGGGCGTGGTGTCCGTGTAGCCGAACAACAGCGGCTCGTAGCCCGCCTTGCGCATTTCGGTAGCGATGGTCGCGTGCTGGCGGGCAAGCGGCGTTCCGTTGCGCACCGAGCGGTGGTTCATTGCGTAGAGGCCGGTCAGCAGGCTGGCGCGGGCGGGGCCGCACGGCACGGTGACCGTGAAATGATTGGCAAACGAGGCGCCCTGGGCGGCCAGCCGGTCGAGATTGGGCGTCGGTACGTGGGCGGCCAGCGGCCCGTCGACCAGGTCGGCACGCATCTGGTCGATGGTGATCAGGAGGATGTTGCCGCCGGCCATGATCGTCGCGCCCTATTTCGCCGGTTCTTCCGCCGTGCCTGAATGCTGGGTGAAATCGAACTCCTCGGCGAAATGGCAGGACGCAAAGTGGCCGGGGCCCATCTCGCGCAGCGCCGGAACCTCGGTGCGGCACCTGTCGCGTGCGAACCGGCAGCGGGTATGGAACTTGCAGCCCGGCGGCGGATTGGTGGGCGAGGGGATTTCGCCCTCCAGCTTGTCGTGATCGCCCCCGTCGTCGGGATCTAGCGACGGGATCGCCGACAACAGCGCGTTGGTGTAGGGGTGCCGCGGCCTGGAGAATAGCGCGCGCGTCGGCGCGGTCTCCACCAGCCGCCCGAGATACATCACCGCCACATGATCGCAGACATGGGCGACGACCGACAGGTCGTGGCTGATGAACAGGAAAGAGATGCCCATGTCGCGCTGGATCTGCTTGAGCAGGTTGAGCACGTCGGCCTGGATCGACACGTCGAGCGCGGCTACGCTCTCGTCGGCGACGATGAAGCGCGGGCCGGAGACGAGCGCTCTGGCAATCGAGATGCGCTGGCGCTGGCCGCCGGAAAAGGCATGCGGAAAGCGTCTGAGGTGCTCGAGGTTGAGCCGGCATTTTGCGGCGATCTCGCGTACCCGCGCATCCGTCTCCTCGCGCGTCTTCGTCAGCCCCATCACTTCCAGTGGCTCGGCGATGATGTCGCGCACGGTCATGCGCGGCGAGAGCGCCGCATAGGGATCCTGGAAGATGAGCTGGGCGCGCTTGCGGTAGTCCTTCAATTCCGCCTTGGTGACATTGGCGAGATCGTAGGAGACTTCATCGTCGGTATAATTCACATGACCGCCGGTGATCGGCGCGGCCTTCAGGATGGCGCGCCCGAGCGTCGTCTTGCCGGAACCGGATTCGCCGACGAGGCCGAAGAAGCTGCCCCGCTCGATTTCGATGGTCACGTCCTCGACCGCGTTGAGGGATACGCCCTTGCCCAGCAGGCTGTGACCGATGCGGTAGGTGACCGTGAGATTGCGCGCGGAAATGACCGGAGTGCTCATGCGTTCTCCACCCGGTCCTGCGCCACGAGGTGACAGGCAACCAAGCGTCCGTTCTGATCTTGCATCAATTGTGGAACATCGGCCAGGCAGGGCTCGCCGAGCATGACGGGGCAGCGCGTGTTGAACACGCAGCCCGTCGGGCGCTCAAGCGGCGACGGGATATCGCCGGGCACAGGGGTCAGTTCCGCATCGAGGTCTTCGAGCTTCGGCAGCGCGTTCAGCAGGCCGCGCGTATAGGGATGATGGGGATCGCGGATCACCTGGCGAACCGCGCCGGTCTCGACGATCTTGCCCAGATACATCACCGCCACCCGGTCCGCGGTTTGCGCGATGACGCCGAGATCGTGGGTGATGAACAGGATCGCCATGCCGAACTCGGCGATCAGGTCCTTCATCAGGTCGATCACCTGCGCCTGGATGGTGACGTCGAGCGCGGTCGTCGGTTCGTCGGCGATCAGGAGCTTCGGCCGTGTGGAAAGTGCCATGGCGATCATGGCGCGCTGGCGCATGCCACCAGAGAATTCGAAAGCATACTGGCCGAAGCGCCGGGCCGGTTCGGGAATGCCGACACGCGCCAGCATCTCGATCGACAGTTCCTTCGCCTCCGACTTGGTCATGGAGGAATGGATCAGCAATTGCTCGACCATCTGGTCGCCGATCGTGATCGCGGGCGCGAAGCTCGCCATCGGTTCCTGGAAGATCATCGAGATCGCGCCGCCGCGCACGATGCGCATGTCGCGGTCGCGCTTGAGCGCCAGCACTTCCACGTCCTCGTCGTCGAGATTGAGGGTGATGCGGCTTTCCTCGGCATAGCGCGTGTTGCCGGCATTGAGGCGCATCAGCGCCTTGGCGGTCACCGACTTGCCCGAACCGCTCTCGCCGACGAGACCCAGCACCTCGCCGGGCGCGATGTCGAAGGAGACATTCTCGACGGCGGTAACCAGACCTTCCTCGGTCCTGAAGCGTATCGTCAGGTCTTTTACTGAAATCAACGGCTTGGTCATTTCTTGGTCCCCGAATAGGGATCGGCCGCGTCGCGCAATCCGTCGCCCACCCAGACGAAGGCCAGCACCAGCGCGATGAAGAAGATGACCGGGATGAAATACCACTGGTAGTTCAGCAGGACGTCGGCCTGGCTGACATTCTGCATCAGCGCGCCGAGCGAATTGACCGGGTCCTTCAGCCCGAGCCCGATGAAGGAGAGCGCGGTCTCGGAACGCACCATGTAGGGAAACGAGATCATCAGGTCGACGATGATGTAGCTGGTGAAACTCGGTAGCAGGTGGCGGCGGATGACATGCGATGACGAAGCGCCGCACAGTTCGGCCGCCAGCACGTATTCCTGGCTGCGCTCGGTCAGAAGATGGGTGCGGATGCGGCGCGCCAGCGTCGGCCAGCCGATGAAGCCGAGAATGATGGAGATGAAGAAGAACCGGGTTTCGGAACTCCAGTGATCGGGCATGAAGGCGGCGAGCGCCATGAACAGCGGGATCGGGGGAACGGTGCGGATGGCGTCCGTCACCATCTGCAGGACGGAATCGATCCAGCCGCCGAAATAGCCCGCCACGCCGCCGATGATCAGCGCGAGCACGAAGGAAATGAAAACGCCGAGGGTGCCTACGGCCAGCGACGTCCAGATGGCGTGCAGCGTGCGCGAGAAGATGTCCTTGCCGCTGCCATCGGTGCCGAACAGGTGGATCTTGCCGCCCTCGACACCGAACAGATGCCGGTCGGTTGTCAGCGCCTGGAGATCCACATCGAACCAGTCGCCGGGCAGGTCCCAGCCGATATTGACGAAGCTGTAGCTCCAGTCGCGCACGAAAAAATGGACGTAGAGGCGCTTGTCGCGGTTTTGCGTCACCACCCAGCGGAAATTCGTCTTTATGGAGCGGGTCCGCTCGGTGGCGTAGATGAACGGCCGGGCCGAAAAGCCGTTCTCGTCCCAGAATTTGGGGATCTGCGGCGCGCCGTTCTCGTATTGCGTGTCGCGCCCGGCGATCGTCGGATTGTAGGGCGACAGGAACGGCGCGAAGAGCCCCATCAGGACCATGATGACCAGCGCCCACAGCGCGATCATGGCAGAGCGGCTGGACTTGAACCGCGCCCAGATAAGCTGGCCCTGGGAGGCGGTGAAATAGGCCTCCTTGGCTTCCTGGTCGACGCCCGCCGCCGTCTTGTCTTTTTTGAACCAGGCCATGGCGCTACCCCATCAATCCGCGCCGGACCCTTGGGTCGAGCAGGGCAAGCAGGATGTCGGTGACGAAATTCAACGCCACGATGCTGGCCGTCAGCAGGAAGATGATCGCGCCGGCCAGCTGCTGGTCGTTGGAGCGCGCGAGCGACTCGATCAGCAGCGCGCCGGCCTCGGTCAGGGTCAGGATCAGCGCGACGATCGGCAACTCGTTGAAGATGCGGTTGAGATCGAAGCCAAGCGAATTGATGACCGGTCCGAGCGCATGGCGGGCGGGATAGCGCCAGAGCAGCGTGGCGCCGGTGACACCGCGCGCCGAGGCGGCGGTCACGTAGAGCTTGCCGATCTCGTCGAGCATCAGCGCGCGGACGGTTTGCAGTGCGAAGGCGGTCGCCGACCAGCCGAGAATGAAGATCGGCAGCCAGGCGCGCGATAGGAAATCCCGGAACCGCGCCCATGACCAGGCCGCGTCGCGGAATTCCTTGGAGAACAGCCCGGTCAGCGAATCCCCGAAGATGACCGTCGAGGCCAGCATGATGATCAGCGCCAGCAGGAAATTTGGCAGGGCGAGGCCGAGATAGCTGACGAAACGCAGCGAATTGTTGGTGACCGGACTGTTGGAACTGGCAGAGAATATCCCGACCGGAATCGCGATCAGGTAACTGAGGATCAGGGCCGCGAGGCATATGCCGAGCGAGATCCAGAACTTGTCGGCGAGGAGCTGGTTGATGTTGAGGCGCAGGATGCAGCTGTCGCCGAACTCGCCCTTGACGAAGACGCTGCCGACCCAGCTTCCCCAGCGCACCAGGAACGGCCGGTCGAGGCCGAGGCGTTTCTCCTCCGCCTTGATGTCGTCGATCGAGATCTGTGAGCCCTGGGTGTTCTTGAAAGCCAGGTAGCGTTCGGCGCAGGTTCCCGGAACCAGTTCCATCAGCGTGAAGACGATCAGCGACACCGTCAGCAGCGTGACGATGGCCATGACGGCCCTGGTCATTGCGAATTGCAAAAAGTGCGCCATCCCCACCGGACTTTGCTGGATTAGGGTCAGATCAACAGGTCCCGACCCCAGGCCCTTTCCGGGCCTTTTTCACTGCACCGGGCCGCGCGTCTGACGCGGCCCGGCATGGCCTTTTGCGAGCCTAGCGGCTTATTCGTCGAAGTACCACTGGGACGGACGGTAGGGATATGTCCGGTAGTACTCGTAGGACGCGGTCTTGAACTCGGGGAAGTTCTTCAGCGCGTTGCGGTGATAGATCGGGTCCGGGGTCAGCGCGGTGCCGATGAACAGCAGGTTGGAGACCATGTTCTCGACCAGCCGCGCGCCGAGCTTGTTCGATTCATCCGTACCGACCGGGGTCGACTGGAAGGCATTGATGTCTTCCATCAGCTGCTTGACATAGTCCGGCGGCTCGACGCCCTTGGCGCCCTTGGAGTCGACCCACTCTGCCCACAGCATGCCGGTGCGGTGTGCGAAGTAGTTCTCGAACGGCGGCACCCACAGCTCGTTGTTGCCGAGGATGATGCCGAGCGGCTGGCCCTTTTCCCAAAGCCCGACATCGAGCTGGTTGGAGGACTGTGCGGACCGGTATTCGTCGGGGGTGACTTCCTTGACCGTGGTCTTGATGCCGACATCGGCCCAGTTCTGGCCGATCAGTTCGACCACCTGTCCGGCGATGCCCTGGGTGGCGAACTGGAGGTTCAGCACCAGCGGCTTGCCGTCGGGCAGGTCGCGGAAACCGTCGCTGTCCTTGTCGACGACGCCGACCTCGTCAAGCAACGCCTTGGCGCCGTCCACATCGTACTCGGCAGCGAAGTCGGCCCATTTCGGATCGACGAAATCGGGCAGCGGCGAGAAGCCGGTATATTGCTGGATCTTGCCTTCGCCGAAATAGGCGACCTGGTTCAGCTCCTCGCGGTTGATCGCGATCGACATCGCCTTGCGGAAACGCAGATCGCCGAACACGGCGCGCTTCTGCATGTCGTCGGAGGTGACATTGAAGGAGACCGCATGCATGGCGATCTTGGGCTTCAACTGGATCGTGTAGCCGCCTTTTTCCTGGTTTTCGAGCAGCAGCGGCGCATCGGAAAGCTGCAGCGATTGCGACTTGTAGTCGACTTCGCCATTGACGAGCTTGAGCAGGCGGACCTGCTGGTCGTTGGCGAAGACCTCGTCCATCTCGTTGATGTAGGGCAACTGGTTGCCGGCCGTGTCGACCTGGAAGAAATACGGGTTGGCGACGAAGTGGCGGCCTTCCGTGGTTTCCTTGACGACGATGTGGCTCTCAAGCGTCGGCGCGGCATCGCCGGGCATGTTGGCGACCTTGTCCGGGCTGTTGAGCATCGGCGTCGCCGTGTCCATCCAGTCGGAATTGCCGTAATAGGCCTTGATGACGTCGTAGCCCTTTTCGAAGCCGAGCGCCTGGGCGTTCTTGTCCGCGTCCGGATCCACGTCGGGGTGGAAGCGGCCCAGGAAATGCTTTGCCTGGAAACCCTGGCCGTAGTGAGTCGCGAAGTGGGCGAGCAGACCCGGCTTGGGCGCCGGCAGCTTGAACACCACTGTCTGCTCGTCGGGCGTTTCGACCTGCATGCGCTCGCCGCCGACCAGCACATAGTCCTTCGGCTTCTCGAAGACGTTGGGATCGAGCGCGAGGTTATCGTACCAGAACTTCACGTCGGCGGAGGTGAACGGCGCACCATCGGACCATTTGTGGCCCTTGCGCAGAGAAAACGTCAGTTCGGTGTAGTCGTCGTTCCACTTCCAGCCCTTGGCGACGTTCGGGACGATCGTCTGCAAATCATCGGAATAGCGCACGAGGTTGACGTGGCGGGTCGACATGAAGTCGGACGTGCCGGCCTCGGTCGCGTTGGACAGGGCATCGAGCGTGCCACCGTATTTTCCAATCGAGTCGTAGGGCGCAACGACCAACGGCTCTTCGGGCAGCCGGTCCGCCAGCGCGGGCAGGGCGGGGTTGTTCCGGATCTTGGCGTTCATGTCGCCGATCGCTGGGTTTTCGGAGAATTCCAGCTTGCAGTTCGCGGCCGTTTCGAACTCGCCGAGTTCATACTGCTGCGGGTATGCTCCGGCCGAGACGCCCTTCATGTCCGAGACCGTTACGGTCGGGCATTGCGCCAATGCGGCCGCCGACATCATGGCGTAGACGGTGCTGCCAAGCAGCAGTGTCTTGAAGCGTATTGTCATTTGAAGCCTCCGTTTGAATTTCCCCTGACCCGGCTTGCCGGGTTGCCGTCTGACAGGGCCGAACGGACCACTAAACCGGTCTCGCAGGCGGGCTTTCGTCCCGCCGGTCGTCCGGTCTGCATTTGTCCAAGGTTCGACCGTTGCCGTCTCGCGTGTTTGTTTTGATATTGCGCGAGTATGACAGATCGATGAAATCTATTCTCCTTATGGTTCCATCAGTATTGATAATAGAAGCGGTACGGAATGGAACGGGAATTGAACGGGTTGCGACAGGTCCAGTCAACCGGGAAATCTGAACCAAGCATTAGCGAAAAATGCGCCGCCGGGAGGCAATTGCCCGGTTTGGAACCAAATTCGCGAACCCCAGTGCAAATCGAACGCGATCGTGTGCAACGGGCGCGGGACCGCTAAAGCCTGGCCAACCGCCTGGCGAGTGCGCGGTCGAGATCGGGTGCGGCGGCGACCAGTTCGCGCGCGGCATCCGTTTGCGGGTTGTCGAGCACATCGCCGGTCTTGCCTCGTTCGACGATCTCGCCGTCATGCATGACCATCACTTCGTCGGTGATTGCGCGGGCGACCGTCAGGTCGTGGGTGATGAACAGGTAGGCAAGGTCGTGCTTGGTGTTCAGTTCGGCGAACAGGTCGAGGATCTGCGCCCGGATCGAGACGTCGAGCGCGGAGACCGGCTCATCGGCGACGATCAGTTTCGGCCGCGTGATCATCGCGCGGGCGATCGAGATGCGCTGGCGCTGGCCGCCGGAGAATTCGTGCGGATAGCGGTCCATGGCATCGGCCGGCAGCCCGACCTCGCCGAGCGCCGCCGCGACCTGCTCGCGCCGCTGCGAGCGGGTTGGCCGCTCGTCCAGCAGGTGCAACGGTTCGGCAACCAGCCGCTCCACCTTGTGGCGGGGGTTGAACGACCCGTAGGGATCCTGGAACACCACCTGCATTTCGCGCCTGAACGGGCGCAGCCCGGCTTCGTCGAGACCCTCGAGGTGCTGACCCATGAGCCGGATTGCGCCCTGTGTCGGGGAGTCGAGGGCCAGAATCATCCGCGCGAGCGTCGATTTTCCGCAGCCGGATCGGCCAACCAGAGCGACCGAGTGGCGCGGCTGCATGGCAAACGAGACGTCGGCGACGGCGCGAAACGGCTCGGGTCGCGCAAACAGGCTGGTGCGGCGCCCCGGGTAGTCGCGTACGACGTTCTCGACCGAGAGCAGCGGCGTCGCGTCGCGCGCCTCGGGTTCCGGCACAGCCGCGCGGGCCGGAACATGGGTGGAAGCCTCGGCAAGCTGGCGGGTATAGGGATGGCGCTGCTCGGTGAGCGTCTGCGCCGTCTCGCCCTGTTCCATGACCGACCCGCCGCGCATGACCGTGATGTGGTCCGCCATGTCGGTGACCACGGCGAGGTCGTGGCTGATCAGGAGCAGGCCCATGCGGCTTTCGTTGACCAGGTCGCGCAGCAGTTCCAGCACCTGCTTCTGCAGCACGACATCGAGCGCCGTCGTCGGTTCGTCGGCGATCAGCAGGCGCGGCCGGAGTGCACAGGCGATTGCGATGACCACGCGCTGGCGCTGGCCGCCGGACAATTCGTGCGGATAGCGCGACAGCGGAAACTTGGCTTCCGGCAGACCGACCCGGTCGAGCATGGCGCGGGCGCGGTCTTCGGCATCGGCGCGGCTCGCGCCGGTGTGCCAGCGGATGCCCTCAGCAACCTGCTCGCCGATCGTCTTGACCGGATTGAGCGCGGTCATCGGCTCCTGAAACACCATCGAGATATCGTCGCCGCGCACAGCGCACATGTCGCGCTCGCTGGCCTTGAGCAGGTCGGTGCCGTCGAACAGGATCTTGCCCGACGCGCGCGCGGCATGGGGCAGAAGCTTCATGATCGCCAGGGCCGTCATCGACTTGCCGGACCCGGATTCGCCGACCAGGCCCATCACTTCGCCCTGGCGGATCGTGAAATCGACATTGCGCAGGATCTTGCTGTCGCCGATCGACAGCGTCAGGTCGTCGATATGGAGCAGGGGGGCACCGCTCATCGCTGCCGCCTCAGCTTCGGGTCGAGCAGGTCGCGCAGGCCGTCGCCGAGCAGGTTGAGCCCGAGCACCGTGACGACGATGGCCAGGCCCGGGATGATCGCCATGTGCGGCGCCACGATCATGCGTGTCTGGGCATCGAACAGCATCCGACCCCAGCTCGGCATCGGCGGCTGGGTGCCAAGGCCGACATAGGACAGGCCGGCCTCGGCGAGGATGCCGAGCGCAAACTGGATCGTGCCCTGGACCAGGAGCAGGTTGGCGATGTTGGGCAGGATGTGTTCCACCGTGATCTGGGTAGCGTTCTTGCCCGAGGCGCGGGCCGCAAGGATGTATTCGCGCGGCCAGATCGACAGCGCGCCCGCGCGGGCGACGCGGGCGAAGACCGGGATGTTGAAAATGCCGATGGCGATGATCGCGTTGACCGCGCCGGGCCCGAATACGGCGGTGATCATGACTGCGGACAGCAGGGCGGGGAAGGCAAAGACGACGTCGTTGAAACGCATCAGCGCCTCGTCGACCCAGCCGCGCCGAGCCGCCGCCCAGCAGCCGAGCGGCACGCCGACCCCGATGCCGATGGCGACGGCGACGAAGGCGACGGCGATGGAATTGCGCGCGCCGACCATGATCATGGAAAAGATATCCCGGCCGAAATGGTCGGTGCCGAGAATGTGCTCCAGGTTCGGCGTCGCCATCCGGTTGGTGACGGGCAGATGGGTCACGTCGTAGGGCGTCCAGACGAAGGAGACGAGTGCCATAGCCGCGATGATCGCCGTAATGATCAGCCCGATCAGGAAAGACCGGTTGGCCAGCGCCTTGAGGAACAGCGCGCCGAGGCTCGTGGTTTCGTCGGTCCGCTTGCTCATCGCCGCGTCCTCAGCCGCGGGTCGACAGCCGCGTAGGAGAGGTCGACCAGCAGATTGACGATGATCACCGAGGCGACGAGCAGCATCACCACACTTTCCACCACGATCAGGTCGCGCTGAGTGATCGCCTGGAAGACGAGCCGGCCGAGGCCGGGAAGATAGAAGACGTTCTCGATGATGATCGTGCCCGCGAGCAGGAAGGCGAATTGCAGGCCTAGGATGGTCAGCACCGGGATGAAGGCGTTTCGAAGCGCATGCGTCCACAACACGCGGCCGGCGGGAAGCCCCTTGGCGCGGGCGGTGCGGATGAAATCCTCGTGCAGAACCTCGATCAGCGCCGAGCGCGTGACGCGCGCCAGGATCGCGGCCTGGGGGAGGGCGAGTGCGATGGCCGGCAGGATCAGCGCCTTCAGCGCCGGCCAGATGCCGCCGGCCCAGCCGGGAAAACCGCCGGCGGGTACCAGCCTCAGCCACACGGCGAAGACGTAGACGAGGATCAGCGCGAACCAGAAATTGGGGATGGCGACGCCGAGCTGCGCCGTGCCCATCGCAACCGTGTCGCCGGCCCGCCCGCGCCGCGCGGCCGAAAAGATGCCGACCGGGATAGCGACCGCCGTCGACAGGATCAGCGAAATGATCGCGAGTGGCAGCGAGACGACGACGCGCTCGGAGACAAGCTCGAGCACCGGCACGGAGTAGGTATAGGAGCGGCCGAAATCGCCGGCCACGAAGGCGCTGAACCAGGAAACGTAACGCACGAACAACGGCTGGTTGAGACCCATCTGCTCGCGCAGCGCCTGGACCGCTTCCTCGGTGCCGTTCATGCCCAACATCAGCCGCGCCGGGTCGCCTGGCACGATTTCCAGAACGGCAAACACGATCATCGACGCAAAGATGAGGGTGAGGATGCCGATGCCGAGCCGTTTGAGGATATAGGCTGTCAAAGCGTGATTCCCGGGCGCCAATGACACGGCCGCCGCAGTTTCCCGCGACGGCCGGATTCGGACATGAGCCCCGTTATTCGGTCCAGTGGACCGCGGTCAGGTCGTTGGCCTGGACCGGCGAGTTCTCCCACAGGCCCTCCAGCTTGGCGTTCCAGACGCCGATCTTGGCCAGTTCGAACATGAAGCCGTTGACCGCATCGTCGGCCAGGATCTTCTGCGCCTGGCCGTAGAGTTCGTTGCGCTTGGCCTGGTCGGAAGTCACGTCCAGTTCGGCGATGACTTTGTCGAAGGCCGGGTTGTCGTACTGGAAGTAGTAATCCTTGCGCGCATAGATGCCGATGTCGTTGGGCTCGGTGTGCGACACGATCGTTAGGTCGTAATCCTTGGCCTTGAACACCTGCTCCAGCCACTGCGCCCACTCAACCGGGATGATCTCCAGGTTGATGCCGATCTCCTTGAGCTGGGAGGCGACCACCTGGCCGCCCTCGCGGGCGTAGGGCGGCGGCGGCAGCTTCAGCGTGGCGCTGAAGCCATCCGGGTATCCCGCTTCCTTCAGGAGTTCCTTCGCCTTGGCAACGTCATAGGGATAGGTGCCGGTGAGATCGACATAGGCGGCGTTGGCCGGCGAGAAGTGCGAGCCGATCGGCGTACCGTAGCCACTGCCGCTGCCGGCGATGATCGCTTCGCGGTTGAGCGCATGCGCGATCGCCTGGCGCACCTTGATGTTGTCG
Organism: Zhengella sp.; assembly: GCA_050304175.1. Taxonomy (GTDB): domain Bacteria; phylum Pseudomonadota; class Alphaproteobacteria; order Rhizobiales; family Rhizobiaceae; genus JAIOIW01. Next base: position 14,479 of record JBNLDE010000008.1, on the reverse strand, counting down.
AAGGGCGGCTTCTTGTTGTTGGTCGAGAGAATCGTCTCGCCCTCGGTGGCGCCGATCACCACCTTGAAGCGCGGATCGGCCTGGATCTGCGGCAGCGCGTCGCCGGCGGGCATTTGCGCGAAAGCGTCGACATCGCCCGAGAGCAGCGCCGGCACGGCGGCGGCCGCGTCGGGAATGATGCGGAAGGTCGCCTTGTCGAGCGCAACCGCATTGCCCCAGTAGCCGGGGTTTTTGACGATGGCGATCTCCGATCCCTTGGCCCAGTGATCGAACTTGAACGGACCGGTGCCGACCGGCTTTTCCTTGTTGGAGTCGGCCGATTCCGGCGCCACCATCACCGCGTCGCCCCAGCCCATATTGTAGAGGAACGAACCTTGCGGCTGCTTGAGCGTGACCCTGACGGTGGTCGGGTCGACGACCTCGACGTTGTCGATGGCCGCGAACAGGCCCTTCTGGGCGTTGGTCGAATCCTCCGCGCGCGCCCGGTCGAGCGAGAACTTGACGTCGTCGGCATTGAAATCGGTGCCGTCGTGGAACTTCACACCGGAATGCAGGTGGAACGTGTAGATCAATCCGTCGTCCGAGACGTCCCAGCTTTCGGCCAGCGCCGGCTTGACTTCGCCGGTGGAATTGATGCGCGTCAGCCCCTCGAACACGTTGGCATAGACGATTTCGTCGATCGCTGCGGCCGCGCCGGCGGTCGGATCGAGGTGCGGCGGCTCCAGCACGAGACCCATCACCAGGTCGGTGCGCGCGGCCCAGGCTGTCGTTCCCGCCGACATGGCGATCACTGCAGCTGCAAGCACGGATTTCATGATTTTCATTGAAGACCTCCCGGAACGCCCCAAAAACACGCCGGAGGACGCGCTCCGGCACAGGCAGTTAATCAGGATTGCCACGTCATGTCAGCCCCATATCGCATCGCAGCGCAAGGGATTCACATCGGACTGGAACGGGTGCCGGCCAAAGGAAAAATTGAGGCGGATTTAACCATTGTGACCGGATTTGGACGCGATCACATCTATGTGTTACGCAATTCACAGTCTGTTACCGGCTGCAAGGCTAGGATACGGTGGATTGGACAGTACAAAGGATGAGTTCATGAAAAGACTGCTGATTTCAATGGCGGCCGCATCGATCTTGTTTTTTGCTGGCGCGAGCGCTTCGCTTGCCGCGAGCCTCGTTGCGACCATCGATATTTCGTCGCAAACGATGACGGTGAAAAAGTCGGGCTTTGTCGTCGGACGCTGGAAGGTGTCGACGGCCCGCCGTGGTTATTACACCCCGCGCGGCACGTACCGGCCGACGCGGATGCACAAGATGTGGTACTCGCGCAAATACCATATGTCGCCGATGCCGCATTCGATCTTTTTCCGCGGCGGATATGCCATTCACGGCACCAATTCCATCCGCAACCTTGGACGCCCGGCCTCCCACGGCTGTGTGCGCCTGCACCCGAAGAATGCGGCCAAGCTGTATTCGCTGGCCAAGCAGGTCGGTCCGCGGAACGTCAGGATCGTCATCACCAACTAAACCAGCCGGAAATTCGTCCGCGGCCGACTATCCCGTGAGACGCGGCGGAACCTGGACGTCCGCGCGAATACGTCGACCTTGCGCTCGACGGCGGATCGGCCGTCGCCGAACCGCCTGGATCTCCAGGGGTTTTCCAGGAGCGAATGGGGCCACAATGCCCCGAGCGGGTCGGATGCCAGGATGACGGGGACCGGGCGCTTGTCGCAGGCGGAATCGGGATCGGTCGGCGAAAGGTCGTTGACCGGCATCGAAATGCCCTCGGGTGTTCGCGTGCCCCGGAACAATTTACGCGCTGTTCGTTGAAGTCGGGATTAGGGAAAATACAACCGTGACGGGTCGTCAGTTGTTCTTGTTGCGAACCGTCTCGAGACCCGACCAGCGCTTGTGAAACCACATCCACTGCCCGGGATCCTCGCGGATCCAGTCCTCGACGATGCCGGTCACCTGCTGGGTGAGCGCGAGTGTGTCAACGCGTCCGTTGTCCAGGCGGGGAATGTCTATGCGGTCGAACAGGGTGATGCGGAAGCGGCCGCCGGGCAGCCGGATGCAGCGGGCCGGATAGACATCGCAGTCGAACTGGCGCGTGAGTTTTGCGAGCAGGGGCGAAGTCAGGCAATCACGATCGAAAAACCGCGTCAGCTGGCCGTTGTGGAACTTCTGGTCGACGAGCATGCCCACCTTGCCGCCTTTTTCCAGAATCCGGGCAAGCGCGATCGATGCTCCGGCGCGTGAGGGGACCAGGTGACCCATCGCGGTTTTGCGTGCGCGCAGCAGATACCGGGCAAGAACCGGATTGTTGGGTGGGCGGAATAGCGCCGTGACCTCCAGATCGAAGGCAGCAGCGGCGATCGGCAACAGCTCGAAGTTCCCCATATGGGCGGTGAAAAAGATGGCCGGGCGGTCGGGCTGATCCACCAGACGGGTAAAGATGTCCACGCCCTCTACTTCGATATGCCCTTCGCCCGGGCGGTCGGGATCGATGTCCATGATCTGGTCGAGAAACACATACTCTCCGAGAAGGCGGGCCATGTTGCCCCACATGTCGCCGGCGATCGCCTCGATTTCCGGTCCGGATTTCTCAGGAAAAGCCTGCCTCAGGTTTTCGACCGCGACCCTGTGGCGACCGACAAGGGGCCCGACGCGCCTTGCCGCCCGGTCAAGCAGCGAGAGCGCCTTCTCGCCGGGCAGCAGCCGGACGACCCACAGCAGGCCGATCGCGAGGATCGCGATAGCCCAGTATTCGGCCATCTTGAACTTGCGCAGGACGCGGTAGACAAGAAGCTTCATGGTGCGGGAGCCGCTGCGCGCATGTCAGGCGACACGCAGGATGATCTTGCCGAACACATCGCGTGTTTCCATGCGAGTGAGCGCCAAGTCGATATCGCCGAAGCCGCACTCGGTGTCGATCACCGGGCTAGTATGGCCGGCGGCCATTTTCTGCATCGCGTTCGCCATGTTTTCCATCCGGCAGCCGAACGAACCGAAAATCTTTAGCTGTTGCTGGAAAAGCTGCATCAGGTTCATGCTGGTGGAGACGCCGGAGGTGGAACCGCATGTCACCAGGCGCCCACCGCGCTTCAGGCACAACATCGATCCGGCCCAGGTGTCCGCGCCGACATGTTCAAACACGACATCGACGCCCTTCTTTTTCGTGATCTTGCGGACCACGCCCTCGAAGCGGTCGCTGCGGTAGTTGATCACATGATCGGCGCCCAGCGCCCGCGCTTTCTCGACCTTGTCGTCGGAGCCGACCGTGGTGATCACGGTGCAGCCGATCCGCTTGGCCAATTGGATGGCCGCCGAGCCGATGCCCGAACCGCCGGCATGGATGAGGATGGTTTCGCCCGGTTCAAGGCGCGCATTGTCGAACAGCATGTGTTCGACCGTGCCGAAAGTCACGGGGGCAACGGCTGCGCCGACATCGGTGACGCCGGGCGGTGCGGGTACCAGCAGGCGCGCGGGAAGGTTGATCTTCTCCTGCGCGAACCCGTCGAGATGGAACCCGTGCACACCGCTGACATGTTCGCACAGATTGTCGCGTCCCTCGCGGCAGGGACGGCAGAGGCCGCAAGTGCGCGCACCGTAGATCGAAACGAGCTGGCCGGGGACGAGACCGGATACGCCGGATCCGATTGCGTCGATTTCACCGGACGCCTCCGCGCCGATGGTCAGCGGCATTTTGCGCTTGGCGAACGCCATGCCGCGCCAACCCCAAACATCGATGTGGTTGAGCGCGACGACCTTGACGCGCACCGTTACCTCGCCCGGGCCGGGCGGGGGCGGTTCGGCGATGTCAACAAGCTCCAGTTTGCGGTCTTCGACCAGCTGCAATGCGCGCATCGGTGACGGTTTCCTTCCGGCGAAAAAATAGACGGAGGGTCTAGTTCGGTTCGCGCGCCATGACAAGGCAGGCATTCTGCCCGCCGAAACCGAAGGAGTTCGACAGCACGGTCGCAACGTCGGCGCTGCGCCCCTTGTTCGGCACCACGTCGATGTCGATGGTCGGATCCGGATTGTCGTAGTTGATCGTCGGCGGCAGGAAGCCCTCGCGCATCGTAATCAGCGAGAACGCGGCCTCGATTGCGCCGGCGGCCGACAGCGTATGGCCGATCATCGACTTGTTGGACGACACCGGCACGGTTCCGATCGCATCGCCGAAGACGCTGGCCAGCGCCAGGTGCTCCATCTTGTCGTTCTCGGGCGTCGAGGTTCCGTGGGCGTTGACGTAGGCGATCCCGCCCGCGGCCAGACCGGCATCCTCGAGTGCCGCCGTCACCGTCGCGATCGCCGGCGACGCATCTGGCTTGGAGCGCGTGCGGTGGAAGTCGTCGGCCTTCTCGCCGCAGCCGGCCACGATGCCGAGAACCTCGGCGCCACGCGCCATCGCGCTTTCCAGCGATTCCAGGACCAGTGCGGCCGATCCCTCGGCGAGCACGAAACCGTCGCGGTCCTTCGAGAAAGGCTTGGATGCCTTTTGCGGGTTGTCGTTCTGGGTCGAAAGCGCGGAAAGCAGCGAAAAGCGGATTAGCGCTTCGGCGGTGGCCGAGCCATCGGCGCCGATCGAGAGCGCGCGGTCGGCTTCACCACGGCGTATCGCTTCCGTGCCAAGCTGGATCGCCGTCGCCCCCGATGCGCAGGCCGTTGACAGGGTGATCGGCAGTCCGCGAATGCCGAAGCGGTCGGCCAGACCGTCGGCGATGGTGGCGAACTGGGCCTTGGCAAACAGGTCCGGTCGCTTGTGGGCGCGTACGGTGGCGAGCATACGCTGGTAGGCGGACCCGGCCGAGGAGGCGGTCGAATAAGCGAGTTCGAACCGCGCCTTCCACTCGGTCTCCACCGGCGGCGCGGCGAGGAAAAGCGGGCCGCCAAAACCGGATTCGGCAATTCCGGCTTCGCCGATCGCCTCGCGGGCCGCCAACTCAGCGAGTTCGCGCGTCAGGGGGGTCGGCCCCTGCCGGCTCGACGGCAGGAAATCGACCATGCCCGAAATGCGCGTGCGCAGGTGTTCGGTCGGAAAACGGGTGATTTCGCGGATGCCGGATTGGCCTGACGCGAGCGCCTTCCAGTTGTCCTGTTTGCCCTGGCCGAGCGAAGTGACCATGCCGATGCCGGTAACGGCGACGATCGGGCGGCCGAATTTGTCGGTGTATTTGCTCATCGCGCCCGCTCCGTCACGCCCTGCCGACCCGCACCATGCCTTCGCCGCCAATCATGCCGACCGACGTGACGAGCACATTGCCGGCGGGGGCGGACGTTTCGGCTTCGCTCCCGGCGAACGGCGCGACGGGCTTTCCGCTGCTGACCGCCAGCGCGGCCAATGCTATGGAAAACGGAAACTGTGCTTCCTTCATCGAACCGGTCAGGCTGGACGTGCCGCGCAGCGTCCTGCCGCGCAAGGCTTCGGCTTCCGCGGCGGTGATGTCGGGAACGCCGTTCGCGGCCGAAATAACGAGGTCGGCATCGCCGACGGCGCGCGCCATGGCCGAGATCGCCTCGGCCAGCCCGTCGCCATGGCGCCGCGCCCGGCCAGACTGCACCGGCCCCAGGACAGCGTGGATCGAGGCGCCGCGGGCGGTCGCATGTTCACGCGATTCCAGGACCAGGAACACACCGCCCGAACCGGGGACGATCCCGCCCCCTTCTGTACCAGCCCGGCTCCACACATCCGCCCACGGCCCGCGGTGCAGCAATCCGCCCAGCTCGAACGCCAGCAGCATGTCGGGATGTTCCGCATTAAAGGCGCCGCCGACCAGCGCATGCGTCGACTGGCCATTGCGGATCCGCGCCGCGGCGCTTTCGACCGCGGAGATTCCGGCGCCTTCCTCGCCCATGAAGGTCCGGGACGATCCGGTGACCTTGTGGACGATGGAGATGTTGCCGGCCATCAGGTTCGAAAGCTGAGCCAGAAACAGGGTCGGCCTGAGTTCGGTACCCAGTTTCTCGTTGAGCAGCGTCTCTCGGTCATTGCTCGATTCCGCCGCTTCGATGATCAGCGAATCGGCGGCCTCGTCGCGCTCCCCGCCGCCTGCCGCCACGATCATGTCCATAGTCGAGCAAAGCGTTTCGTCGTTCTTTATTCCGGCGTCGTCGAGCGCCAGGCCCGCCGCAAAGGTACCGATCCGCTGCCAGGTCTCCATCTGGCGCTGGTCGCCGCGTTTCGGGATCTGCTCGTTCCAGTCGATTTCGGGCAAGGGGTGCACCACGTAAGGCGCGAAGCTTTCCGTGTCGATGACCGGCGACTTCTGTCCTTCAACAAGCACGGCGCGATGAACGTCGGCGCCCACGCCGAGGCAGGACACGATACCGATACCGGTAATGACGACGTCATGTTCGTTCATGGGGATTGGCTGCTCAGGCCGCCTTTTCGGCAACCAGTGCGTCGATCTTGTCGCACAGGTTCTTCATGACGAAGTAGGCGTCGGTCGAGGCTTTTCCGTCGTTGACTTCCTGTGTCCAGGTTTCCAGCGGGATCTTGATCCCGAATTCCTTGTCTATGGCAAAGACGATGTCGAGGAAGTCGAGGCTGTCGATACCCAGGTCGTCGATCGTATGGCTCTCTGGCGTGATCGTGTCGCGTTCGATTTCGCTGGTTTCGGCAATGATATCGGCAACCTTGTCGAATGTGGAGGACACGGTCTTTTTCCTTCTGGTGCAATTCACGTTTGGAAGCGCTCTAAACCGTTTTTCGCGGCGGGAAAAGGGCAATGGCCGATTTTCACGTGAATGGCCACCGCGGTACAAAGCGTTTGCTAAACAGGCCGTTCGGCAATAACAGGCCGGAATGGCTTCGTCCTTCCAGACCATCGCGTTCGTTTTCGCCCTGATCGGGCTGGGATACGTGTCGGCGGCGACCGGCCTGCTCAAGCGCGACACCGGCGATGCGCTGTCCGATTTCGCGGTGACCATCGCCATTCCGATGCTGCTGTTCAGGACCATGGCGTCCGCCGATTTCGGCCAGTCGGCGCCGTGGCGAATCTGGACGGTGTACTTTGCCGCCGCCGCGATCGCCTGGGGTTTGGGTCAGCTCATTGTCGTGAGGGTTTTCAATCGCGACGAGAAGGCCGGCGTGGTCGGCGGCGTCTCGGCGGCCTTCTCCAACCTCGTCCTGCTCGGCCTGCCGATCATCCTCACGCTCTATGGAGAAGCCGGATTCACCGCGGTGTCGCTGGTCGTCGCCGTGCACCTGCCGGTCATGATGTCGGCCTCGATCATATTGTTCGAATGGGCGGGCCGCGCCGAAAACGGCATGAACCTGCCGCGCATGGCCAGGACATTCGCTTCGCGGTTGGTCGCCAATCCGCTGATTATCGGAATCGTCGCCGGCGCGGCCTGGCGTCTGACCGGCTGGCCGCTGCCCGCGCTCGGCGAACGCCTGGTCGGCGCGCTGGGCGGGATTGGCGGCACGATAGCCCTGTTTGCCATGGGCATGTCGCTTCGCAAGTTCGGAATATCCGGGAATATCGGGGCGGGGCTCGCGGTGGAAATCGTCAAGCTGGTCGTCATGCCGGCCATGACGCTCGGTTTCCTGTTGACGGCCGGCATGTCGGGACCGGTCGCCGAGGCGCTTCTGATTGCCTCGGCAATGCCGTCGGGCGTCAACTCCTACCTGATCGCCACGCGGTTCGGCACCGGTCAGGCACTTGCGAGCAACGCGATGACAATCGGCACCGCGTCTGCAATCGCGACCACTGCTTTCTGGGTCGCCGTCGCGCATCTTTATCTGCAATAGGCGCTGAAAGCCGGATGCGCCCCGTCCGGTCCGGCTTAGCTTTCCTTGACGATTTCCATGGCCACGAAGGTCGACGTGCTTTCGACGTGGGGCAGGGACGAGATCTTTTCGCCCAGGACCCGGCGATAGGCGCCGATATCGCGGGTGCGCACCTTGAGCAAATAGTCGAAACTGCCGGCAATCATGTGGCATTCCTCGACCTCGGATACCGCGTTGACGGCGCGGTTGAATGCGTCGAGCGCCGAGCTGCGCGTGTCGTTGAGGGTGACCTGAACGAATGCGACGTGGCCTTCGCCCATTTTCGCACGATCGATCTGCGCGGTGTAGCCGCGAATGAACCCCTCGCGCTCCAGCCGCCGCACCCGGGCCTGGACCGGGGTTTTCGACAGGCCGACCTTTTCGCCCAGCGTGGCCATCGACAGGCGGCCGTCGGCGGCGAGCGCCGCGAGGATTGCGCGATCCATTCGGTCCAATTGATCCATAATAGGAAATTCCGTAGCTAAATGGCTCTAAAAGAGCTTGATACTACAGATTAAATGGCCTGTATCGGGAAAAAATTCAGGGCGAATAAATGATCCGGTTTGGGCTATAATCCTGTATCGAAGATCATGCGGGGGAGTTCCGGCAGTGACCACCAATCTTGACGATATCCGCTCAACAATGCGCGCCCACTACCTCGCCGACGAAGGCGGTATCCTGCCGGGACTGGTCGACGGGACGGAATTGTCCGCGGCCGACCGCGAGGCGGTTTGCAAGCGCGCCGCCGATCTGGTGCGCGCCGTGCGCTCCGCGACGGCGCCCTCGATGATGGAGTCGTTCCTCGCCGAATACGGCCTGTCGACCGGCGAGGGGGTAGCCCTGATGTGCCTGGCCGAAGCGCTGCTGCGCGTACCCGATTCCGAAACCATGGACGACCTGATCGCCGACAAGATCGCGCCGCACGATTGGTCGAACCATTCCGGACAGTCCTCGTCGATCATGGTGAACGCCTCGACCTGGGGCCTTATGCTGACGGGCCGGGTGCTCGAGGAAGAAGAGGAGGGCGGCATCGAGGGCACGCTCCGCGCCTTGGTGAAACGCATGGGGGAACCGGTGATCCGCCGGGCGGTTGCCGCCGCGATGCGCGAGATGGGTCAGCAATTCGTGCTCGGCCGCTCCATTGACGAGGCGTTCAAGCGCGGCAGGGAATCCACCGCGAAAGGGTATGTCTATTCCTATGACATGCTGGGCGAAGCCGCCCGCACGGAGGCGGACGCACTGCGCTATCACCGCGCCTACAGTGATGCCATAACGGCAATATCGCGACTATCCAACAAGGACGACATCCGCGCCAACCCCGGGATATCGGTCAAGCTGTCGGCGCTGCATCCGCGCTACGAGACGACCCATCGCGAAACCATGCTTCCGGTCATGCGGGCCCGGCTGCTCGAACTGGCGCAGGCGGCCAAGCAGGGCGGCATGGGCCTCAATATCGACGCTGAGGAAGCCGACCGTCTCGACCTTTCGCTCGACGTCATCGGAGCCGTGCTGGCCGACGAGTCTCTCGCCGGCTGGGGTGGATTCGGCATCGTGGTTCAGGCTTACTGCCAGCGCGCGCCGATGGTTCTCGACTGGCTTTACGCCCTGGCCCAAAAATTCGACCGCAAGATCATGGTGCGCCTGGTCAAGGGCGCTTACTGGGACACGGAAATCAAGCGCGCCCAGGTGATGGGACTCGACGGCTTTCCGGTGTTCACGCGCAAGGCGGCGACCGACGTGTCCTATCTGGCCTGCGCGCGCAAGCTGTTTTCCATGACCGACCGGATCTACCCGCAGTTCGCGACGCACAATGCGCACACGGCCGCGGCGATCCTGGCTATGGCGCCTAACAAGGAGTGCTTCGAGTTCCAGAGGCTTCACGGAATGGGTGAGGCGCTGCATGAAGCCGTGCGCAAGGCGGAAGGCACGCGCTGCCGGATCTATGCGCCGGTCGGCCAGCACGCCGATCTGCTCGCCTACCTTGTGCGACGCCTGCTGGAGAACGGCGCCAATTCCTCCTTCGTCCACCAGATCGTGGACAAGGCGGTGCGCCCCGAGGAGATCGCGCGCGACCCGATCGCGGACGTGCTGGCGCATCCGGACGCGACCAATCCGGCAATCCGGAAGGCGCGTGCGCTGTTCGAACCGGAACGGTCGAATTCGCGTGGCTGGGATATTACCGATCCTGAGGACCTGGCGCGGATCGAAACCGGCCGCGCGGCGTTTGCCGCCCCACACCAGTGGCGCGCGCTTCCGATGCTGGCGGGTGGCAAGACCACCCCTTCCGGCGCGGAGGTCAAGTCGGTGAACCCGGCCGATCCCAACGATATCGTCGGTGTCTGGCACGAGGCGACGGCGCAGGACGTGGCGCAGGCGGTCGAGACCGCGAGAGAAGCGCGACCCGCCTGGGCGGCACTGCCGGTGACCGAACGCGCCGCCATCGTTGACCGGATCGCCGATCTGTACGAGGAAAATGCGATCGAGTTTTTCGCATTGGCCGGCCGGGAAGCCGGCAAGATCATCAACGACGGTATTGCCGAGGTTCGCGAGGCGGTCGATTTCCTCCGCTACTACGCAAGCCGCGCGGGCACCGTTGAGCGCGGAACCGAGGCGCGCGGCGTCATCGCCTGCATCTCGCCCTGGAACTTTCCGCTGGCGATCTTCACCGGCCAGATTGCGGCTGCGCTGGTAACCGGCAACGCCGTTCTCGCCAAGCCGGCCGAGCAGACGCCGCTGATCGCCGCGCGCGCCGTCGAGCTGATGCGGCAGGCCGGCGTACCCGACGCGATCATCCAGCTTCTGCCCGGCGACGGCGCAACGGTCGGGGCGGCCCTGACGGCCAGCCCGCACATCGCCGGCGTCTGCTTTACCGGTTCGACCGAGGTGGCGCGCCTGATCGAGCGCCAGCTTGCGGAGACAGCGACGCCCGACGCCATGCTGATTGCCGAGACCGGTGGTCTCAATGCGATGATCGTCGATTCGACTGCGCTGCCGGAACAGGCGGTGCGCGACATCGTCGCCTCGGCTTTTCAGAGCGCTGGACAGCGCTGTTCTGCGCTGCGCGTGCTCTATGTGCAGGAGGATATCGCGGACAAGTTGCTCGCCATGCTCAAGGGCGCGATGGATACGCTCGACGTGGGCGATCCGTGGCGGGTGTCGACCGATACCGGCCCGCTGATCGACGCGGAGGCCCAGGACCTGATCGGCGCCTATTGCCAGGCGATGACCGACAAAGGCCGCCTGATCGCCCGTCTCGAGGCGCCACAGGCCGGCCGGTTCGTCGGCCCCCACATTTTCCAGGTGTCAGGAATCGGCGAACTGGAGCGCGAGGTTTTCGGCCCGGTGCTGCACGTGGCGACCTTCAAGGCCGAAGAGATCGATTCCGTGATCGCCGCGATTAATGCGAAGGGATATGGATTGACCTTCGGCCTCCATACTCGCATCGACGCCCGTGTGCAGTACATCGTCGACGGCATCCACGCCGGCAACCTCTATGTCAACCGCAACCAGATCGGCGCGGTGGTCGGATCGCAGCCGTTTGGCGGCGAGGGACTTTCGGGAACCGGCCCGAAGGCCGGCGGACCGCTTTACCTGCGCCGTTTCCGCAAGGCACAACCCGTTGGGTATGTGCAAACCGACAACCACGTTGCCGCGGACCCGGCCGAACTGGCGGCAGCGCTTGCCGCGGGGCCTGGCGATTGGGCACTGCGCGGCGACCGGGTCGGCGAATTGCGCAAACTGCTACGTGGACGGGCCGCGGAGGCGCTGGGCGCGGCGGCGGCCATTGACCAGGGACCGATCGATCTGCCCGGGCCGACGGGCGAATCCAACGTGCTCAACCTGGCGCCCCGCGGACGGGTTCTTTGCATGGGCCGCGACGCGGCCGCGGTTTTGGACCAGGTGGTGCAGGCGCTCGCCATGGGCAACGCCGTTGTCGGCGCGGCTCCGGGGGCGACGGCGGCGCTTGCGCCGCTGATCGGCAAGGGACTGCCGGTTACCGCGATTGAGGGCACCGTAAATCCGGTTACCCTGGAAAGTGCCGACCTTGATGCGGTGGCACTGGCGGCAGATGCCGACACGACCCGCGATGTCCGTCGCGCGCTCGCCAGGCGCACAGGCCGGATCGTTCCGCTGATCGTCGAGCCTGTCTATCCGGCCGCCTATGCGCATGAACGCTCGGTTTGCGTCGACACCACGGCTGCCGGAGGCAACGCCAGTCTGCTGGCAGCCGCGGGATAAGGGAAGGTCTGGACTAGGTCGCATTGCCGGAATGGGCGCCCGATGGTGGCCCGGAGGCGCCGACCGCTCTTGCATTTGGCGCGCCGCCGTCCGATACGCGGTGCCATGACGGGTGTGATCCTTGCCATTGTCGGCCTGCTCCTGGGCGGGCTCCTGAAAGGCGCGACCGGTGCCGGTGCGCCGATCATCGCCGTTCCGGTGATGGCGATCTATTTCAACGTCCCTGTGGCCGTCGCCGTCTTTTCCGTTCCCAACCTCCTCGTCAACATCGTCCAAGCCTGGACCTACCGGAAAGAGCAATTACCGCGCGCCTTCATGCTGATGTTCGCCGGCGGCGGCGCGATCGGCACGCTGGTCGGCACGGTGCTGCTGGCCAACCTGCCGGGCCGGTGGCTGACCCTGGTCGTTTCCGGCGCCGTGTTCATCTATGTCGCGTTCCGGTTGGCCCGGCCTGGCTGGGTACTCGCCTATCCGCTGGCGGAGCGGTTGTCGCCTTTTATCGGGACCGCCGGCGGTGTGTTGTTCGGTGCTTCCGGCCTGTCCGCGCCGCTGACGCTGAGCTTCCTCAATGCTATGAAACTGGAACGGCGGACCTTCGTCGCGACCGTCACCGTCTTCTTCGTCATGATGGGATTGGCGCAGATACCGGCGCTGTTCGCCTATGGCATCCTCGACGGGCACAAGTTCCTGCTGAGCACCGGAGCGCTGGTGCCGATCCTGGCCGGCATGCCGATCGGCGCCTGGCTAGCGCGGCACATCTCGCGCGACATGTTCGACAAGTTGATCCTGGGCGTCCTGACCGTGATCGCCATGCGGCTCGCGTTTCAGGCGATTGGCTGACTTCTATCTGCCCAGGAATGTCCTCAGCGCAGCGATCGTGTCGTCGGGCGCCGTGTCGACGAAGAAATGGCCGCCCCGGATCGCCCGGCCGGCGACATCGGTGCAGGTTCGCCGCCATTCGCCGGGGACGTCGAACTGGCGCGCCATAAGCCCAGACTCGCCGTAGAGCGCGAGGGTCGGGCAGGTGATTTTCTTTTCCGAATCTGCCGCGTCAAGCACCGTGTCGACCAGCCAGGCGGCGCGATAGTCGGCGCACATGGCGCGGATCGCGTCGGGATCGCGCCAGCAGCGGCGGTATTCGGCCAGGGCCTCGGCCGGGAAGGCGCCGATCCCGTCCGGACCCCAGCCCGACAGGCAGGTTTCGAAATAGAAATCCGGGTCCGGTGCGATCAGCGTCTCCGGCAGCGGCGAGGGTTGGGACAGGAAATACCAGTGATAATACGCATGGGCCGCCTCGGCACCGCCCTCGAAGAAGATCGTCCGCGTCGGCACGATGTCCATCACCGTCATCGACAGGATCGAGTCCGGGTGGTCGAGCGCCATGCGATGCACCGTCCGTCCGCCGCGGTCGTGACCGACGACATGGAATTGCGCATGGCCAAGCGACCGCATCAAGGCAATCTGGTCATTCGCCATGGCACGAAACGAATAGTTGGCGCTGTCGGGCCCGTTTTCGGGCTTTGACGAATCGCCATAACCCCGCAAGTCGGCCGCCACGACCGCATGGTCGCGGGCGAGATCGGCGGCGACCAGGGCCCACATCGCCTTGGTTTGCGGGAATCCGTGCAGCAGCAGCAGCGGCGTGCCTTCACCGGCTGTCACATAGTCGATTTCGACTCCATCGTGGTCGAAACGTTCCCGTTCGAAACCCTCAAACATGCAATCAGACCTCCGCGCATGCAAAGCTGCACCTGCCGCGAGGCGGTTTCAAGTCCCGTTCGAAACCGGCCGCCACGGCGCGGTTGCAGAACATGGGGTGTCATGCTGTAGTTTTCCCGCCAGGAGGAGGAAACATGCTGCAGGGGGTGCGTATCGTCGAGGTCGAGGGGCTCGGCCCCGGGCCGTTTTGCGGCATGCTGCTGGCCGATCTCGGTGCGGATGTCGTCGTCGTTCACCGGCCGCAATCCTCCGGTCCGGTGGCCGTCGAGAAGTCGCTGCTCGACCGCGGCAAACGCTCGATCGTTCTAGACATGAAAAAACAGGACGATCTTGCTGTATTCTTTAAGATTGTCGAAACTGCAGATGGGTTGATAGAGGGATTTCGACCCGGGGTCATGGAACGGCTTGGCGCTGGTCCGGAGGCATGCCACGCCATCAATCCGCGCCTCGTGTTCGGCCGTATGACCGGCTGGGGCCAGCAGGGCCCGCTTTCGCAGGCGGCCGGCCACGACCTCAATTACGTGGCGCTGTCGGGCGCGCTCCACTATGCCTCGCCGCCCGGCGAGCCGCCTTTCACCCCGCCAACCCTACAGGGCGATATCGGCGGCGGCGCGCTCTATCTGGCGATCGGCCTGCTGGCGGGCATCATGCGGGCACGCGAGACCGGACGGGGAACCGTCGTCGACGCCGCGATCGTCGACGGCGCAGCGCACATGATGAACCTTCTGATGTCGCTCAACC
>JBNLDE010000007.1:0-6933 GCA_050304175.1 Zhengella sp. | reverse complement strand
GGTGGCCGCAGTCGAGACGATGATCGCCGACAACACGCCTGCGGCCTGAAACCGGCTTGCCGGTGCCCGCACAATCGCGACCGAAAGCGGCTTTCCCACGAAAGAACCATTGACCGAGGTCAATGCAGTTACCCTAATGGTGCGGCATTCAAAAACTCGAAGCCGCCCGATATGGCGTAAGTTGTTCGGCGCGCAGCATCAATAAGCCCGTAGGGGTCCAGGAGAAAGCCATGACATACAAGACCATCGTTGCCGTTCTGCCCGACAAGGACACGGCCAAGCGCGTTCTCAGCGTGGCTGTACCGCTTGGACAACGCAACAATAGCCACCTGATTGCCGTTCACTCCGAACCGAGCCCGGCCGCCTATGCGACCCCGATCGGCTTTCCCGAGGCCGGCCTGCTCGAAGAGACGGCCGCGGAAAACGAGGCGCGCGCGGAGGCGCTCAAGGAGTATTACGACACCCGGCTCTCCGTCGAGGGCATGTCTTTTGAATGGCGCGGGATGGAAAGCTTCGTCGGCGACAGCGCTGTCTCGGCCCTTCCCAGCGCGCGGTGCGCTGACCTCGTGGTCACGGCCCAATCCGAGCCGGGCTCGACAAACGGCCGGGTAACCGACAACGAGGCCCTGCTGTTCGACAGCGGCCGTCCCGTCCTGTTTATCCCGTATGCCGCCAAGATCCCCTCGCAGTACGATCGGATCCTGATCGCCTGGAACGGTTCGCGCGAGTCGGCGCGCGCGGTGTTCGACGCCATGCCCTTCATCATGGGCGCGCGCGATGTCGAGGTCTTTTGCGTCGACCCGAAGACGAATGCGGAGCAGAGCGCAACGACGGCGGGCGCAGAAATCGCCACCGCGCTTGCCCGCCACGGCGCCAATGTCAGCGTCGAAACCCAGATTTCCGACGGCGTGCCGACAGCCTCGATCATCGAGAACCGGCTGGCCGATACCCAGGCCGACCTCCTGGTGATGGGCGCCTATTCGCGCTCGCGGCTGTCGGAGCGCCTGTTTGGCGGTGTCACCCGGACGGTTCTGGAGTCGATGCCGACCATTACGTTGATGTCGCGCTGAGTATGCCTGCCGCCGGGACGGGGGTGACGGCGGCAGACCCTGGCGCAAGGGCGCCACGGGAGGAAGAACGGGCGGCGTCGGGGACAGCCGCCCGTTCGATTTGCGAACGGTCCTAGTAGTCGATGGCGCCGTAGAATACGGAGAACAGGCCATCCACCACGATCACGAAAAAGATCGCCTTGACCACCGATGAGGTGACGTGGCGGCCGAGCGACTCGGCGCTGCCGCGCACCAGCAGACCCTCCATCGACGCGATGACTCCTATGATGAGCGCCATGAACGGCGCCTTAATCATGCCCGAAAAGATGGTCGAGAGGTCGATCCAGTCGTGCATGCGCTGGATGAACGCCTGCGGCGTGATGCCGGAATAGAACCAGGCTGTCGCCATCGCGCCGCCGAGCGCCGCCGCGTCGGCGATGACCGTCAGCAGCGGCAGGGCGATCACCAGCGCCACCAGCCGCGGGAAGACGAGAACGCCGATCGGATTGAGCCCGATCACGGTCAGCGCATCGATTTCCTCGCGCATCTTCATCGAGCCCAGTTCGGCGGTGATTGCGCTGCCCGAACGGCCGGCGACCATAATCGCGGTCATCAGGACGCCCAGTTCGCGCAGCACGAGGACGGAAACCAGGTCGACGACGAAGATCTCCGCGCCGAACTGGCGAAGCTGGAAGGCGCCTTGTTGGGCGATGATGGCGCCGACGATGGCCGACATCAGCACCACGACCGGAACCGCGCCCATGCCCATCCGCTCGATCTGGGTGACGATCGCCGCCGGAGACAGACCGTGACCGCGGCCTATTTTCATCTGCGCGCCGCGAATAGTGGCGCCAAGAATGTGCATCGCGATCAGGAATTCGCGCTTGAAGGCGAACACCGACTCACCGATCTTGGCGAGGATGTCGACCACCAGCCAGCTGCGCACCGGCTTGTCGAGGGGCGTCGTGTCATGGGCCGCGTGACCGACCGCGCGCAACAGGATTTCGGTGCTTGCGGTCTGGCCGGTGATTTCCACCGGTATCCCGGCCTGTTCGCAATGGACAAGGAAACGATCCACCAGCCAGGCGCCGGCCGTGTCCATCCCGGCCAGACCCGACAGGTCGACGGTCACCGCCGGCATGTCCGTCTGCCTTTCCAGGTCGCGCATCGCCGAATCGACCGCTGCCACGGTTCTGGTGTTCCAGACACCAGACAACGCCACGACCAAGCCGTCGCCGTCGCGCTTGGCATCGACGGCCGGCATATCGGCGCTACGGCTTGCTTCCTGGCTGGCTTTGTTCAACATACAAGGGATTTCTAACCGTTCGGCACGCGCCTGTCACTCGCGTTTGCCATGTACGAATATTCCGGTGGATTCATGACGCGCCGCATCACCGTCTCGGTCGAAAAGTTCCCGCTTGCCCGGGCATTTACAATCTCCCGGGACTCCAAGACGGAAGCGAGGGTGCTGGTCTGCACGATCCATGACGGCCGTTTTACCGGGCGCGGCGAATGCGTTCCCTACCCGCGTTACGGCGAGTCGCCGGAGAGTGTCGCCAGCCAGATCGAGCAGATCAGGGACGCGATTGCCGGCGGACTGGGTCGCGTCGACCTGCTGTCGGCTCTGCCGGCGGGCGCGGCGCGCAATGCCGTCGACTGCGCGCTGTGGGATCTGGAAGCAAAGATGACCGGTACGCGCGTTCAGGACCTCGTCTGTCCCCAGCCGCCGCATCCGCTCGAGACCGCCTATACCGTCACGCTGGGCGACCCGCAGGACATGGCGGACCAGGCCCGCGCGGCCGCCGCATGCAGGCTGATCAAGGTCAAGGTCGGCAGTGACGACGACCCCGCGCGGCTCCGGGCGGTGGCCGAGGCCGCGCCCGATTCGCGTTTCATCGTCGACGCCAACGAAGGGTGGACCGACAGCAATATCGGCGAGAACCTGCGCGCGGCCGCGCAGTGTCGCGCCGTCCTGGTCGAACAGCCGTTGCCCGCGGACGCCGATACCGTGCTGGCCGGCATCCCCCACCCGGTTCCGATTTGCGCCGACGAAAGCGTGCACACCGCCGGTGACCTGCCGGCGCTGCAAGGCCTCTACGACGCGGTCAATATCAAGCTCGACAAGACCGGGGGGCTGACCGCCGCGCTCGAACTGCACGAGCGGGCGCGCGAACTCGGCCTTGGAATCATGGTCGGCTGCATGGTCGGGAGCTCGCTGTCCATGGCGCCGGCCGTGCTGCTCGCCCAGGACGCAGATTTCGTCGACCTGGACGGGCCGTTGCTGCTGGCCCGCGACCGGACCCCGGCGCTGCGATATTCCGGCACCATGGTCTCGCCGCCCAATGCCGGCCTGTGGGGATAGCAGCGGTTCAGCTCTCGCTGGCCCCCGATGGCCAACGCCTGGCGGCCACCGCGAGCGAGGCGCCGGCACCGGCGACAACCGCCATCGCGAAGAATCCGTACCCGCCAATCATCGCGTAGAGCGGCCCCGACAAATAGATACCGGCCGCCAGCGTGAGCCCAGACAGGAACAGGTTGACGCCCTGTGCGCTGCCAAGTTCATGCTCGTCGATCGAAAGGGCTATCTGCTGCGTCATGGCCAAATAGGTCAGACCGAACGAAAGCGCATGAAGGGTCTGGAGCAAAAAGAATCCGGGCAGACCGAAACCTGCCGGTTCGACCAGGGGAAACGCGATCCAGCGCACCACCGCGGCAACTGCGCCCGCCACGAGGATATTGACCGGACGGATTCGACCGAAAGCGGTTTTGAAGGCGTAGAATAACACGATTTCCGCCAGCACCCCCGTCGCCCAAAGTGCGCCGACAAGGCTCTCGTTAATGCCGAGCGAACGCCAGTAGATCGAGGAAAACCCGTAGGCGAAGGCGTGGCTCGCCTGGGCCAGTGCGGCTGCGAGCATGAAAAGGAGAAACCCCGGCGTCAGGAACGCCCGGCCGGCCTGTTGCAGAACGGCACCGGGCAGCGGTGTTTTTCGGCGTGGCTTGCCAAGCCGTGGCATGAAGAGCGCCGTCGGAACCATGGCCAGGAACACCGCGAACAGGATCCCGGGCAATATGCCGGGGCCGAGGCGCTGCAACGCGTATCCGCCGGCAAGATTGGCGACGAGGAACGCAATCGACCCCCAGACGCGAATTCGAGCATAGTCGCTGCCAAAACGCCGGACGCCCGAGAGCGCCACCGAATCGGTGATCGGCATCTGCGTACCCGACGCAACACCGAGCGCAACGGAAACCGCGAGGAGGAGCGCGAACGTGCGTGCGACGAGAAACATCGAGGCGCACATCACTGACACCACGCTGATCACGACAAGTATGCGGACACGCTCCGAACTGCGATCGGTGGCAGCCATGATGAACGGCGCGGAGACGATCCGCGCCAGCATGGCCGCCGCCAGGATCATCGAAATCTGTGGCGCGGCGAGGCCGATCGCGTCGAGCCAGACGGGGAAGAACGGAAGGTAGAGCCCGTTGAGGGCGAAACCGGCAGCACTCATCGCCGCCACACGCATCTCGAAAGCGCGCGGCTTTGACGGCATATGTCCGTCAGGTGTCCCGATTTCATTGCCGGCCATGTTCATTAGCCGCGCATAGCGTAAATTCCGGCCCTCGGACAGCCGGCGCCACATCCGGAGACCGTTGAAACGGTGCTCGAACGGCGATACCACCAGAACTGACGCAAGGGAGCATTTCAATGGATTTGGGTATTGCCGGCCGTAAGGCCATCATCTGTGCCTCCAGCCGCGGTCTCGGCAAGGGATGCGCCATGGCGCTCGCGCAAGCGGGATGCGAGGTCGTGATCAACGGCCGCGACGAGTCCGTGCTGAACGCCACCGCCGAGGATATCCGTGCGAAAACAGGCGCGAAGGTGACGGCCGTGGTTGCGGATGTTTCGACGCCCGAGGGCCAGGCGGCGCTATTGGCAGCCTGTCCCCAGCCCGACATTCTCGTCAACAACAATGGCGGTCCGCCGCGCAAGGACTTCCGCGACCTCACCCGCGAGGCGATGCTGGAGGGTGTAACACAGAACATGGTTACGCCGATCGAACTGATCCAGGCCACGATCGACGGCATGGCCGAGCGTGGCTTCGGCCGGATCGTCAATATCACCTCGCTTTCAGTCTACATGCCGATCGAGGGGCTCGACCTCTCCTCCGGCGCCCGCGCAGGGTTGACCGCATTCCTGGCCGGGGTGAGCCGGACGGTTGCCGACCGCAATGTCACGATCAACAATTTGCTGCCGGGCAAGATGGATACCGACCGGCTGCGCGGCGGCATCCGCTTCGGAGCCAAGCAGGCTGGGATCACCGAACAGCAGGAGGCCGATCGCCAGGCGGCGGCGATCCCGGCCGGCCGGTTCGGCAATGCCGAGGAATTCGGCAATGCCTGCGCCTTCCTGTGCTCCGTCCATGCCGGCTACATCACCGG
This sequence comes from Zhengella sp., assembly GCA_050304175.1. GTDB lineage: Bacteria > Pseudomonadota > Alphaproteobacteria > Rhizobiales > Rhizobiaceae > JAIOIW01. The sequence goes on along the minus strand of JBNLDE010000007.1, from coordinate 1,441 downwards.
ACTCAACCTCACCGTCGACGGCGGGCTCTACACCAGCGCGTTCTAGCGCCCTTCACCACGGGGCCAACTCAACGCAACACGTGATTGACCGGGGAGGTAGCGTCCGGCGGCTCGTCGCCCGGCGCCTCGGATACGGATCACTCGATAACCCTGCACATGGATGGCGGACCTCGCACCAGCCCGTTTGGAAGACGACCGGAACGTTTCGAACAGGGCGGTCGGGCAAGCTGCCCGCCTAGTCGTAACTCACCACCTCGAACTCGATCCCGTCCTCGTCGCGGTAGTAGAACCGCCTGCCCGGCTCGTAATCTGCGTATTGGTGAATGTGATAGCCCGCGTCCTTCACCCGTTGCTCGGTCGCCTCGTAGTCCGGAACGACGATGCCGACATGGTTCATCGCCCCGACGATGCCGTAGGATTCGCCCGCGACCGGAGCGCCGCGCTCGCCCTGCGAAAACACCGCCAGGTAGGTGTCGGGTGAACCGACATGATAGGTCGTGCCGCCGTTGATCGCCGGACCGCGCCAGCGGACCGACCAGTTGAACAGCTTGCACAGCCGTTCCGCCGTCGCCTTGGGATCCGAGACCGTGATGTTGACATGTTCGAGTACCGAATCGGCCATTTTCCTGCCCTTCCACGTGTTGCTTGACCATCGAATTGTGCAAGGCTAATTCCTCAACCTTGCTTGAGGTCAAGGATGCTTGTCATGAAACGCTCATTGCGCGGCGGCGAATGGGTCGCGATCGGTTTTCTGGCCGAGCGGACCGGCGTCGCTGTCTCCGCGATCCGCTACTACGAGGCGCAGGGCCTGCTGAGCTCGATCCGCAACAAGGGCGGGCAGCGGCGGTTCCTGCGCGCCGATATCCGTAAAATCTCCTTCATCTTGATCGCCCAGCAATTCGGCTTCACGATCGAGCAGATACGCGAAATCCTGCAGGGCCTTCCTCTGGAACGCGCGCCGACGAAGAAGGACTGGGTGCGGATCAGCAAGCAGTTGCGCGGCGAACTGGACCGCCGCATCGAAACGCTGAATGCCCTTCGCGAGAAGCTCGACGGCTGCATCGGCTGCGGGTGCCTGTCGTTGGAAAAATGCGCGCTGTACAATCCCGACGACAGGGCCGCGCGCCTCGGCCGCGGCCCGCGCTACCTGGTCGGCGACACGCCGGAAAAGTCGGCGCAAGCCTGAAACGCGCACGGGTGGGCGATTGCCCGATTGCGCCTGCGAGCCGCCCGCGCTAAGCGTTCGCCATGATCGAAGCACCAGACATATTGCGCATCGCCGTTGCACAGCTCAATCCGACTGTCGGCGACGTCGCGGGCAACCTGAAACTCGCCCGCGAGGCCCGGGCCGACGCGGCGCGTCACGGCGCCGACCTGGTTGTGTTCCCCGAACTGTTTATCGCCGGCTATCCGCCGGAAGATCTGGTGCTGAAACCGGCTT
>JBNLDE010000006.1:0-4661 GCA_050304175.1 Zhengella sp. | reverse complement strand
GGGCATATTCAACCGATCGGTTGACGATTTCCCCGGGCCCGGCGCAGGAAGGGCGCATGGACCGACTCGACGCCACCTTTGCCGCGCTTTCCGATCCGACCCGCCGGGCGATCCTGACCATGCTCCTCGAGGACGACATGGCGGTGACGGACGTGGCCGAGCCGTTCGAGATGTCGCTGGCCGCGATCTCCAAGCACCTGACGATCCTCGCCGAAGCCGGTCTCATCAGCCAGGAAAAGCGCGGCCGGGTGAAATGGTGCAAGCTCGAGCCCGACGCGATGCGCGCGGCGACGACCTGGATCCAGGGGTTCGGCCAGTTCGAGCCGATCGACTACGACGCGTTCGAGCGGTTCCTGGAAAGCGAGCTGGGCGAGGGAGAGTAGCCCCCCGCGCGGCAGGGTTGCACGATGGCCGCTGCGGACGCACACTTGCGCCACGGCTATTGGAGCTGTGACATGTTTCAGAAAGTTCTTTGCGTCCATTCCTTTCGCGACGACGGCGCCGAGGCGCGCATCAAGGCGGCCGCGGGCGCGCCCGACCTCGACGGGCTCGACGTCCGCCACATCTGTATCATCGACCGCACGCGGGATCCGGAGGCCACGCGGAAGGTGGACGAGATCTTCGATGCTCCGGCGGCGCATGGCGCAAGTTCGGACCGCGACGACCTTCTGAACCAAGCGATGCGCGCGCTGATCAAGGACGCGTTCCTGCCAGCGCTCCGCGCCGAGATCGCCGCGCAGGGGACCGACATCTGCCTCTTCCATTCCGGCACCGTCTTCACGGCCCAGACCGGGCCGCTGTTGCAGGGCACGATCGATCTTGGCGAGGAGTTCCCGGATGTCCGCTGGGCGCTGGAGAAACAGACCGCCTGGCTGATCCGGCACTCCAGGGACGCCGGCAAGCTCTGGGGCTTTGCGCAGAAGACGGCGATGGCGCAGGCCCGGCATGTCAGGGACAATTTCACCACGGGACCCGAGGTCGACCGCCTGCTGGAGGCCGTTTACGGATGATCGACTGGAACGCGATCCTGCAGAGCCTGCTCACCACCGGCGTCGTCGTCGCGGTCCTCGGTTTCGTCGCGCGCGAGGCATTCAAGTCGACCATCACGCACGCGCTCGACCGGCAGCTCGAGGTGCAGAAGACCGAGCTCGGCAAGCAGCTCGAGGAGTTCAAGGCGAAGCTTGCCGCCGACACGGCGCTTGCACAGGAGCGGCGTGACCAGGCGCGGAACATCGCCCACCGGCTAACCACGGCGGCCCGGCGGGCACGCGAGATGTGCGAGATGCCGGACGAGGACGGCTATCCGCGACCCGAGCTCATTGAGGCGCTGGCAACCGCGACCAACGATCTCGAGAGCGACATTCACGGGGCACGGCTCACGCTCAACGAGGTCTCGCCGGACCTCTACACCTCGGTCCACGCGCTCAAGAACCAGCTCATCGGCATGCGTCAGAACGCGCTTCATGCGAAAGGCTGGATGAGCAAGGGGCAGCCGGAGAAGGCCGAAGAGCGCCGCGCCGAAATGGACGCCGACGGCGCGACGATTCAGGATCTGGTCCGGAGGTCGGTCGATCAGCTCACCAAGTTCGCGAACCTGGGCGGCACCTGAGCGCGATCAGCCCCCGGGCAGGCGCGGCGAGGTCAACCGGATGCGGCCGTTCGGGCGGAAGGCCACGCCCGGCGCATAGGTCACCCGGCGCGCCTCGACGTGGTTCTTCGGATCGCAGCCGCCGACGAAAAGCTCGACCCGGCGGTTGAGCGGCGACGAGGCGTTGCGTGTCGTCGGCACCACATCCCAGTCGGCCGACGCTTCGAGCACCATGTCGATCGCGCCCTGATGGAGGCCCGACCGGCGAAGACGGTTCACCACGACGTTGGCCCGCGCCCGCGCCACCCGGTCGTTCTGGGCGCGCGTGCCGTCGTCGTCGGCGTGGGCCGAAAGCGCCATCGGTCCGTCGGGATAGGTCCGCGCCAGATCGCGCAACAGGAGCGAGTCCCGCACCGACAGGGCGGCGCTGCCATGCGCGAAGTTCAGCGTGAAGCGGCAGTCCGCCTGGGCGGGCAAGGAAGAAGCAATCATCACGGCGACGAGGGCCGAAGCGAGCCTGATCATGTCAAATCTCCATAACCTGCTTCCAATCTAGGACGAACGGCGTCGCGGGGAAATGCAAGTTTCTCGAAAGGCACGGAAAACCCCACCTTCGCAACACGCCGGAACATGCAACATTGCCTGCGCGCCAAACGACAGATGGGTCAATGCCAAGGTTTCTGATAGGAACGGTAGTCCTTCTCGCGGTGTCCACGCTGACCTACACCGAGGTCGCGGCCGGACTTTATCTCTTCCTTTACGTCATCGTCTTCGGCATTCCGTTGGCTTGGCTCCTTGTCGCAATTCCCACCATCGCACTTCTGTGCCTTGCAGGGGTGACGCTGGCCATCATCCTGCGCGGCCTTGTCGGCAACGGGATCGCGGCCGGGTTCCTTGCCACGGCGATGGTGCTTTCGGTCTACGCCTACCTGCCGCGCCTGATGAATGCCGACGCCGACACCCGGGCCGATGCCATCCTTGCCAGCGATACCGACGCGGTCGCCCCCGCTCCGGCCGAGACCGTCGGGCTGGCGACGGGTGACGAGGTCTGTTCTGCGACTTGCATCGACCTTCTGGTCTCGCGCAGGGTCAAGACAGTGGTAAACCTTGACGCAGCGTCCGTAACGGACCCAACCGCGACCGGCACCGCCTACGCGCTGGTCAAGCGGCCCGGCTGTGATCCGGCAGCCGCATTGGGGCGCGGCTACGGGATTTCGGGTGTCTTGACCGTGCTGGGACAGGAAGGCGAATGCATCGCCGAGAACGCGGCCCCGCAGACCCTTGATCTGGTGCTGGTCCGTGAGGTCGACACACCGCGCTCTGACGCCGAGGCCGCGGCGCTCACGCTGGACCGGCCCTTCAAGATCCGTAGGTATTTGATCTTGCGCCGTTCGGGCGAGGCTCTGGTGCCTGTCGTCCAATCCACCGAGTTGACGGTGCCGCGCTATTCAGAGCCGATGCTGATTTCGCAGGCGCCAACCCACCCCGGTCAGCGTATCGTGCCTGGCTTAAGCATCACCGAGCGCGTGCGCTACGGGCTGGAAGGTCCGATGGCCTATGACGATCGCCGGTCGCAGCGAACGATGCTGGAGGCGGCACTTGGGGCCGAGCTGAAGCCCCCTGAAGAAGAACCGCAGGACCCGCGCGAGGTTCTTGAACGCCAGCGCTTTCTGGTCGCGGAGCTGGCGCAGCGGCACGCGCCATTCACGGCCGCCGACAAACAATTGCTCGACGCATATCTGTTGGCTGTGAGGGTCAGGCCGACCGAGGAGGATCGGGAAATCCTTGCCGCCCTCATCGCCAATCCGGAACTGCCGTTCGATCCCTGGATGTCGTCGGCCTTGCAGGAATTCCTGCCGAACGACGCTGCCGGTGCGGCTCGCGTGTCCGAGGATCTGATGAAGCGTTTGCGCGGGGCGCTGGCCATCCATGATGCGGACGAGTTGAATGCAATCTCCTCAGAGATCGACGACTTGCCGCGGGAGACGGTGGCCGTCTACGCCGAAGAGCTGATCGCGGTTCTGGAGACGTCAGAAGATTTGCCGAACCTGACCTACCTGATCGAACCGGTCCTGTTCTCAGGCGCGGCAGACAGCGCGCTTGCCGTGCGCCTGCTGGATCGCACTTCGGAATTCGATGAAACGCCGTCCTATTCGACGGGGTTCGGGGCGCAGACTCTTTCGAGAGCGACTGTCAGCGCGATCTGCATGCTCGGCCCGGCGGTCGCGGAGCATAGCGAGGATATACTGCGCATCATGCACAGGCTGAAGTCCGAGGGCCGGTTCCGGATGCGCGTAAACGAAACCGCGTACGCCCTGATCCGGCTGGGAATGCCAACCGAAAAGGCGATCCTCGAGGTCTACGGCGAAGACCTGGGGCGATACCAGAACGAGGCAAGCTGGATCCGGAGAAAGGCCGGAAGTCTGATATCGGACCCAGACCTGCGCACGCTCAGGATCTACTGCTACAACTGACCCGTGCGCCGGAAGGTGAGGTAATGCGGCCGGCGCCCCTCGCGCAGGGCCTTCTGCTCGTAGCGGGTGCTGATCCAGTCGTCCCACGGGCGCCGCCAGTCCTCGGGCCCTTCGGCTAGCCAGTCGAACCCGACCTTCAGCACCTCCTCCAGCGCCTGGCGCACGTAATCGGGGATATCGGTCGCCAGCCGGAACTCGGCCCCCGGCGCCAGCACGCGGGCGAGCGGTTCGAGATGCTCGGGCGTGACGAAGCGGCGGCGGTGGTGCTTCTTCTTCGGCCAGGGATCGGGGTAGAGGAGGAACGCCTTCGCGACCGACGCGTCGGGCAGCACATCCATCAGGTCGCGCGCATCGCCGGGATGGACGGCAAGGTTCTCCACCCCCGCCTTCCGGATCTTGCCCAGCAGCATGGCGACGCCGTTGATGAAGGGCTCGGCCCCGATGATCGCGACGCCGGGGTTCGCCTCGGCCTGGTGCACCAGGTGCTCGCCGCCGCCAAAGCCGATTTCCAGCCAGACCGGCCGCGCCCCGAACCGCGCCTCGAGGTCCAGGGGTGTCCGGTCGGGATTGACGTCCCAGCTGACCGGCCCCGGCGACAG
>JBNLDE010000005.1:0-42494 GCA_050304175.1 Zhengella sp. | reverse complement strand
GATCGCGCTCGCGATCGCCCTCGTCCTGCTTCTCGCGGCGTCTCCGGCACTGGCCGGCCCATCAATCGTGGTCGACGTGAAGACCGGCGCCGTGCTGTCCCATGAGGACGCCTTCCAGCGCTGGTACCCGGCTTCGATCACCAAGCTGATGACGGCTTATCTGGCGTTCAAGGCGGTTCGCGAAGGCCGGTTGTCGATGCAGTCGCCGGTACGCGTCACCAAGGCCGCGCTGGCCGAACCGCCGAGCAAGATGGGTTATCCGGTCGGTTCGGTGATGACGCTCGACAACGCGATGAAGATGCTGCTGGTCAAGTCGGCCAACGACATTGCGGTGGCGATCGCGGAGGCGGTTGCCGGAAGCGAGCTGGAGTTCGTCTCGGACATGAACGAAGCCGCCCGTAAGCTCGGCATGACCGGCACGCATTTCGCCAACCCGAACGGCCTGCCCGACACGAACAACTACACCACGGCCCGCGACATGGCGGTACTGGCGGTCGCCATACGCCAGCAGTTTCCCGAATACGATCCGGCATTTTCGATCGAGGCGATCGTCGCGGGCAAGCACCTCATGCGCAACTACAACATCCTGATCGGCCGGTTCACCGGCGCCGACGGCATGAAGACCGGCTTCATCTGCGCATCGGGCTTCAACCTCGTGGGATCGGCGACGCGCGACGGGCGTACCGTCATTGCGGTGGTGCTGGGCGCCAAGTCGCAGGAGGAGCGCGCCGAGACCGCCGCGGCCCTGTTGACGCTCGGATTCAACACCCAGCCGGCGGGATTTCCGACACTCGACACGCTGGCGCCCTACGGCAAGGGGCGCGACAAGGCCGCGAATATCCGCTCGGAGATCTGCACGGCCAAGGCCTCGGCGGCCCGTTATGACGGGCGCGACGTCGACGGGCACCTGGTGTTTCGCTCTCCCTGGCTCGCTCCGATGAACCGGGCGCCGGCGGCCATTCGTGTCGGCCTGGGCGGCGCGACCGGACCGGCGGCGGCCAACACGCTGTTCGCCGACGTGCCGCTGCCGAAGCCGCGGCCGGTGCGTCCCGGCGAGACGGTCACGGCCAAGATGGACCCGGCCACCGGCGGCGGCCGCGACGCGTTGGGCGCTGGCGACAATCCCGGCGTCCCCAAACCGCGCCCGGTCGCGACCCAGTAGGACGCATGCGGATGTACCGGCAGATCCCCGTCACAATCGTCACCGGCTTTCTCGGGTCGGGCAAAACCACGCTGCTCAACCGGCTGTTGAAGGACCCGGCGCTCAGGGATACGGCGGTGATCGTCAACGAGTTCGGCGAGGTCGGGCTCGACCACCTTCTGGTCGAACAGGCCAATGAAGGGATTATCGAGCTCTCCGACGGCTGCCTGTGCTGCACGGTGCGCGGCGAACTGGTCGACACGCTGGCCGATCTGATCGACCGCATGCAGACCGGCCAGATCGGCGAACTTCGGCGCATCGTCATCGAGACGACGGGGCTGGCCGATCCGGTGCCGGTGATGCGGGCGGTGCTCGGCCATCCGGTTCTGCATTTCGCGGTCAGTCTCGACGGAATCGTGACGACGGTCGATGCCGCCAACGGCATGGCCACGCTCGATGCGCACGAGGAGGCGGTGCGCCAGGCGGCGGTGGCCGACCGGATCGTGGTGACCAAGACCGATCTTGCCGGTGCGGATGAAACCGACGCGCTGGTGGACAGGCTGCGGGCGCTCAATCCGTCGGCCCCGATCATTCGCGGTGCGGGCGAGGTTCCGGCCGCCGCGCTGGTCGGGTGCGGTCCCTACGATCCGCAAAGCAAGACCGTCGACGTCGCCGGATGGCTGGAAAAGGAGGCCGGCGCCCAAGGTCATCACCACCATCATCACGACGTCAACCGCCACGATGCCCATATCCGCTCGTTCTCGCTGGTGCACGACAAGCCCATCGACAAGCTGGCGGTGGCGATGTTCATCGACCTGATGGCCTCGGCCCATGGCGACAAGCTGCTGCGCATGAAGGGCATCGTCGAGCTGTCGGACGACCCGGAGCGGCCGGTGGTGCTCCAGGGCGTGCAGCGCATCTTCCACCCGCCGGTGCGGCTCGACCAGTGGCCCGACGATCAGCGCGGCACGCGCATCGTGGTCATCGTCAAGGACATGGAAGAGGAGTTCGTGCGGCGCATCTTCGCCGCCCTGACCGACACGCCGGCGACCGACACGCCAGACCGGCAGGCGCTGGAGGCCAATCCGCTGGCGATACCGGGATACTCGCCTAGGCGATAGCGTTGATCTCCCGCAACGGGAAGTGGCAAGGCGCCCCACCTCCCCACAAAAAATGGGGGCGATTGGCTCCGACACCGGGCGTCGATTGCCGGGGCCCAGTTGGCCTTGTTCCGCTTCCTGCGTGGCGAACCGTTCCCGTCTATCGCGCATCGCTCGGGCGATGCACTACAATGTCGAAACCTTCTTCCTCAGACGGGACGACAAAATGCCTGGCAAGCTGGTCGAACTGGTCGTCCGTAACGGAAAACGGATGCTCCCCGCTGGCATTCCGCGCCCGCAGTCTCGCTTTGCATAGCTCGTCCGGGACATCCAGATAATGCAGCATGTGCATCACATTGGCGCCTTCGGCGATGCCGCGCATCCACGTGCGGGTTGCAATAGTGTTTGCGGGGAAATCCAGCACCACCGACAAGCCGGCCTTGAGCAGGGAGACAACATGCGGCCCCATGACCTCGCGCAGTTTCGCCGCACAGCGAACGTAGTCGGAAATCGACGACATCTGATCGCCATAAAGTGCAGCCAGCCAGTCATCTTCGGCAATGACAATTGTCGCCGCAGCCTGACCGAGATTGGCGGTCAGGGTCGACTTTCCCGACGCGGCCTTGCCGCAAATCATGTGCAGGGTTGGAGTGGTTCGAGGCATGAAATACCCTCGCTGGTGCTTGGTGCACCTTGGAAATTCAGAAACAGACGACCCGGCCTGGCTTGTCAGGCCGGGAGCATAATTCGGCTTTGGCGTTTGCCGCGCAGTTTCTGAACGAGGGTATTCATGGGTGTGTGATGACACGGTCCCAGCCCGATGTCGAGGTCTTCAGCGGCTTAAGGTTGCCGTTCGTCACCCCGCCCTGACCAGAAACCTGTGCCCGCCCTCGACCGTTTCGGACGACACCAGCGTGTGGCCGTTCTCGGTGCAAAAAGCGGGGATGTCGATGACGGCCAGCGGATCGGTGGTTTCCAGCCAGAGCAGGGTCCCGGCCTCAAGGCCGGCCATGCGCTTGCGGGCGCGCATCACTGGCAACGGGCATTTCAGGCCGCGCAGGTCGTAGGTTTCGGGCTTATCGGCCATGCGCAGGGTTAGCCGCCGAACAGGTTCATGATCTTTTTCATGCGCGACTTCACGGCCACGCCGGCCCCGCCTTCGGCCTCGCTCTCGCGCGGGTTTTCGGCTGGCAAGGCCACGATGGGCTTCGATTCGGTCTCGGCGGCCACCGGCTTGCTTTCGCCGGACACAGCTTCGTCTTCGGCCCTCTTCTCCGGCTCGGCCGGCTTGGCGACCGGCACGGGGGTTACCTTGGGCGCCGACATCTGCAGCGACGGCGGCTGGCGCGATACCCGCTCGCCGCGGGCGCGCTTCTTGCTCCAGGCGGCTACGAGGGCGGCTTCCTTCGGCCCTTGGATCGAGGGCCGCGGCGGTGCGGTCGAATAGCCGACAGTGCCGGTCGCCGAGGAAAAGACGGCTTCATTCTGTTCCGACAACTGCTCGTAGGCCATGCGCAGATTGTCCGGCTGACTCATCGGCGGGCACGCGGCCGTCGGCTTGAAGCTGTAACCCTCCTCGGGGATCTGGTTAAACACGTAGCGGCCTCCGCAGACATCGACTTTCGGCGGCGTCTTGGTCAGCTCGAAATTGTCGTAGCCTTCCTTGAGCATCCGCCAGAACTTGATGTTCGGGTCGCCGGCATAGCGCGCCATGTTCTGCGCCGTCATGCGAAAGGGATAGGCCTGGACCTGGAACTCGGTCTGGCCGCCGCGGAAGGAATCGCGCGCGAAGGCGTAGATCTCGGCGACCTGTTCGTCGGTCATCGAGTAGCACCCGGCCGACGAGCATGCGCCGTGGACCATCAGGTGCTTGCCGGTGCGGCCGTGGGCGCGGTCGTAGGCATTGGGATAGCCGAGGTTGAACGACAGGTAATAGCTGGACTTCGGGTTCATCTGCCAGGGGCGGATCGTGTAGAAGCCCTCGGGCGCCTGGCGGTCGCCCTCCATGTATTTCGGGCCCAGCTTGCCCGACCATTTGCAGATGTCGTAGTCGGAGATGAGGCCGTAGCGTCCGGTGTCCTTCTGCTTCCAGACCTCCAGCTTGCCCTCTTCCTTGAAAATGCGAACCAGGATCGGCGAAGAGCGGGTCATGCCCTTCGCCTTCATCGCCTGAATAATGGAGGGCGGCAGCGGGCGCTCGGCCTTGGCCGCGCTGTCGAGCGCGTCCTGGCAACCTGCGAGAGCAAGCGCCACTGCAACGACAAGTCCTGCAATCAGTTTCGAAGCCATGAAGACAAGTTACCCAAAATGCCGGCCGCGCGATGTGCGCCAGCCTTTCACGAGTCCGGTCAACATCCTATTCCGTTAACCTTGACAAAGTTTTAGTGCAAGCACCGACCGGCTGCATCACGCAGTTGTCATTGACGGCAACGGCTTGGCAATTTTGTGGCAAAGACCCGGGTTGCGGCCCAATTCCGCTAGAGCGACCGGCCGATGGCGAGGAATTTCTCGCGCCGGTCCTTGCGCAGGTCGAGTTCCGGATCGGACATTTCCTTGAGTGCGCCGGCGATCTGCGCACCCGCCGCCGAGATGACCTGGCCCGCGCCGCGATGCGCGCCGCCGAGCGGCTCGGAGATGATGCCGTCGATGATCTTGAGCTCGAGCAGGTCCTGGGCGGTAATCTTCATGCCGGTGGCGGCATCCTTGGCGCGGGTCGCGTCGTGCCACAGAATCGACGCGGCGCCCTCCGGCGAGATCACCGAGTAGATTGAGTGCTCAAGCATGTAGACCCGGTTGGCGGTGGCGATGGCGATGGCGCCGCCCGAGCCGCCTTCGCCGATGATGACGGAGACCACCGGGACCTTGAGCTGCAGCGACGTCGCGGTCGAGCGCGCGATCGCCTCCGCCTGGCCGCGTTCCTCGGCGCCGATGCCGGGATAGGCGCCGGCGGTGTCGACCAGCGTGATGACGGGCAGGTTGAAGCGGTCGGCCATCTCCATCAACCGCACCGCCTTGCGATAGCCTTCCGGGCGGGCCATGCCGAAATTGTGCTTCAGCCTGGATTGGGTGTCGAAGCCCTTTTCCTGGCCGATGACGCAAACCGGTTGGCCCTCAAAGCGGGCCAGGCCGCCCATGATGGCGCTGTCCTCCGCGAACTTGCGGTCGCCGGCCAGCGGCGTGAAGTCGGTGAACAGGCGCTCGACATAGTCCTTGCAGTGCGGCCGGTCGGGATGGCGCGCGACCTGCGCCTTCTGCCAGGGCGACAACGACTTGTAGACCTCGCGCAGGGCTTCCTCGGAGCGCTTTTCCAGCCGCGCGATCTCGTCGGCGACATCGACCGCCTCGCCGCTTTCCATGAGCGACTTCAGTTCGAGGATCTTGCCCTCCAGGTCGGCGACAGGCTTTTCGAATTCGAGGTACTGGTACATATCGCTGTGGTCCCCGGCGGAACGCGATTTCATGGCGGGGCGATCATGGATGGGGGCAGATCACCCGGAGTGGCTCGGCCCCCACATAAACATCTCGGGCCTAGTCGGCAAGCGGGTGATGATCGCGGACCAGCGCGATCAGGCGCTGTTCGAGCACGTGGGTGTAGATCTGGGTGGTCGAGATGTCGGCATGGCCGAGCAATTGCTGCACCGAGCGGAGATCGGCGCCGTTCTGCAGCAGGTGGCTGGCGAAGGCATGGCGCAGGACATGCGGCGATATTTTCGCCGCGCTCAGACCGGCGCGCGCCGCAAGCGATTTCAGGTCGCGGGCGAAAACCTGGCGCGAAAGGTGGCCGCTTTCGGCCGCTGCGGCCGGGAACAGCCACGGTGTGTCGGCGCCGGCCGGGTCGCAATCGCGCAGCGCAAGCCAGCGCCGCATCGCCTCCCGCGCCTTAGGCGACAGCGGAACCAGCCGGTCCTTGCCGCCCTTGCCGCGCACGATGAAGAACCGTTCGTCGCGGCGCGCGACGCTGGAGGGCAGCGTAACCAGTTCGCTGACGCGCAGGCCGGTGGCGTAAAGCACCTCGATGAGGGCGTGCATGCGCACCGGTCCCGGTCCGTCCGCCTCGTTCGCTTCCGTTTCGGCGCGTGCGAGCAGGTCCGATACCTCGGCTTCGCTCATGATCTTGGGCAGAGCGCGGCTCTTGCGCGGACTGTCGAGCGTGCCGGTCGGGTCGTCCGTGCGGATTCCCTCGCCATACAGGAAGCGGTAGAACTGGCGCAGCGCGGAAAGCCGGCGCGCCTGTGACGATGGCGCGAAACCGCGCGCGGACAGGGATTCAAGATAGGCGCGGATGTGTCCAGTGTCCGCCTTTCCGAGCGGCGCGGGGATCGAGGTCCCGGCGTCCTCGAGATCGCGCCGGTAAGAGTCCAGGGTGTTGTCGGCCGCGCCACGCTCGGTCGCCATCATCTCCAGAAAGGCTTCGACGAGTCCCGATGACTGGCGCGCGGGCATGGCTCCGGCCATTGTCAGTTGCGTTGCGGGTTAAGCTTCTCGGTGGGAACGCGAACCATCATCTCGCCCTTGTTGGGTTTGACGAAGGTGGCCAGCGCGAACATTCCACCATAGGCGATGCCGGCCAGTATCGCCAACGTGACGATGAATCGAAAGAGTGTCGGCATCAGGCCTCGCCGGTTCGAACCGCGCTTGTACAGTGTCGCGTTATGGGATGCCTAATACGTGATTGCAAGGCCCGGACCGGCTGTCGCCGCCGCGATTTACTTGACGCAGAAGACGATTTGATGTCGATACCGGCGAAACCGGGGCGGATGGACCGATGGACACTTCGACCAGCAGCATGGCGGAACGCATACGCTTGCACCTCGGCGAGCGCTCGATCGTCTTCATCGGCTTGATGGGGGCGGGCAAAACCGCGATCGGCAGGCGAGTGGCAAACATTCTCGGGATCGGTTTCGTGGATTCCGACCACGAGATCGAAGGCGTCTCGCGCATGACGATACCCGAATTGTTCGAGACCTATGGCGAGCCGGAATTCCGCTCGCTGGAAGCCCGGGTGATCAGGCGGCTGCTCCGGAACGGACCCCAGGTCGTCTCGACCGGCGGCGGCGCCTTCATGAGCGAGACGATCCGGAACGCCATCACCCGACGCGGAGTCTCGGTCTGGCTCAAGGCGGACATCGATCTGCTGATGGCGCGAGTCTCGCGCCGGCAAAACCGACCCTTGCTCAAGGATCCCGACCCGCGCGGCGTTATGCAAAGGCTGATCGACATGCGCTATCCGGTCTATGCCCATGCCGACCTGACGGTGGAATCCTGCGATGTGAGCAAGGAAGAAATGGCCGAAACGGTGATTGCGGCGCTTGATCGCCATCTCCTGGAAGCGCACACAGCAGTCGACGGAGCGCAGCGATGAACCAAGCGGAAAAGCCGGGCGCGGCGGCGGGAGACGAAACAGCCGCCCGGATCACGGTTGGGCTAGGCGATCGCGCCTACGACATCCTGATCGGCAGCGGCCTGCTCGCGGCGGCGGGCGGCGAGATCGCAAGCCGGTTGCCGGGCATCAGGGCGGCGATCGTGAGCGACGAGCACGTGGCCGCGCATCACCTAGATACGCTCAGGCAGGGCCTGGCCAGCGCCGGCCTTGCCGCCGAGGCGCTGGTCCTGCCGGCGGGCGAAAAGACCAAGAGCTTCGAAAAGCTGCAGGAGGTCGTTGATTTCGCGCTTGGAGAAAAACTGGAGCGCGGCGACGCGCTGATCGCGCTTGGCGGCGGGGTGATCGGTGACCTGACCGGGTTCGCCGCCGGGATCGTGCGTCGCGGCATGCGGTTCATCCAGATTCCGACGTCCCTGCTCGCCCAGGTCGACAGTTCGGTGGGCGGCAAGACGGGGATCAACACCGCGCGCGGCAAGAACCTTGTCGGCGTCTTCCACCAGCCGCAGCTTGTGCTTGCCGACACCGGCGTGCTCGACACCTTGCCGGAACGCGATTTCAGGGCGGGTTACGCGGAAGTGGCTAAGTACGGGCTGATCGACCGGCCTGACTTCTTCGCCTGGCTGGAGAAGAACTGGCGCGACGTGTTTGCCGGTGGTGGCGCGCGAACGCGCGCGATCGCCGAATCGTGCCGGGCGAAGGCCGACGTGGTCGCGCGCGACGAGCGCGAGGCCGGCGACCGCGCGCTGCTCAATCTCGGCCATACATTCGGCCATGCCCTGGAGGCGGCGACGGGCTATGACAGTGCCCGTCTCGTGCATGGCGAAGGCGTGGCTGTCGGCATGGCGCTCGCCTTCCGGTTTTCCGCGCGGATGAATCTGGCCAGCCCCGACGACGCGGACCGGGTCGAGAAACACCTGCGTGAGGTCGGGTTGCCGTGGCGGCTTGCCGACGTGCCGGGCGGCCTGCCTTCAAGCGAGAAACTTTTGAACTATATTGCGCAGGACAAGAAGGTGACGCGCGGCGCGCTGAACTTCATTCTGGCGCATGGCATCGGGCAGTCATTCGTGGCCCGGGACGTGCCGGCGTCGCAAGTGCTGGCATTTCTTCAGGAGAATCTTCCGCAATGACCCCCGTGTTCTGGATCATCTGTGGCGTAATCCTCGTCCTGGTGTTCCTGTCTGCATTCTTTTCCGGTTCGGAAACCGCGCTGACGGCGGTTTCGCGGGCGCGCATGCACTCGCTGGAGAATTCGGGCGATGCCCGCGCGGGCAAGGTCAATGCGCTGATCGAGCGGCGTGACCGGTTGATCGGCGCGCTGCTGATCGGCAACAACCTGGTCAATATCCTCGCCTCCTCGCTGGCGACCTCGATGTTCCTGGCGATCTTCGGCCGGGCCGGCGTGGCTTACGCGACACTCGCGGTGACCCTGCTGCTGGTGATCTTCGCCGAGGTTCTTCCGAAAAGCTGGGCGATCTCCAGCCCCGACAGGTTCTCGCTGGTGGTGGCGCCGTTCATGCGCGTTTATGTGGCGGTGGTCGGGCCGGTGTCCAGCCTCGTCAACCTGATCGTTCGTCAGGTGCTGCGCCTTTTTGGCGTGCGTCTTGGCGAGGGCCAGTCGATGCTGTCGGCGCATGAAGAGATCCGGGGCACGATGGAAGTTCTGCACCGCGAGGGCGCCTTCGTGAAACAGGACCGCGACCGGCTGGGCGGATTGCTCGACCTGGCGGAACTCGAGGTCTCGGACGTGATGATCCATCGCACCGGCATGCGCATGGTCAACGCAGCCGATGCGCCCAGTGTCGTAGTGCGCGAAATCCTGCAATCGCCCTATACGCGGTTGCCGGTGTGGCGCGACACCACCGACAACATCGTCGGGATCGTCCATGCCAAGGACATGCTGCGCGCGCTCCACGAGGTCGGCAACAACCCGGCCAAGGTCGACATCATGAAAGTGGCGACCAAGCCGTGGTTCGTGCCGGACACGACGACCCTGCATGATCAGCTCAACGCCTTTCTGAGGCGCAAGGGCCATATTGCCATCGTCGTCGACGAGTATGGCGAACTGGAAGGGCTGGTGACGCTCGAGGACATCCTGGAGGAAATCGTTGGCGAGATCGCCGACGAGCACGACATCGAGATGCAGGGCGTCAAGCACGAAGCCGACGGCTCGGTAGTTGTCGACGGCTCGGTACCGATCCGCGACCTCAACCGCGCGCTCGACTGGGATCTGCCCGACGAGGAGGCGACGACGATCGCGGGCCTGGTGATCCACGAAACCCAGACCATCCCGGAGGAGAAACAGGCGTTCACCTTTCACGGCAAACGCTTTGTGGTCATGAAGCGCGAGAAGAACCGGATCACCAAGCTGCGCATCAGGCCGGTCTAGCAAACAAACCGTCGCGCCGGGCCAGGGTCGTGCCGATGCTGGGCCGGTTCCCGAATTGAACCGGGGGCGACGGCTGCCAATCCCGATCCGAGACCGAAAGGCGCAGGAACCGGCAGCGCGGACTGCTGACTGGGGCGGAACAGGCCGAATGGTCCTTTCCGCGAGCGCTTTGCGATGTGTGCGCATTATTCGTTGTTTAACAAATTCGGAATTATAGATGCAATTTGGTGGGGCATCTAACTCGCGGATTTTCCTGGGTGGATTCCAGATATGCCGATTATTCGAAGTGCAATAGGGCGGGTGGCAAACCCGACAATCACGAACAGGCGTGACCTCACCGCCTACGTGATCGCCACGACTCTTGTCTGCCTTGTGGTGGCGCTCGGTGCCGATGTGGCCAATCAGCTTGTCTTCTTCGAAGGGTGGCCGGCCGCATTCCGCAGCTGGGCAATCACTTGCGCGGTCGTGATGTTCATCGCCGCGCCGGTCAGCTATTCCATTGGCCGCACCCACCTCGAGCTTTGGGCGGCCAAGCTGACGATCACCCAGCAGCTTGCGGCCCTGGAGCAAGCCCATGAGGCGACCGAGGCGGCTCACGAACTCGCGCAATCCCTCGCCAGGCATGACGCACTCACCGGCCTGCCAAATCGAAGGGTATTCACCGAAGCGCTGGAGAAGGCGGTTGCCCGCGCCGACAGGCGGACATCCCAATACGCTGTTCTGAGCATCGATCTGGACAGGTTCAAGCCCGTCAACGACGTCTACGGTCACGCAACCGGCGATGCGGTACTGTGCGAAATCGCCGATCGGCTGCGCGAGATTGTCAGAAAGGGCGATACGGCGGCCCGCTTCGGCGGAGACGAGTTCGCCGTGATTGTCGCGATTTCTCCAACGGAGGATCCCCGCGAAGTTGTATCTCACCTTGCCGGGCGCATCATCGACCGGATTCAGGAACCGATGGATCTTCTCGAGAAGCACATCGAAGTCGGGGCCAGCGTCGGGGCCGCGCTCTGCCCGGCCGATGGCGCCGACCCGGAAACACTCCTCCGGGCCGCCGACATGGCTATGTACCGCGCCAAGCAGGACGGCAGGGGAAGACACTGCTTCTTCGAGCAGAGCATGGAGACGGAGCTGCTCGCCAGGACGGGACTGGAGGATGACGTTCGCCAGGCGGTCACCAATGAAGCGATCCAGCCGCACTATCAGCCGCTGGTCAAACTCGCGGACAACCACCTTGTCGGCTTCGAGATACTGGCCCGCTGGCATCACCCGACACGGGGCGAAGTCGAACCGGCCGTCTTCATACCGGTGGTGGAGAAGCTTGGCCTGATCGGCGAACTCACCTATTCGCTTCTGCGGCGCGCCTGTCTGGATGCCAGGAACTGGCCGCCGGAGATCACGATCTCGCTGAACATCTCACCGGTTCATTTCGGCGATCCGCTGCTGCCGGTGAAGTTCCTTGCGATCCTGTCTGAAACAGGCTTCCCGCCAACGCGCCTCGAGGTCGAGGTTACCGAGACGGCGCTGATCGATGACCTTGCGGCGGCCCGGGCCACTCTCGAGGCTTTGCGGAATATCGGCGTCAAGGTGTCGCTCGACGACTTTGGAACGGGTTACTCCAACCTTTATTATTTACGCGAACTGCCGTTCGACAAGATTAAGATCGACCGTTCGTTCGTGACGGCCATGTCCGCGAATGCGGAGCAGTCCAAAATCGTCCATTCGGTGCTGGAACTCGCAAAAAGTCTCGGCATGCCGACGATTGCCGAAGGCGTCGAGCACCAGCAGACCGTAAGGGAACTGACGAAAGCCGGGGCCGAATACGGTCAGGGATTCTATTTCGGCAAGGCGCTCCCGGCGGATGCGGCCGACAGGCTCGTTCGAGAGGCCACGCAAGGGGCCGCGCGCGGCGTCGCGTAACCGGCGGGGTGTTGCGACGGGCGCCAAGAACGTAGCCGGTCGCGAAAATGCCGGATTTACCATTCATGAACCGACTCGGGACAAACTACGGTTTCATCGCGATTTCAGGCTCATGTTGGATCGACGCACTTTCATCGCTTCCGTTGCGGCGACCGCCGCCATGCCGTGGCCGGCGGAGGCCGCGCAGGCGGTGCCGCGCACGTTCAGCTACGGGGCAGAAAAGCTCGACGTCTACGCGTCGCCGCGCGACGAAGGCAAACCGGTCCTCGTGTTCATTCACGGCGGCGCCTGGACCTTCGGCAACCGGCGCAATGTCTTCGCCCTGCCGGAGCTGGCGCGCCGGCTCGGCATGATCCTCGTGTCGGTGGACTACAGGACATTGCCGCAAGCCAAGGTGACGCTGCAGCGCGAGGACGTTGCCGAGGCGATCAACTGGGTGCGTACCTATATCGGGCAACTGGGCGGCGATCCGCAGCGCATGACCATCATGGGCCATTCGGCCGGCGCCCATCTGGCGTCGCTGACTGTGCTCGACGGTAGCGCCGGATCCGTGCGCGGCCTGGTGTCGATCGACACCGGTGCCTATGACATCTACACGCTGCAGAATTTCAATGACGGGGAATTCTCGCCCATCTACAAGCGGCTGTTTCCCGAGGAGCGTGACTGGAACCGGCTTTCGCCGGTCAGCTATATCGGCCGGGACCGGATTCCACCGGTCTATGTGAGCTGGACCAGGCTCCCGCCGCATCCGCAGATGTCGCACATGTTCATTTCGAGATTGCAGGCCGCCGATGCGCAGGTCACCGCGTTCGACGGATCCGGCTACTCGCATTTCTCGATCGTGCGGAAGATCGGCAAGCGCGGCAACACCTCGTCGGAGACGGTGACCCGTTTCCTGCTCGACAACGCCTGAGTTTTTGCGACGGGCTCAGCGGCGCGTGGGTTCCCCGGGCGCCGATGCCTCGATTGCGAGCGCATGAACCGGGCCGGCCAGTTCGTCGGCGAGGACCGAATTGACGGCGCGGTGGCGGTCGACACGGGACAGGCCACTGAAGCCGGACGAAACGATGCGGACCCGGAAATGGGTTTCGCCCTGGCCGTCGAAGGTTCCGTCTTCCCCCGGTCCGGAGTGATGGTGGCCGGCGTGAAGATGGCTCTCGTTGATGACTTCGAGATGTTCGGGTTCGAAGGCGTCGGCGAGTTTGGCAGCGATGGTATTTTCGATGGACATAAGGCGCGATCCTCACCATATCAGGGCTTCGGTCTGCGGGTCGAAGCAAACACGAAACGATGCTTGCAATCGGCGATTCACGCCTTTGGGGCGTAAATCTTCCGTTTGTCAATTCTTGTATCCCGACGCGAAGCACTCATAATCAGCTCATGAAGCCCTATTCGAAATATTTCGAGCGGATTCGAATCCGCCCGGATCCCGAGTCCTCCGCCGAGGTGGAGGCGCCGTGCTGCCAGTGGGACGGCTGTACCGGGGCGGGGATCTATCGTGCGCCGGTCGGCCGGATGGCGGAGGGCCAGTATTTCAGGTTCTGCGTCGATCATGTGCGGCGGTACAACAAGGGCTACAACTATTTTTCCGGCCTTTCGGACGGCGATGTCGCGCGCTACCAGAAGGAAGCCTTGACCGGCCACCGGCCGACCTGGAAATTCGGCGCCAATTCGGCGAACTGGGCGCCACGAACCGACATGCGTTCCGGCAGCGCCGCATCGCGTGCACGGATGCGCGATTCCTACGGTCTGTTCGGCGACGGGGCGCCGGTCAAGCGGGAACGGCGGCTCAAGCCGCTTGAGGCCAAGGCGCTGGAAACGCTAGGCTTGGGCACCAAGGCCACTGGCGCGGAAATAAAGGCGCGCTATAAGGAACTGGTCAAACGCCATCATCCCGATGCAAATGGCGGCGACCGGGGTTCGGAAGACCGCTTCCGCAACGTCATTCAGGCTTACCGATTGCTCAAGCAAGCCGGTTTCTGCTAGAGCCGACGAAGAAAGAGCACGTCAAGCGCTGACCTCGACAACGAACGCAAGACCGGCGGATGCAGGGCCCTGAAACCCTTGAGACTTCCGCCGCTGGAGGCATGATGAACAAGGTCGATCGCGATATCGCGAATCTCCCCGACACGACCGTTTCGGTCAAGGAAACTTTCGGATTCGAATCCGACATGGTGGTCCCCGCCTTTTCGGTGGCAGATTCGCACGTGCCCGATCTCGATCCGGATTACCTTTTCGACAAACAGACGACGCTCGCGATCCTCGCAGGCTTCGCCTACAACCGCCGCGTGATGATCTCCGGATATCACGGTACCGGCAAGTCGACTCATATCGAGCAGGTGGCCGCGCGGCTGAACTGGCCGTGCGTGCGCGTCAATCTCGACAGCCATGTCAGCCGTATCGACCTTGTCGGCAAGGACGCGATCGTCATCAAAGACGAGAAGCAGATCACCGAGTTTCGCGACGGCATCCTGCCCTGGGCCTACCAGCACAATGTCGCGCTGGTGTTCGACGAATACGACGCGGGCCGCCCGGACGTGATGTTCGTCATCCAGCGCGTGCTGGAATCCTCGGGTCGGCTGACTCTGCTCGACCAGTCGCGCGTGATCCGGCCGCACCCCGCCTTCCGCCTGTTCGCCACGGCCAACACTGTCGGTCTCGGCGACACGACCGGCCTTTATCACGGCACGCAGCAGATCAACCAGGCGCAGATGGACCGCTGGTCGATCGTGACCACGCTCAACTACCTGCCGCATGACAAGGAAGTGGCGATCGTGCTGGCGAAGGCGCACCATTTCCAGAACGACCAGGGCCGCGACATCGTCAACAAGATGGTGCGGGTCGCCGACATGACCCGCCAGGCGTTCATCAATGGCGACCTGTCGACGGTGATGAGCCCCAGAACCTGTATTACCTGGGCGGAAAATGCCGACATCTTCAAGGATGTCGGGATGGCGTTCCGGCTGACTTTTCTCAACAAGTGCGACGAACTGGAACGGACCATCGTGGCCGAGTTCTACCAGCGCGCGTTCGGCGAGGAACTGCCGGAGAGCGCCGCCAACGTGACGTTGAGCTAGGATTTTATGGCGGGACCCGGCGACAATAGCCGCGCGCGCAGCCAGGCGCAGGCAGAAAGCGAGGCGTTCAAGCGCTCGCTGACGGCCTGCGTACGCGCGATCGCCGGCGATCGCGAAATGGAGGTCTCGTTCTCCAAGGACAAACCGTCGCTGGCCGGTTCGCGCGCGCGGTTGCCGGAACTGCCCAAAAAACCGACCGCCGCCGATTTCGCCGTGACCCGCGGGCTGGGCGATTCGATGGCCCTGCGCCGCGCCTGCCACGATGCCGGCGTGCATGCACGGCTGGCGCCGGAGGGCCGCCAGGCCCGCGCGGTGTTCGACGCTATCGAGCGCGCGCGCTGTGAATCGATCGGGTCGCTGCGGATGGCCGGCGTCGCCAGCAATATCGGATCGATGCTGGAGGACAAGTTCCAGCGGACCAATCTTGCCGGCGTGACCGACCGGGCGGATGCGCCGCTCGAAGAGGCGCTGGCGATGATGGTGCGCGAGAAGGTGGCTGGCCAGCCGGTTCCGGAATCGGCGCAGAACGTCGTGAATTTGTGGCGCGACTGGATTAGCGACAAGTGCGGCCCCGAACTCGACGCGCTTTCGGACAAGCTCGACGACCAGAACGCCTTCGCCCGCGCGGTGCGCCAGATGCTCGTGTCGATGGATATGGCCGAGGACTACCAGGAGCAGGAGGAAGAGGAGGAAGCCGAGGAGAGCGAGGAAGAGCAGCAGCAGAACGAGGACGCGTCGGAAGAAGGCGGCGAGGACGAAGAGGGCAGCGAACAGTCCGAAGCGGAGGACTCCGAGGCCAGTTCCGAGGAACAGGAAGCCGGCGAGACCGAGGCGACCGACGCCACCGCTGATGATTTCTCCGAGGACGACGAGGAAGCCGAGACGCCCGGCGAGGCCCGGCGCAAGGAAGATCCGTTCACCGAGATGACGGCGGCCCTCGACTACAAGGTCTTCACCACCGCCTTCGACGAAACAATCGGCGCGGAAGAATTGTGCGACGAGGAAGAACTGGACCGCCTGCGCGCCTTCCTCGACAAGCAACTCGCCAATCTGCAGGGCGTCGTCGGGCGGCTTGCGAACCGGCTGCAGCGCCGTCTGATGGCCCAGCAGAACCGCTCGTGGGACTTCGATCTCGAGGAAGGCTATCTCGACCCCTCGCGACTACCGCGCGTGGTCATCGACGAACTCAAGGGCACCTTCTCGGCGCTATCTTTCAAGCGCGAGCGGGACACCAGCTTCCGCGACACCGTGGTGACGCTCGTGCTCGACAACTCCGGTTCGATGCGCGGCAGGCCGATTTCGGTGGCCGCGACCTGCGCCGACATCCTGGCGCGCACGCTCGAGCGCTGCGGCGTCTCGGTGGAGATCCTCGGCTTCACGACGCGGGCCTGGAAAGGCGGTCAATCGCGCGAGAAATGGCTCAAGGACGGGAAGCCGGCCAATCCGGGCCGGCTCAACGATCTACGCCACATCATCTACAAGTCCGCCGACATGCCGTGGCGACGCGCGCGCCGCAACCTCGGCCTGATGATGCGCGAGGGCTTGCTGAAGGAAAACATCGACGGCGAGGCGCTGCTGTGGGCGCACCAGCGCCTGATCGCCCGGCGCGAACAGCGCAAGATCCTGATGATGATTTCCGACGGCGCGCCGGTGGATGATTCGACGCTTTCGGTCAATCCGGGCAATTACCTGGAACGACACCTGCGCGCGGTGATCGACCTGATCGAGACCAAATCGCCGGTCGAATTGCTGGCAATCGGCATCGGCCACGACGTGACACGTTATTACCGGCGCGCCGTGACCATCGTCGATGCCGAGGAGCTGGCCGGCGCGATGACGGAGCAGCTTGCGGGGCTTTTCGAAGAGGAAAGCGCGCGCGACGTTCGCCGGCACGGCCGGCCTTCCCTGCGGCGCGCAGGCTGAATGAACATGCGGTGTGCGCTCGCGAGCAGCCTGGCCGGTATCGCGCTGGTGACTGCCCTGCCGGCCATGGCCTTCGACATCTCGGTGGATGTGGCGCGGATCGACCGCTTCGAGATCGGTTCGTCCCAAACCAGGTTCGGGCCGCTGGAGTTTGTCGGCGGGCTGGAAATGACGGCCGACACGCGGCATTTCGGCGCGATATCCGCGATCCGGTTCCGCACGCCAGGCGACGCGTTCGTCGCGGTGACCGATACGGGATTCTGGCTGACCGGAAAGATCGAGCGAGACAAGGACGGTCGGCCGACCAGTATCGGCGACGCGCACATGGACGAGATGCGCGGTGCGGACGGCAAGGCGTTGGAAAACAAGTACTACACCGATGCCGAGGGACTGGCGGTCAAGGGCGATCTCGCGACGGTCAGCTTCGAGCGCCATCACCGCGTGACCGACTACCGGCTCGGCCAGGAAGGTGCGGGCCGGCCGTTGCGCAATCTCGACTTTCTCGTACCCGCCCGGGAATTGCGCACCAACCGCGGATTCGAGACGACGGCCTACGCCCCCGACGACAGCCCGCTCAAAGGCGCGCGGGTGGTCGTGTCGGAAAAGAGCCTCGACAGGAGCGGCAATATTTTCGGCGCGGTGCTGGAGGGGCCGAAAAAGGGGGTATTCTCGGTCCGCAAGAGCGGAGAGTTCGATATCACCGATGGCGCGTTCCTGCCCGATGGCGACCTGGTGATCATGGAACGCAGTTTTTCGATCGGCGCGGGCGTGGGCCTGCAATTCCGCCGGATTCCCGGCGAGACGATCGGGAAGGGGGCGCTGCTGGACGGCGAGATCCTGTACACAGCCAACATGGCCTACCAGATCGACAACATGGAAGGCATGGATATCTGGACGGCGCCGGACGGTTCGGTCCACCTGTCGGTGGTCTCCGACGACAATCATTCCATGCTGCAGCGCAATCTCTACCTGGAATTCAAGCTGGCCGAGTAGGGGCGGAACGCACCGGCCGGTTGACAACGGTCATCGCATCGGGATCCGCCCTACGGTCTGATCGCGCTTCTTGAGCGAAGGATGACCGCCATGCCGAAATTCGTGCATATCGATATCTCAGCCGACGATCCCGAGCGGGCGGGGCAGTTTTACTCCAGGGTTTTCGGATGGAGCGTCAGCAAGCTCGAGGGGCCGATTCCCTATTGGCTGGTGAGCACATCCGGCGAAGCGGGTGCCGTCGGCGCCGGGATCGCCAAACGCGAAGAGGCCTGGCAATCCGTGACGCCGACGATCGATGTTCCGTCCGCCGACGAATATGCGGCGCGGATCGAGGCGGAGGGCGGGACGGTCATCGCGCCCAAGGTGCTCATTCCGGGCGTGGGCTACCTGGTGTCCTTCAAGGACACCGAAGGCAATGTCTTCGCGATCCTGGAATCCACCGAAGACAATGCGTTCGCCGATGTACCCGTGGGCTGAACAGACCTAGCCAGTCTCGAGGCCGGCTTCCTGCCTGCGCGCCGCGCCGATCGGGCCGAGATGGGTGAAGCCGAAACCGGCGCCGTATTTCAGACCGTAGCCGAGAACCCGGTCGAAACCGATATGCGCGGCCCAGATCAGGCCAACTGCGGTCGCCAGTGGCCATGACAGTAGAACGCCTGCCGCCAGGCATATCGCGGGGCCGATATGGCTGTGGGCGGCATTGTAGATGGCGGCGCCCGCCCGCGGCCCGGCCAGATAGCCGAGCATGGCAAGATCGGGAGCCAGGAAAAACAGGGCGAAGGCGCCCCATCCCGCGCCCCAGTACGAATAGGCGATTGCCGCCAGCGCGAGTGCTGCGAGACCTTCCAGACGCAACACTAGTTTCGGTCCGCCTTCGACATTTCCGTGCATGGTTCTGGCTCCTCATCTGCGATGGAGCAAAGCTAGTCTATCCATATTCGAATTATAATTGTCGATCTATGACAAATAGCTATTCAGAAATGAATATGTAGAAGGTCGCAATCGGAAATGCCGGTACGTGCCGTCGCCATGTAGTCTGTTGAACTAGCGGGCGTATTGAGCCGGGCGCAGAACCGACAAGAGCGCGCCGTAGGGCACTAGCATCGCAACGCCGATCGCCACCTTGACGGCCAGATCGCCAAGGGCGAGCGAGACCCAGAGCGGGACTTCTCCGCCCAGGTAGCTGACCGGGAAGGCGAGCGAGCCGTCTTCCATGCCGAAGAACGCATCGATGAAGGCGAACCGCGCGGCGAAGGCCAGCGAGAAGAAAAGCGCCGTATCGAGGATCGAGCCGAACATGGTCGAGATCAGCGGCGCTCGCCACCACAGGCTCTTGCGCAGGCTGTTGAACACCGTGGTGTCGAGCAGTTGGGCGACCAGGAAGGCGGAGCCGGACGCGATCGCGATGCGCGGCGTGGCAAACCAGGCCGACAGCACCACCGCGATAATAAAACCGAAATAGACGACGCGCCGCGCCGCAGCGGCACCGAGGCGGCGGTTGGTCAGGTCATTGACCAGGAAGGCGACGGGATAGGTAAAGGCGCCCCAGGTCAGGACTTCGCCCATGCCGAAATGATTGAAAGGGTACTGAACAAGAATGTTCGAGATGACGACGATGAATGCCATCAATGCCACGAAGGGCGCGATCTGAAATGCGCGAGACATTTTTTTATCCTGGGTGATGGAACCAGCAAGGCGGATCAGAGATCCGCCCGGTGATTTTGTTTCCGGCGACCGGTCGGCGATCAGGCCGCCTGTTCGGCGACCTTCTTGGTGATCTGCTTCTTGAGCAGGCGGGCACGCTGGGACAACTCGTCGGTGCTGGCCTTCATCAGGAAGGCATCGAGACCGCCGCGGTGCTCCACCGAGCGCAGGGCATGAGCCGAAATGCGCAGGCGATAGCTCTGGCCCATGGCTTCCGACATCAGCGTGACGTGGACCAGGTTGGGCAGGAAGCGCCGCCGGGTGCGGTTGTTGGCGTGGCTCACATTGTTGCCGGACATGACGGACTTGCCGGTCAATTCACATGCGCGGGACATTTTCTGTTACCTTCATTTCTGGCCATATTTCCGGCGATGCACCATAACCTTGCGGGAAGCGCATCTCGTCGCCGGCGGCCTCTTGGGAATTCCGCCGTTCCATAGTGGCAATCGGCTTGTGCGTCAAGCCATGGATGTCGCGCGGGCGAAGGTTTCAGACATGGCGAATGTCATGCCACTTTCACCAAATGCGCTATAGTCCAGTTTACGGGAAACACAAGGCAATCGGGAGACCGGATCATGGAGAAGCAACGCATCCGTATCGAGCAGCATGGCGGCCTGGGACTGATCTGGTGCGCGGGCTGGCTGTTCACGCTGGGATATCTGGATCTCAGCTTCTGGCGCGGTTTGCTGGCCATCCTGATCTGGCCCTATTACCTCGGCGCCGAACTGGCCCTGCCGCCGGGCGCCTAGATCCGCGCAGCGAAGGCGTTCGACACGCGGGAGGGTCGCGTCCTATGTCAGGACGCAGGAAGTGTGCGGGACGCGCCCCCCTCGCGATCGGTTGAAGGCGTTGCCGACGTCTAGAATTCTTCCCAGTCGTCTTCCTTGAGCGCGGCATTGCCGTGGGTCGGGTACGACCGGACCGGGGCGGGTGCCGGCTTGGCCGCGGCGACCGGCGCCGGCTTCGGCGCGGGGGCGAGCGTCGCGCCCGCCGATCCACCCAGCTTGAACTGCTGCAGCAGCGACCCGAGCGAAGTGGCCTGCTGGGCGAGATTGTGGCTCGCGGCGGACGACTCCTCCACCATTGCCGCATTCTGCTGCGTGCCCTTGTCGATCTCGGTAACCGCCTGGTTGATCTCCTGCAGGCTTGACGACTGCTCGCGAACCGCATCGACGATCGCCGCAACGTTCGCATCGATCGCCTGAACCTCGCTAACGATCTCCTCGAGCGCCTTGCCGGTCTCGCCGACAAGCTGGGAACCGTTCTTCACCTGGCCCGACGAGGTGGTGATCAGGCCCTTGATCTCCTTGGCGGCGTTGGCCGAGCGCTGCGCCAGTTCGCGGACCTCCTGGGCGACGACCGCGAAACCCTTGCCGGCTTCGCCGGCTCGCGCCGCCTCGACCCCGGCATTAAGCGCCAGCAAGTTGGTCTGGAAGGCGATCTCGTCGATCAGACCGATGATATTGCCGATTTCGCGCGACGATCCCTCGATCTGCGCCATGGCCTCGACCGCCTGGCGAACCACATCGCCGGATCTCTCGGCCTTGGTCTTCGTGTTCGCCACCAGTTTTCCGGCTTCCTCGGCGCGGCCGGCGGTCTCCTTGACCGATGACGTCACTTCCTCGACCGCCGCAGCCGTCTGCTCGACGGAAGCCGCCTGCTGCTCGGTGCGCTGCGACAGGTCGTCGGCGGCCGAACGGATCTGGGCGGAGCCGGCACCGATGGCCTCGCCGGCCGCTCCGACCGACTGCATGGCCTGCTGGAGCCGTGAGATGGAATTGTTGAAGTCGGTCCGCAATTTCTCGAGCTCCGGGATGAACGGCGTATCGAGACGGGAGGCGAGATCGCCTTGGGCAAGCCGGGTCAGTCCATCGCCGATTTCGCGCACCGCCCTTACCCGGCCGGAGATGTCGGTCGCGAACTTCACGACCTTGACCGGCTTTCCGTTCATGTCGAAGATCGGGTTGTAGGAAGCCTGCAGCCAGACTGTCTTGCCGCCCTTGCCGATCCGCTTGAATTCGTCGGAGACGAACTCGCCGTTCCCGAGGTTCTGCCAGAACCGGGTGTAGTCCGGGCTGTTGGCATAGGCGCGCTCGACGAACATGGAGTGGTGCTTGCCGACGATCTCCGACGGCGCATAGCCCATGGTGGAGCAGAAATTCTCGTTCGCCTCGATGATGTTGCCCTTGAGGTCGAACTCGATCATTGCCTGGGCGCGCGAGATTGCATCGATCTTGCTTTTGTCCTCGGCGGCCTTCAGCTTCGCGCCGGTGATATCGGTGGCGAACTTCACGACCTTGTAGGGTTTGCCGTTACGGCCGACGACCGGATTGTAGGTGGCCTGGATCCAGACTTCCCTGCCGCCCTTGCCGATCCGCTTGTATTCGCGCGCGTCGAACTCGCCGCGACCGAGCTTGGCCCAGAATTCGGTGTAGGCGCCGGATTTCGCATAGACGGGATCGACGAACATGGAATGATGCTTGCCGACGATCTCGTGCGGTTCGTATCCGAGCGCAGCGCAGAAATTGCTGTTTGCACTCAGGACTTTGCCTGTGAGGTCGAATTCGATGATGGCAAGGGACTTGTGAAGGGCGGCTAGAACGGTCTTCGCATCGCTGGCGGATGCGGCATTATGCTTGAACATCAAGGGCATTTCCCGGCGCGGTTACAAGGCGGACGCTTGTTCGTTACTGACTGCGACTCGTGGGCGGAGCCGCACATGTCGGAGTGTCCGACTTTCCCGTTGGCGCGTCATGCGTCGGCGGGCTGTTGCGCCTCCGATCCGGGTTTCCGCAAATTCCCATATCCATGTTAATAACAGATAAATTGGCGGTTCGGTCCGGGCGCAAATCGTGGTCCGCAAGGGATGGCTGCGGAGCCGGATCGACCACAACTTCGCCGGGTTTTCACGCCAAAAACCGGCAGGGACGCAAGGTGGTCAGGACTTATCGCCACATGAACAGACAAATCGCACTGGCGCTCTCCCTCGCCGCCCTCCTGTCGGCCGGCAAGGCGCAAGCCATCGAGGGTACGCAAACCTTTCACACCAGCTACTCGGTCTCGCTGCTCGGCTTCAGGATCGGGGTGACGGATGTCGCCACCACGCTGGACGGCGACAACTACCGGCTGGAGGGCCGGTTGCGCAGTACCGGGCTGGCACGGTTGCTGGGCAAGGTCGAGGGATCGACAACGGTGCGCGGCACGTTCACGACCGATGGACCGCAGCCGCAGGATTTCGCGATGAGCTACGTCAATGGCGGCCAGCGCACGGCATCGCAGATGGCTTTCCAGAAGGGCGAAGTGGTCAGCTACGAGGTGTCGCCGAAGCCAAAATCGCAGAACCCCCGCTATGTCGTCCTTTCGCCGAGCCATCTGTTCGCCGTCTCCGATCCATTCACGTCGCTGATGGTCAAGGCACGAAGCCTGGAAGACGTCTGCGGCCGCACGATCAAGGCCTTCGACGGCGAACTCCGCGCCGATTTCGCGCTGTCGCGGCCCAAGGTGAGCAAGGTTTCGGTTCCCGGCTACAGCGGACCCGCGGTGACCTGCCAGGCCAGATTCGTGCCGGTGGCGGGCTACACAGCGGGATCGTCGACGATCGAATTCCTGCGCAAGAGGGCCCGCATGACCATCACGTTTGCGCCCCAGGACGTACTTGGTATTTACGCGCCCGTCGGTGCTACGATACAGAGCACCATTGGTTGGGTTACGGTCAGGGCGACGCGGTTCGCCGTGCAACAATGAACGGGTAGTGCGCTCGGCGCGCCCGCAGGAGCTGGCATGGCGCGCGCGACGGCAATTGGATTTTCCGCGATCCTGATGTGGGCGCTGCTGGCCCTGTTCACGCACGCGTCGGGCCACGTGCCGCCGTTCCAGCTGTCGGCCATGGCGTTCGCGGTCGGCGCCGCCATCGGCCTGGCGGCACTGGCGCTGAGGCGCGAACGGAGCCACATCGGGCGGGTCCCGGCCGCGGCCTGGGCGTTGGGGATCGCGGGCCTGTTCGGCTATCACTTCCTCTATTTCACCGCCTTGCGAAATGCGCCCGCGGTCGAGGCGAGCCTGATCGCCTATCTGTGGCCGCTGTTCATCGTGGTCGGCTCCGCGCTGATGCCGGGCGAAAAGCTCGGCATCCATCACGTCGCCGGCGCCATCATGGGTCTGGCCGGCACCGCCCTTCTGATCACCGGCGGGAAGGGGATTTCGTTCGAGGCGCGATACGGCGCCGGATACGCGGCGGCCATTGCCTGCGCCTTCGTCTGGTCGTCCTATTCGCTGCTGTCGCGCCGCTTTGCACGGGTGCCGACCGAGGCGGTGACCGGGTTCTGCGCGGCGACGGCGGTGCTTTCGCTCGCCTGCCATTTCATGCTCGAGGAGACCGTGTGGCCGTCCGGTTCCGTCGAATGGCTGGCGGTATTCGGGCTTGGCCTGATGCCGGTCGGCGCCGCGTTCTACACCTGGGACTACGGCGTCAAGCACGGCAATATCCAGGTTCTCGGCGCGGCGAGCTATGCCGCGCCACTGGTCTCGACGCTGATCCTGATCGCCGCCGGCGTCGCGGAGCCGTCCTGGCCGGTTCTGGGCGCCTGCCTGCTGATCACGGGCGGCGCGGCGCTCGCGGCGAAGTCGATGTTCAGGTTCAAGGCGCGGTCGGTGGAAGGACAGGCATGATGATTTGGCCCTATCCCGGCGGACTGGAGTCGACGGCCAACGGTTTGCTGCTGTTCTCGGCGCTGTTTGCGCTGCTCTATGCGCTGATGCTGGAACGCCCGCCGCATTGGCGGCGCACGGCGGCCAAGGTGCTGGCGGTGCTGCTGCTTCTCGTGGCGGCAATCGAGCGCGACGGTCCGTGGCTGCTCGTCGCCGCCCTGGCGTTCGGCGCGGCGGGCGACGGCTTTCTCGCCTATGACGGCGATCGCGCGTTTCTCGGCGGGCTGGCAAGCTTCCTGGCCGCGCACATCGCCTATGTGGCGCTGTTCGTTACGTCCGAGGCCGGCGTGCGCCTGCCGCTTGCGGGCGGGATCGCGGTGATCGTGCTGCTGGTTGGGTTCGTCGCGGTCATGGGGCGCATCCTGCTGCCGGCGGCCGACCGGGCGCTGCGGGTCCCGGTCGTCTTCTACATGGCGGCGATTTTCGCGATGGGCGCCGCGGCGGCGCTTTATGCCCATCCCGTCGTGCTGGCCGGCGCGCTGCTGTTTGTAGCGTCGGATGCCGCGCTGGGGACAGGGCGCTTCGTGCTGGCCGCCGATCACCGCCTCCAGCGGCCGCTGCAATTGTTCGTCTGGGGCAGCTACTGGCTGGCGCAGACGGTGATCCTGACCGGAATGACGGCCTAGAAATTATCCTTGCGCTTGCGGATTTCGGCCAGAACCTCGGCGTCGGTCGCGCTCTCCATGCCGAGATGGGCGCGGATCGCGGGATCAGACCAGCGCAGGAACGGATTGGTTTCAAGCTCGCGGCCGATCGTCGTCGGCAGGGTCGGCTTGCCCGCCGCGCGCAGCGTGTCGATTTCGCGCGCGCGGTCGGCCAAGGCCGTGTTGTCGGGATCGACGGTTACCGCGAAACGCGCATTGGCCTGGGTGTATTCGTGGCCGCAATAAATCCTGGTTTCGGGCGGCAGGGCGGCGAGTTTCTTCAGCGACGACAGCATCACCTCCGGGCCGCGTTCGAACAAGCGGCCGCAGCCGAGCGCAAACAGCGTGTCGGCGGTGAAGGCCACGCCGGAATCCGGGAAATAGTAGGAGATGTGGCCGGCCGTGTGTCCCGGCGTGTCGATCACCTCCACAGTGTCGGAGCCGAAGGACAGGCGGTCGCCGCCACTGACCGCGCGCTCGATGCCGGCAATGCGTTCGGCCTCGGCCGCCGGGCCGATGATCTCGGCGCCGTAGGCTTGCTTGAGCGCCGCGACGCCATCGACATGGTCGTAATGGTGGTGGGTGATGAAGATATGGGTGAGCACCCAGCCCTTGCGCTTCAGCATCTCGAGGATCGGACCTTCCTCGGGCGCGTCGATCGACGCGGTCGCGCCGCTCTCGGGGTCGTGGATCAGGACGCCGAAATTGTCGCTCCGGCACATGAACTGTTCGATCTGAAGGGCCATCGTTTTCTCCCGGTCACGCTGTCGTGGGAAAATAGGGAGAGAACAGGGTCCTGTCACCCCGTGAACGGATTGTCGCGCGGTTTGCTTGATGTTCATTTTCCACGTGGTACCGTCCGCGCCATGCATGCGGATATCGTCGATCTTCGCGCGTTCTATGCCACCGTCCTCGGCCGCCTCGCCGAGCGGTCGATCGCGCATGCCCTGGCGGCCGTCTGGGCGCCTTTGGCGAACGAACGGCTGGTCGGCTTGGGCTATGCCATCCCGTGGCTCGACCGGTTCGGCAGCGACGCGGAACGGGTGTTCTCGTTCATGCCGGCCGGCCAGGGCGCGGCGACATGGCCGCCGCAGGGGCCTTCGGCCAATGCGCTGGTGTTCGACGAGGAACTGCCGCTGGTTGATTCCTCCATCGACCGGCTGCTGATGGTGCACCTCCTGGAGCATTCGGAGAATCCGCGCGAGACGCTGAACGAGGCCTGGCGGGTGATATCGCCGGGCGGCCGGCTGATCGTGGTTGTGCCGAACCGGCGCGGAATCTGGGCGCGATTCGAACACACGCCATTCGGCAGCGGGCGGCCGTTCTCGCGCGGCCAGCTCACCTCGCTTTTGCGCGACGCCAATTTCACGCCGGGCGCCTTTGCCGACGCGTTGTTCTTCCCGCCCGCGCG
Source organism: Zhengella sp. (assembly GCA_050304175.1). GTDB lineage: Bacteria > Pseudomonadota > Alphaproteobacteria > Rhizobiales > Rhizobiaceae > JAIOIW01. The sequence continues at coordinate 16,105 of JBNLDE010000005.1, read as the reverse complement.
CCGGCGGTTTGTCATGCGCCTGGCGCCGGCGCTCGAACGCGCGGGCAGGCGGTTCTGGCCGGTGTTCTCGGGCGTCATCGTCGTGGAGGCGCAGAAGCGTCTCTATCAGGGACGGCCGGTCGCGCAGCGCGCGTCGCGCCGGGTGTTCGTGCCGGCGCTGTCGCCGCAGGGCGCATCGCTTGGCCGCCGGCCGGCGGCCATGGCGACCGCAACGATGCGGCCTCTCGACAAGGATGACCGCGGCTAGTATGTCCGCAGCGCGGGTGATCAAGCCCGACGGACAGACCACGAGACCGCCATGACGAGTTCACGACCCATTCCGAATCCCGGTGTAATGGACATTGCGGCCTATGTGCCGGGCCGCGAGTCAGCGCCCGGCGTGGCCAAGGTGTACAAACTCTCCTCCAACGAAACGCCGCTCGGCGCGTCGCCGAAGGCGGTGGAAGCCATCGAGGCCGTGCTCGGCAGGCTCGAAATCTATCCGGACGGCCAGTCGACGGCGTTGCGCGAGGCGATTGCCGAAGTACACGGACTCAACCCGGCGAACATCCTGTGCTCGAACGGGTCCGACGAATTGCTGGGCCTGCTGGCGCAGACCTATCTCGGCCCCGGCGACGAGGCGATCTACACCGAGCACGGATTCCTCGTCTACAAGATCCAGATCCTCGCCTCCGGCGCCACGCCGGTCTGCGTGAAGGAGACCGACGAGCGCGCGGATGTCGATGCCATCCTCGCGGCGGTCACCGAACGGACCAAGGTCGTGTTCCTGGCCAATCCCAACAATCCGACCGGAACCTATCTGCCGTTCGAGGAAGTGCGCCGCCTGCGCGCGGGCCTGCCGTCGCATGTGCTGCTGGTGCTCGACGCGGCCTATGCGGAGTATGTGCGCCGCAACGACTACGAATCCGGCATCGAGCTGGTTTCCTCATCGGACAATGTCGTGATGACGCGCACCTTTTCGAAGATCTACGGGCTTGCCGGCGTGCGCATCGGCTGGATGTACGCTCCCGCGCACATCATCGACGCGGTCAACCGGGTGCGCGGCCCCTTCAACGTCAACGCCCTGGCGATCGCTGCCGGCGCGGCCGCGATCCGCGACCGCGCGTTCGTGGAGAAAGCCGTCGAGCACAATGAAGAGTGGCTGCCGAAGCTGACGGCGGCGCTGGAGGCGTTGGGGCTGCGGGTCACGCCGAGCGCGGGCAATTTCGTGCTGATCCATTTCCCCGACGACGGCCAGCACACCGCGGAAGCCGCCGATGCCTTCCTGGTGGCGCGCGGTTATGTGCTGCGGCGCGTAACCGGATACGGGTTCCCCAATGCGCTGCGCATGACCGTCGGATCGGCGGAGGCGAACGAAGGCGTCATCGCCGCCCTTAAGGAATTCCTGAGTACGTGACCATGGCACATGTCGTCGGAAAGCTCGCGGTCATAGGACAAGGTCTGATCGGCTCTTCGATAACGCGAGCGGTTTTCGAGCGCGGCGCGGCCCTGCAGATCACCGTCACCGACCAGTCGGAAAAGGTGAGGCAAAGGGTGCGCGAACTCGGCCTCGGCGAAGCCAGGGTCGTGGCGACGCCTGAGGAAGCCGTCCTGGACGCGGACCTCGTGATCCTTTGCGTGCCGGTCGGCCAGATCGCGGCCGTTGGTGCGTCGGTCGGCGCCGCGATGAAGCCTGGCGCGATCCTTTCCGATGTTGGGTCGGTCAAGGCATCCATCGTCGCGGCAATCGAAAAGGACCTGCCGGAAAGCATCCAACTGGTGCCGGCCCATCCACTCGCGGGCACCGAGTTCTCCGGTCCCGATGCCGGGCTTCCCGACCTGTTCATCAATCGCTGGTGCATCCTCACGCCCGGCTCGAATGCGTCGAGCGGCGCCGTCGAGGTTGCAACGGCGTTCTGGGAGGCTCTTGGCTCCAAGGTCGAGGTGATGTCGCCGATCCACCACGATTTCGTGCTCTCGATCACCAGCCATCTTCCGCATCTGGCCGCCTATTCGATTTTCCACACCGCGCTGAAATACGAAAAGAAGCTCGGATCCGAGGTGATCAAGTTCTCGGCCGGCAGCTTTCGCGATTTCACCCGGATCGCCTCGTCCAATCCGTCGATGTGGCGCGACATCTTTCTGGGCAACAAGGTACAGGTTCTGGAAATTCTCCACACCTTCATGGGCGACCTGGAAGCGTTCTCCGACGCGATCGAACAGGAGGACGGCGAAAAGCTGGAGCAACTCCTGTCCACGAGCCGCCTCACGCGCCGCAAGGTCATCGAGAAAGAGCACATCTCGGTGCAGCCCAAACCGGAAAAGCTGAAGTCCAACCGGCCGTTGCCGCGTCCCTACTCGTCCGACTAGGCCCCGGCCGCGGCGCCGGGGCGGGATTGTGCGGCGCTTTATTTCGAACGGCGTCGCGATCTTCTTGCAATATGCTTTCCGTATATATGGCGGCGGCGGATGCGGGGCGGCCAGGTGAGGCGCGGCAGGCTCCATTATACTTTCGTCCACTACCGCGGAACGAACGCGAAGCAATAAGCTTCGCGCAATGTTGCCCGGATAAGGTCGGCTCAACTTTGCACCATGCGCAGAACTGTGCCGCGTGTCGGCGGCGAAAGGGTGGAGAATGACCCAGCAATTCCATGGCAGTGCGATGGCGGCCGAAATGGAGGGCGATGATGGCCCGGAGCATATTGCACATGCCGAGGAGGCGCTGATCCCGGCCCCCGGAGCGGAAGGCGCCGGCAAGGACCTTGCAAAGGTGGTCTCGCGCGTCGGATCGAGGCTCGGAGATCTGTCGGTCAATATCGCCGACATGCACGGTACGGTCGGCGATGTGGCGTCGGATATCGCCGAAGAAGCCAAGGCCTTTCATCAACTCACCGGCTCACTGCAGCAGATCGCGGACACGAGCGCCGACGCTGCCTCGGTCGCCCGCGAAGCGGTCGGTTCGGCCGCGGCCGTGCATGACGGTCTCAACGACACCGCCAGTTCGATCGAGAACGCGCTCTCGGTCGCCATTCGCGATATCCAGGAAATGGCGAAGTCGTCGAACGAGGTTTTCGGCGAGTTCGATTCGGTCGTGAGCCAGCTCTCCGAGGTCTATGGCTTTTCCGAATCGATCCAGAACATCGCCGCCGAAACCCAGATGCTGGCGATCAATGCCGGCATCATGGCCGCGCATGCCGGCGATGCGGGCCGCGGCTTTGCCGTCGTGGCCGATTCCGTGCGCCAGCTTGCCGGCCAGACCGCCCAGGTGTCGCGCGACATCATCAGCCGCCTGGAAAAGCTGAGCTCGTCGGTCCAGCTTCTCCAGACCCAAAACCGGTCGAATGCCGACAAGGCATCGGCGGCGGTGGAACGGTCGGCCACGATTGATGCCGATCTCCGCAAGTTCCATGTTTTCGGCGAGAACGTCGCGACCATGACCGCCGAGATATCCAGGATTTCGGAGCCGGTCGAGCGGGCCAATACCATTTGCGGCGACATTCTCGGCCAGGTCACGCTGCTCGACCGGATGGCCCAGGAGAATTCCGGCAAGCTGGCCGACACGACCAGGAAGTTCGACCAGCTTGTCGCGTTTTCCGAGGACATGGTCCTGCTGGTCGAGGAAAGCGGCATCGAGACAAGCGATTCGCCGCTCATCCGCGCATGCATGGAATCGGCCGCCCAAACGGCCCGGATCTTCGAGCAAGCCGTCGACACGGGGCGGATTTCGCTGTCGGACCTGTTCGATGACAATTACCAGCCGGTTCCCGGCACCGATCCCGAGCAGGTGATGACAGCGTTCACCACCTTCACCGACGAGGTGATGCCGGCCATCCAGGAGGCGTTCCTCGATGTCGACCGGCGGGTCATCTTCTGCGCCGCCGTCGACCGGAACGGATATCTTCCGACGCACAATCTGAAATATTCGCAGCCGCAGGGCGAGGATCCGGTCTGGAATGCCGCGAACTGCCGCAACCGGCGAATCTTCAACGACCGGACCGGGCTGGCGGCCGGGCGCAATACCAAGACGTTCCTGCTGCAGACCTACCGCCGCGACATGGGCGGCGGCGAGTATCACCTGATGAAGGACCTGTCCTGCCCGATCTTCGTCAGGGGCCGTCACTGGGGCGGATTGCGCGTCGGCCTGGCGACCGAGAGCAACGGCTGATCCTGTTGCTGTCAAGGCAGGGGCGGAATCGGCTCCAGCGCGATAAATCCGATCACCGGCTTGCCGCCCCTGACGACGAGCGGCAGCGAAACGGTTCTTCCCGACGCGGCAATGGCGGCCGAGATCGCCATGTTTGAGTCGATCGCCTCGCGGATCTGCGGAAATCCGTCGGCGAGGAGCTCAGACAGCTTTGCCGGTTCGCGCGCGGTGAGCGTCAGGTCCGCGTCGATCAGCCCTTCGGCGTCGACCTGGATGGTGCCGGAGAGGTCGAACCCGGCGCCTTCCGCGAGATCGAACCTTGCCGACCGGATCACGCCCGATTGCCCGCGCAGGCTCCGGCGGCCGGACAAGGCGAGCTTCACGCCGGCATCGATCGTGACATCGGCGGCGGCGTCGAAGGGCGGCAGGTGATTGCCGGCGATGACGGTGTCGGAGAGGTCGAGCGCCTTTGTCGACAAGGCAAGGTCGACCGCCTGATCGCGCATGCGCATGTGCACCTCGAATTGCTGCGCGGTGAACAGGGCCGGATCGGACGGGTCGTTGACCGATTTCGCCTCGATATTGCTGCCTTCGACCGAAACCGCGCGGGGGAGCGGATCGGCCGTCCGCAGGCTCGAACGCAACAGGTCCCAGTCCAGTTCAAGCGGGACAAGGCCAGGCAGTTCCAGCCGGGCGGGGCTGTCGAGCTCGCCGACTATATGCGACGGATTGTAGATCTGGGCGGCCGAACGCAGCGCGCCCGCGGAGAACGATATCCCCGCCGAAGCGTCCTCGTAACGTGCCGAAACGCAGAACAGGCCGATGCGGAACGGGTAGCCGCGTGCCTCCGCCCGCTCGCAATCCGCGCGCTTGCCCTGCGCGTTGAGGCGGTCGATGTAGAGGGCGGTTTGCGCTTCAACCTGGTCGCCGATATAGATCCAGCCTCCAGTATAGGCGGCTATCGCGACGACAATGCCTGCGGCGAGCCACAGGATGCGGCGGGACCCTCGATAAGGCCTTTTGTCGGGAGTAAGGTTCATTGCGGGCCGGGGTGTTGCACGGCTGTGCCGGGTTTCTAGGTTCGGAATGGATATGGGCGATTTTTGGGTGTTTGGCTACGGGTCGCTGATGTGGCGGCCGGGGTTCGACTATCTGGAGACCCACAGGGCGCACCTGCACGGCTATCACCGCTCGCTATGCGTCAAGTCGTTCGTCCACCGCGGGACGCAAACCCGGCCGGGGCTGGTGCTCGGCCTCGACCGCGGCGGCTCCTGCATCGGCATCGCCTTTCGCATCGATCCGCAATTGCGCGCGGCGGTCACGGACTATCTGCGCGAACGCGAACTGGTGACCCGCGTCTATCACGAGAAGACGCTGCGCGTGACGCTGGACAACGGGCACGCCGTGAACACGCTCGGCTATATCGTCGACCGCGGCCACAGCCAGTATGCCGGCCGGCTGGGCATGGACGAGGCGGCGCGCCACGTTGCCGGCGCATCGGGCCATTCCGGGCCGAACGAGGAATACGTGCTGAACACGCTCGACCATCTTCGCACGCTCGGCATTCGCGATCATTGGCTGGAAGGCGTCGCCGCGCGGATCACGGGCAAGCATCCGTTCTGAGGCCGGGGCCGAAAGGCGCTAGCTCTTCGCCAGCTTCGACGTGTCCACGCCCAGTTCCTCCAGCCGTCTGACCGCGGTTGGCGGCATTGGCGGCGGATTGGGCGATTGCGCGACCTCGATCAGGTAGGCGTCGCATGCGGCCTCGGTCTCGTCGACCAGCCTCTTGAGGAACACCTCGCGCGGCAATCCCGGTTCGATCTGCGGCAGGAAGCGGGCGCGGATGGTTCCCGGATAGCGCAGGAACTTCCGCCGCGGCCAATACAGGCCGGCAACGTGGGCGACCGGAACGACCGGTACGCCGAGTTGGACGTAGAGCTCGACGATTCCGTATTTGTAGGCCGGTTCCGCGCCGGGCGGGCGGCGGGTGCCTTCGGGGTAGATGATGAGCTGGCGGCCGTCCTTGATGCGTTCGCGGGTGAGCGTGACGGCCTTGCGCAGGGCGACCGAGCGGCTGCCGCGATGGATCGGGATCATCCGCATCTTGGCGACGTACCAGCCAAACAGCGGAATCCACATCAACTCGCGTTTCAGGATGTACAGGCCGTCCGGAACCCAGGGCAGGAAGGCGAAGGCATCCCAGAACGACTGGTGTTTCGGCGCCAGGATGAACGGCCCGTCGGGCAGGTTCTCCTGGCCGGTGATCTCGCTCCTGGTGCCGGCGATCTTGTCCTGCAGCCAGAGATTGGAGCGCGCCCAGAACTTCGGCACGTACCAGGCCTTCTTGCGCGGCGCGAGAAAGAAATAGGGCGTCCAGAAAATCATCTGCGCGACGAGCGAGACGTAGAAGGCGACGTTAAAAGCCACCGATCGCAGGACAACCATCAGCACCAACCGCGCAAGAACCAGTTTCCGGCGACGGATACCATCAGCGGGCGGCAAATGGAAACCGTCATTTGGCTCAAGCCGCACCGCGACCGGGCATTCAGGATGCGGGGTCGGAAGAGTCGTGCACGGATTGGGCGATCTTGCTGTCGCGGACCCGGTGGACGGTCGCGCGCGCCAGGGCGGCAAGGTACTTGGTGTATTCGGTCAGGAAGACCCTGATGACTTGTGGCCTGCTCAGCCAGCCGCCGCCCTCCAGCGGGGTGTTGACCACCGGCCACGGGATGATTTCCACGCCTTCAGCGGTCTGGCTGAGTTCCAGCAGGCTGCGCGGAATATGGTAGTTGTTGGTGACCACGATGACGCTGTTGTAGCCGTTGCGGCGCAGCCATTTCGCGCTCTCCTCGGCGTTGCCGATCGTGTCGAGCGCGGCGACGTCGATATCGACGCAGCAATAGAACAGCGCGCGGTCGGCGCCGGAAACCGAACGCAGCTCGTCCCTGCTGGCAATCGGATTGACGCCGGTGATGAGGAGCCGCGCGCCATGTCCGGATTTCAGCAGGTCAACGGCGGTCTTGATACGTTGATAGCCGCCGGTCAGCACGATGATGCCGTCGGCCCTGAGTTCCGGTTTCGGCGGCGACAGGCTGGCGACGTAATTGGAGAAGAGCGCAAATCCGGCCAGGAAACAGGCGGCGCACAGCAGGAGGCCGTAGCCGAGGATGCGCCGGGTCAGCCGCCGGACGCGCCCCGCGTTCCCACGGTCATCCCGCGCGGCCTTTTCCTCCGCGCCTATGCGATCCTGCCCCTGGTCCATGTGTCCTCGTTAACGGCAAAACCGGGCAATGAATAGATATAGTCCGGCGTTTTCCTCCCGCCATCCAACGGCCCGGCGCGGGGCCGGCGCGCCGGTCACGCGCTCTCGCCGTTTGCCGCGTCGATATGGGCGAGATGGGCAATGACGGTGACGTGCGAGGTGACGCCGGTCAGGAACGAGACGATGATCATGATCACTGCGACGCCCAGGTAACCTTCCAGTCCGATGGAGAAATTGCCGAACAGGGCGGTAGCCTGGTCGGCTTCGGGCGTCGCGAGGTTGCGCGCCGACCACCAGGAGAAGCCGAGAAAGACGGCGACCGCGATGGCGCCGCCGGCCGCCGCGCCCTTCAGCCCGATCAGGAGGAAGCGCTGCCTGAACTCCGCGGCAATGAATTTCGCCTCCGCACCGACAAAATGCAGGACCTCGATGATGTGGCCGTTTCCGGCCATCGCGCCGCGGGTGGCGAAGACCACGGTCAGGACGGTCGTGGACAGCATCAGGACGAGGATGGAGATCCCGATCGCGACCGTTGTCCGCGCCATCGACACCAGGCGGTCGACCCAGGTGCGGTGGTCGTCCAGGCTGAGATGGGGAATGACGGAGAGCGCTGCGCGCATCGCGGCGAAGTCGGGCGGATCGGACTCGTCGATGGTGACGATGACCAGGCGCGGCACCGGCAGTTCGCCGATGTCAAAATTCGTGCCGAGCCAGGGTTCCAGCAGCCGGGCGGTGGCCTCGGCGTCGACGACCGTGGCGTCCTCGACGCCGTCGAATCCGCGCGCGATGTCCCGCGCCTTCGCCAGCGCCGCCTCGATGTCGAAACCGTCGGCCGGGCGGATCTGGATCGTGGCCTCGCGCGAGATCTGGCTCTGCCAGGTCGCAGCCGTGTCGCGCACCAGCGCCACGGCGCCAAGCGTCAGGCAGGACAGGAAGGTCATGATCGCGATCACGAAGACGAGCGCCCGGCCGGCGATATTGCCGGCGGGGACGATCGGCGAAGGTGCGCGGCCGCGCTTGCCGAAAACGAATTTCGGCAACGGAAGTTTCGCCAGCCGGGCGGTCCCGAGCGAACGCCGGCCCGATGCCGGGGGCATCGCGCGGCCGCTGCCGTCGCCGGGCCGCTTTGGCGGAATTCTGCCGGGCCGCCGCTCAGTCATAAATGTCGAGCCTGTTGTTGGTGAGGATCATGCGCCGCGCATCGACCTGGTCCATCAGGGTCAGGTCGTGGGTGGCGATGACGACCGCGGTGCCGGACCGGTTCAACTCGATGAACAGGCGCAGCAGCCGCCGCGCCAGCGGCGGATCGACATTGCCGGTCGGCTCGTCGGCCAGCAGGATGTCGGGCTGTTCGATCAGGGCGCGCGCAATCGCGGCACGCTGCTTTTCGCCGCCGGACAGGACGGGCGGCAACACGTGCATCCGGTCGCCGAGACCGACCCATTTGAGGAGCTCGGTGACATCGGAGCGATAGTCCGCCTCCTCGCGGCCGCGGATCCTGAGCGGCAGCGCTACATTCTCCCAGGTGGTCAGGTGATCGAGCAGGCGGAAATCCTGGAAGACCACGCCGATGCGCCGGCGCAGCATCGGCAGTTCGGTCCTGGTGATCTTGGAGCGATCCTTGCCGAAGACGGTGATCAGGCCACGGGTCGGCTTGAGCGACATGAAAAGCAGGCGCAGCAAAGTCGTCTTGCCCGCGCCCGAAGGGCCGGTCAGGAACTGGAATGATCGCGGCGGCAGATGGAACGAGATGTCGCGGAGGATTTCCGGACCCATTCCATAGCGCAAGCCGACATTTTCGAACCGTATCACTGCGTCTCGCCATGATGTCTTGCAAACGGCGGGCCTGGCGACCTCTTTCAAGCCGTCACCGACACTCAATGCGCATGGTTAATCGGCGGTTAATGGCAGGGTCAAGGCATGCGCGAATAAAACGGTGTTTGAAGAAGGGTTAACCATTCTTTGCTATCGCGGGAGTTCGATCCGGCGGGAATTCTCATCCATGATTCGCGAATCACAATCGTTCCCTGTGACCGGCGAAATCCTTCCTGCGGATCATGCGCGCGCGCAGCCGGGCACAGCCGACAGGTTCGCCGATGCCGAGGACGCCGTCTTTGAGACGCTGGGTCCCGCCCCCGGGCCTTCGCGCGATGCCGGCGAACAGAAAACCGCGGACCCCATGCGTAAATCCGCCCCCGGTGACGGTGCAGCGAACCTCAACGTGCTGCGCGGCGAACGCGAACGGCCCCTGTCGGGCCTCGGCAATCATTTCCGCCAGACCGGCGGCCCTGTATTCTGGGGCCTTGCGGTCACCCTGGTCGCTTCGGCGTTCTGGATATCCGGCGGCCACGCCCTGTTGACCGGCAGCGGAGCCGCCCGCGGGGCGCTTGTCATCGCCGATGTTCAGGCCCGGCCCGGCGACAACCCGGCGGCCGGCTTCATGCTCATCGAGGCAACGGTCGAAAACCGCGGCACCGCCAGCCACCGGATCCCGCCGGTGATCATCAATATCGAGGGCGACAACGGGAACAGCCGCCAGTTCAGGCTGCCGGCGCGGGCCGGCAATCTTGCGCCCGGCGCACACCATCTCTTTTCAGGACGCGTTCCGATGCCTAAGAACGGAGTCGACACGGTTTCGGTGAAACTCGGCAGCGCGGAGGAATAGGAATGGCCATTGTCCGGGGCAGGGATATCGAGGTGCTTTTCAGCGCATCGGCGATCGCGCGGCGCAATCTCGAACTCGCCAAGGACATCGCGCACAAGAAATTCGAAAACCTGCTGGTGATTTCCGTGCTCAAGGGGTCGTTCATTTTCGCGGCCGACCTGATCCGCGCGATGCACGATGTCGGAATTTCGCCGGAAGTCGAGTTCATCATGATTTCGAGCTACGGCGCGGGCAAGACGAGCGGCGAGATCAAGGTGCTGCGCGATATCGACAATGACGTGACCGGACGGGACATCCTGCTGATCGACGATATCCTCGAATCGGGAAAGACGCTGCGTTTCGTGCGCGAGCTGCTGTTGTCGCGCGGGGCGCGGTCGGTGTCGATCGCCGTGCTGCTGGACAAGCGGATGCGGCGGACCAGCGAGATCGACGCCGATTTCGTCGGCTTCGACTGCCCGGATCACTTCGTCGTCGGGTACGGAATGGATGCGGGACACGCGTTCCGCGAACTGCCGTTTGTCGGCGTGGTCAAGGGCGACGATTGATGGCGCGTATTCTTCTGGTCGAGGATGACGAGTCGGTTCGCGAATTCACGGCGCGGGCCCTGGGCGTCGACGGCCACGAGGTCGAGACCGCCGAAGACGGCGAAGAAGGACTGGCCGTTCTCAGCGAGGCCGATGGCCGTTTCGATCTGGTGCTTTCCGACATTCGTATGCCGGTCATGGACGGCATCGAGATGGCGAAAAGCGCGGCCAGCACATATCCCGAGCTGAAAATCCTGCTGATGACCGGCTACGCCGAGCAGCGCGAACGGGCAAGCGACCTTACCGGGATCATCATCGATGTGGTGACCAAGCCCTTCACGCTGGTCGAAATCCGCAAGGCGGTGGTAACGGCGCTCGCCGCCTGACACCCACCTATTGAAGTTCCAGCAGGCGTTCCAGGTAGCGCTTTTCCACTTCCGGCGACAGCGCGTTGCCTAGCCGGCGGCGGATCGCCTCGAGTATTTCGCGGGCGCGCTGGGTGTCGATCTCGTCGGGAACGTCGACGGATTCACCGAAATCCGGACCCGAAGATGCACGCGGCCGGCCAAGCGGGTCGCGGTCGGCGGAGCCCTGGTGGGCGCTGCCATCCTCGGCACCGCCCTGGTCGCCGCGGCGGGCCTGCTGCATCTGATTCATCATGTCCTGGGCGCCGCGCCGCAATGCCTCCAGCGCCTGGCCCTGGCTGCCCACCGCCTCTTCGCCGTCGGCGCGGCCAAGCGCCTTGCCCGCGCGGCCCATCGCATCGCCGGCCTCGCCGAAACCTTCGCCCGGCTTGATTCCGAGGCCGCGCAACTGGTCCATCAGATTGCCGAGGCGGCCTTCAAGCTGGCCCTGGCCCTCGCGCAGCTGGCGCAACGCCTCCGCCAGTTCGTCGGCGGTCATGCCGTTCTGGCCCTGGCCGGGCTGGTTCTCGCCCTGTTGGCCCTGCTGGCCTTGTTGGCCTTGCTGGCGCTGGCCCTGCTGGCCGTTTTCGCCCTGCTGCTGGCGTTGTTGGCGGTTGCCGCGCTGGCCGCGCTGCATCTGGTCGAGACGGTAGGTCTCGTTCATCAGCTCCTGCTGGCGGCGCATTATCTCGCCAAGCTCGTTCATTTGCTCGCGCATCGCGTTTTGCGAGCCGTTCTGCTGCTGACGCCCCGCCTGCAGGTTGTTCATCATGTTCTCGAGCTGCGAAAGCATGTCCCTGGCCTTGTCGCGGGCGCCCGACTTGGCGAGGTTCTCGATCTGGTCGAGCAGGCGGTCGAGGTCCGACTTGCGCAGTTCCTGGCCTTGCTGCGGCATTTGCGGATTGTTCGGATTCTGCAGCGACCGTTCGGCGAATTCGCGCAGGAATTCGTTCATCGCCTCGCGCAATTCACTCATCAGGCGCTCGATGTCCTTGTCGGACGCACCATTCTCCAGCGCATCGCGCAGCGCCTGCTGGGCATCGCGCAAGCGCTTTTCGGCCGCGGTCAGGTCGCCGTCCTCGATCTGCAGGGCGACTTCCCACATGTAGTCGACCACCCCGCGCAATTCGTCGTCGGACGTGGCAAGCTTGAGGCGCGAACGGATCGTGGTGAGGCCGAGGAAGTGGGTCGGATTGGACAGCGTTTCCTCGGGCCGCAGCATCAGCGAATCGAGCAGCAGGAGAACGCGGGCCACGCGATTTGCATCGAGCGCCAGCAGGCGGCGCTGCTCGATGACGGCGCGGGCCAGCGGATTGGTGAAACTCCGCTCCGGCAGGGCCATTTCGTGGCTGTCGCTGAACGCCTCCTGGCCGGCCGCGTCGACGGCCCTGAGCCGGATCGACACCGGAGCGCCTGCCCACGGGTGCTCGGTCAGGTTGGCGCTAGTCTTGGCCGCGCCGTCGGCTGAATTGCGGCGCGGCAGCGCCAGGGGAAGTTCGGGGGCGTCGTAAAGCGGGTGGGCGTCGGGCGCCGGCTTGTCGGCCAGCGCAATCTGCGCTTCGGCGGAATCGGCACCATAGTCGTCGTCGATCGCGTAGCTGAGTTCGAGCGCGCCGTTCACCGCGCGCTTCGGGTCGTCGAGATACCGGATCGCCGGCGCGGTGTCGGGAATGATCGTGAAGGTCCAGTCGCGCAGGATCCGGTCGCCGGCACCGAGCGACAGGGTGCCACCGCGTTCGAGCTTGAGCGCAAACTGCCGGGTCGAGGCGCGGTTCGTGTCGGCCTTGGGCTCAATGGCCTGCGGCGCATCGCTGCCGGCTGCGGAGAAATCGAGGGCTTCGTCGCCGCTGCCGCCGGTCACCCGCACCGTGACCGCGCTGCCCTGCGGCACGTTGAACTGGTCCGTCTCGCGGTTGGCCTCGGCGGTCATGAACACCGGGGCACGGCCGGTATAGGCCGGCGGTGTCACCCAGGCGTCGATGCGCGGCGGAATGGCGTTTGCCCCTGCATGCGCCACGAAGACGTCGCGGACCGAGCCGCCGCCGGAGCCGAAGGAATAGGCGAACGCGGCCACGAGCAGCAGGCCGGCGATCGCGCGGACGGCATAGGGATCGCGGCGCGGCACCCCGGTGGCGGGGCTTGCGGCACCCAGCCTGCCGATGCCGCGGGCGACCCTTTTCTGGTGTTCGCGCCACAAGGCGGCCGAGAAGGGGTCGCCTGGAGCGGCGATCCGGTCGGTCTGGGTCGTGACGGGGCGGTGGACCAGCGCGTTCGCGCGTTCGATGCGCCCATCGATTTCACCGCTGTTCGGCAGGTGGAACCGGCGCAGCGGAACGAGCGCGACGAGGCCGGCCGCCAGGAACAGGATGCCGCTGGCGATGCGCAGCCAGTCGGGGATCAGGCGGAACCAGCCGAGCCAGGCGGCGGAAAGATAGAGCGCGACGACGAGGAGGAACGGCAGAAGCAGCGGCCAGGCGCGCTCGAACGTCAGCGCGGCGCGACTTGCAGCGCGCGTGCGCGCGATTCGGGCCAGGAATGTTTCCGGTGCGGGCTTGTCGCCGAAAATCGCCTTTGCTCCCGTTTTCCGTCCGCCGCATGGCACAGCGGCACTACCGTACAGAAGATAGCACCAATCATGTCAAAGGCGAGGCCACGAATGCGTGATTGTTCGCCGGCCGGCGGCTCACAGCCAGTCGGGCAGGCTGTCGAGCGCGATCAGTTCTTCATAGGTCCGGCGCGGCCGGATTACGTGATAGCGATCGCCCTTCACCAGGACCTCGGGCACGAGCAGGCGCGAATTGTACGTCCCGGCCTGGACGGCGCCATAGGCGCCGGCCGACCCGACGGCCAGGAGGTCGCCGGGGCCGACCCGCGCGATCTCGCGGTCATGGGCCAGATAGTCACCGGTTTCGCAGACCGGGCCGACGATGTCTGCCGTCATCCAGGGCGCGGTCGCCGGCTTCTGCTCGACCGGGTAGATCTCGTGGAACGCCTCGTAGAGGGTTGGGCGGATCAGGTCGTTCATCGCCGCGTCGACGATGACGAAATTCTTGGCGTCGCCCTCCTTCAGATAGACGACGCTGGTGACGAGGATGCCCGCATTGCCGGCGATCAGCCGGCCCGGCTCAAGGATCGCCTTCAGGCCGAGCCGGTTGATGTGCTTGCGCGCGACCTCGGCATAGGCCATGGGCAGCGGCGGCGGATCGTTGTCCATGCGGTAGGGAATGCCGAGCCCGCCGCCGAGATCGACATGCTCGATCTCGTGGCCGTCGCCACGCAGGGTCTCGACCAGCTCGCTCAGCAGGGTGAAGGCATCGTCGAACGGCTGCAGCTCGGTGATCTGGCTGCCGATATGCATGTCGATGCCGGTGACGCGGATGCCGGGCAGCCCGGCCGCGCGGGCATAGACCTCGCGGGCGAGGTGCCAGGGAATGCCGAACTTGTTCTCCGCCTTGCCGGTGGAAATCTTGCGGTGGGTGCGCGCATCGACATCCGGGTTGATGCGCAGCGAGACCGGCGCCACCTTGCCCCTGGCCGCGGCGCGGGCCGAGAGCAGCTCCAGCTCCGGCTCGGATTCGACGTTGAAGCAGTGGATGCCGGCATCGAGCGCGAAATCCATTTCGCCGGCCGTCTTGCCGACGCCGGAAAACACGATGCGGCTCGCGGGAATGCCGGCGGCGAGAGCGCGGCGCAATTCGCCTTCGGAGACGACATCGGCGCCGGCGCCAAGCTCGGCAAGCGTCTTGATGACGGCCTGGTTGGAGTTGGCCTTCATCGCGTAGCAAACGAGCACGTCCAGGCCGTCGAAGGCCTGCGCAAACACCTCGTAGTGGCGAGTGAGCGTCGCGGTCGAGTAGAGATAGAACGGCGTGCCGACCGCCGCGGCGATCGCAGGAACCGGCACGTCCTCGGCGTGGAGGATGCCGTCACGGAATTCGAAATGGTTCACGGTGAAATGTCCGAACAGGAAAAAGGGGTCAGTCGAGCAGGGGATCGAGGACGAAGCGTTTGTCCTCGTCGCTGTCGGACTTCTTGTCTTCGGCCGGCGCGCCGCTCACATGCGCTTCGCGGGCCTCGCGCGCGGCCGCCTCCATCGGCGTTTCCAGCGGCGCACGGCGTCCGCACGCCGTCGCCACCAGGCCGGCGGCGGCGATGACCATCAGGAGGGTAAGCAGCTTTCGCGGTGTCATTGCGTCATCCGTCGTACTCGTTGCCGTCTCTTTTAGCGGAAAGGCCGGCCGATTGCATCCGCATTCGATCTTTCAGCCTTTTGCCAGGCGCTTGCGCTGCGCCCGGATCTGCCTGCGCACCTGGGCGGGCGCGGTTCCGCCATAGGATGTGCGGCTTTTGACCGAATTGGCAACCGACAGGACGGAGAAAACGCCGTCGGTGATCGCCGGGTGAATCGCCTGAAGATCTTCAAGCGCGAGCTTTTCCAGCCCGCATTTCTTCTCCTCGGCCAGCGCGACGGCGCGCCCGGTCACGTGATGGGCCTCGCGGAAGGGCAGGCCCGCCTCGCGCACCAGCCAGTCGGCGAGGTCGGTGGCGGTGGAATAGCCGCTGCCGGCCGCCTTCCTCATGGCGGCCACGTTGATCTCCATGTCGCGCACCATGCCGGTCATCGCCGCGATCATCAGGTCGAGCGTCTCGGCGGCGTCGAACACTGCCTCCTTGTCTTCCTGCATGTCCTTGGAATATGCGAGCGGCAGGCCCTTCATGACGGTCAGCAGCTTCACCAGCGCGCCGTTGACGCGGCCGGTCTTGGCGCGGATCAGCTCGGCGGCGTCCGGGTTCTTCTTCTGCGGCATGATCGAGGAGCCGGTGGAAAACGCGTCCGACAGGCGCACGAAGCCGAATTGCGGCGTCGACCAGATGACGATCTCCTCGGCGAGGCGCGACAGGTGCGTCGCGCAGATCGCCGCCAGCGACAGGAATTCGAGCGCGAAGTCGCGGTCCGACACGGTGTCGATGGAATTGCGGGTCGGCTCGCGGAAGCCGAGCGCCTTCGCCGTCATGTGGCGGTCGATCGGGAAGCCGGTTCCGGCCAGCGCGGCGGCGCCCAACGGGCACTCGTCCAGCCGTTCGATCGCGTCGGCGACGCGCGAGCGGTCGCGCGCGAACATCTCG
>JBNLDE010000004.1:0-13401 GCA_050304175.1 Zhengella sp. | reverse complement strand
GACATAGTCGGCGATGCGGTCGTCGCTGTCCTTGTTGGCGCCGATATTGACGCCGACGATCCCCGGCCGGCGGGCCCGGGCCCGCAACCGCGCGAGCGCCGCTGCATGGCCGTCATTGTTGAAGCCCATCCGGTTGATGACGCCATGGTCGGCGGGCAGGCGGAACAGGCGCGGCTTCGGGTTGCCGGGCTGCGGCTTCGGC
This sequence comes from Zhengella sp., assembly GCA_050304175.1. Lineage (GTDB taxonomy): Bacteria > Pseudomonadota > Alphaproteobacteria > Rhizobiales > Rhizobiaceae > JAIOIW01. The sequence continues at coordinate 13,199 of JBNLDE010000004.1, read as the reverse complement.
GTCAGCGTGCCGACCTCGACGAAGCCGAAGCCGAGGCGAAGCAGCGCGTCCGGCACCTCGGCGTTCTTGTCGTAGCCCGCCGCCATGCCGAGCGGGTTGGGGAAGGTGAGCCCCGCCACCTCGACCGCCAGCCGCGGATCGGGTCGCGGTGTTGCCGCGGCGACGAGACCCGTCTTCAGCGCCGCGACCGACAAGCCGTGCGCGGTCTCGGCGTCGAAGCCGAACAGCGCCTTCATGCCGAGCCGCTCGAGCGCGCCCTTCATGCGAGGTCGTCCGGAAAGACATGGGCGCCATCGCCGCCCAGCGGCAACGGAACCACCCGCACCACCGCCGCCATGTCGAGCGGCGCGTAGAGATGCGGGAACAGCGCGCCGCCGCGCGACGGTTCGTATTTCAGCGCGTCGCCGAGCGCCTGCCCGTCAATCGCGGCCAGCACCAGATCGTCCTGGCCGGCAAAGTGCCGCGCCGCGGTCTCACGCACCTGGACGGCCGTCGAGAAATGGATAAAACCGTCGGCGAGATCGACCGGCGCGCCGTCGAACCGGCCGCGCTGTTCCGCATCTTCCCAAAGGGCTCGCGGTGCGATCTTGTAGATGATGTTCGCCATGGCCGCCGCTATAGTGGGAATCGCCGCCGGAAGGAAGAATGCCGGCGCCGATTTGTCGGGTTTGTCACAACGCGGTCGGGGCCGAGACCCATTTCCGGCGCAATTGCCGCCTTACATCTGCCAAACAGGGAGAACTGCCATGCGAAAAACGATCCTGATCGGCGCGTCGCTTTTGTTGCCGGCGGCGATGCCCGCATATGCGCAGGATGCGCGGTTCCAGATGGAGCAGACCGAAAACGGCATCGTCCGCCTCGACAAGCAGACGGGAGAGCTGTCGACCTGTAGCCAGGAGAACGGACAGCTCGCCTGCCGCCCGGCCGTCGACGAAAGAACGGCCTCCATCGACGAGATCGATGCGCTTCGCCGCCGCGTGGACGAGCTCGAACGGCGCGTCACCGCGCTCGAGGTCATGCCGCCGCCGCGTCCGCCGCGCGATCTGACCGGCGAAAACAGCCTGCCGAGCGACGAGGAGTTCGAACGGTCGCTCGGCTTCATGGAAAAGTTCTTCCGCCGCTTCATGGACATGGTCCGCGAGTTCGAGAACAGCGACCAGCCCGACCGCACCTGACGGGCGCGACCGAGCGCTTAGGCCATCGCCGCCGGCGCGAGGTCCTTGCGGATCTGTTCCGGCAGCGCCACCGATTTCCGCGTCTTGAGGTCGAGCACCAGTGCGATGACTTCGGCGCTCGCCAGCGCGGCGCCGTCCCCGGCGCGAACAAGTTCGTGATGCAGGCGGAGCAGCTTTTCGCCCTGTATTTCCAGCCGGGTATAGAGCAGGACAGGGTCGCCCGCGCGGGCCGGCGCATGGTGGTCGATTTTCATCTCGACCGCGACGCGCCCGAACCCGTTCTCGAACAGCCATCGGGTTCCGATGCCGGCGTGATCCCAGGCATGCGGCGCGCCGCTGGTAAAGCGGGCGATGTAGAATTGCTGCAGCATCTCGCCATTCGTGTCGCATTCGGACGGCCGAACGATGCAGCGGTGGGACACGAGACCGCCCTGGCGAAGCACGGTGTCGCCGTCGACCGGGACCAGCGGTTCGGCATTCAGGCTGCGCGGCAATGCCTCGGCGACCGCTTTCTCGTCAGCGCGCGCCCGCCCGCCCGTGCCGCCGTCCGGGCTGTCGATCGCGGTCGCGCTGAGCTTTCCGCTGGCGCTCTCGCGCATCATGTGCACGGCCCAGCCCTCAAACGGACCGTTCCCGATCACGCCTGACTCGATGACCGCCGAGCGCGCGGCGTCCAGCTCGGCATGAAACCGGACATGGCGAATGCGGGGCAGGGCCGCCGCCATGTCGCCGTCGCCGTCCATGAACCGCAGGAAGCGCGCCGCTTCGTCGAACCGCTTGAGATAGAATTGCACGTTCATGTGGGCATTCTCGTCGCACTCCCAGGTGTCGACGAACGAACGGTGGGTCTCGATCAGGTTCTTGTCCATGGGATCCTTGCGCCTCGGAACGGCTCGGTCAGGAATAGTCTTCGTGATTGCCGGCCGGAATGCTTCGGTACATCTGCCTGACCTTCGTCAGGCCGGCCAACGGTTGCCGGGGCGCGCTGGAAAACAGCGTGCCCAGCACCGTGCAGAGCAGGGAAACCGCCATTCCGGTGAGGATGATGTTCGCGACGTCGGAATGTTCGACATAGGCGAGGAAGTCCGGCAATGCGCCAATACCCTCGGCCGGGATGATGCCGGCTCCCCAGATCTTGATGACCAGCCCGAACAGCGATGCGGCAAGGCCGGAGACCATGCCCGCGATTGCGCCCGCGCCGGTCATCCGCTTCCAGAACAGGGACAGTTGCAGGACGGGGAAGAACGTTGCCGCGCAGAGACCGCCGATCCAGAAGATCATGCGCAGGCCCGCCTGCGGATACCGATAGGCGACATAGCCGCCGGCCAGGCACGCCGCGATCACGCTCATCCGCGCTACCGCCAGGCGTGGTCCGGCCGGACCGCCGGGCGCGATCACGCCGCGAAACAGGTCATGGGCGATGGATGTCGCGATCGACTGGGTCAGCGCGATGGCGGTCGAGGCGGCGGCCAGCAGGATGCCGAGCGAAAAGACGCCGCCGAACAGGAGTGGCAGGTCGTCGCGCACGGTCATCGCCATGGGAACGATCGCCGCGTTGATGGCGAGGTCGGAGGCGATGATCTTGTGCGCCGCGCCGCCGCAGGCCGCCACGACGCCCGCGGCGTTGACCGCCGGTTCGCCGCAGATCGAGACCAGCGGTCCGAACGGCGTTTGCGACAGCGCGAATATCCAGCCGGCCGCCCGGCCGGTTTCGCCGGCAGACAGGCCGGTCAGCGTGTCGAACACCAGGATTTGCGCGAATGCGGCATGGAACGGCACCGCCAGGAGCGGAATCAGGACGAGCAGGCTCGTGCGGATCCCCGCGCCGCGCGCGGCCCGCCGCTCCTGCAGGGTGGCGAACGTGCCGAGCAGGTGCGGCAGGCTCGCAATGGCCGCGATGCAGAGAAACGCCATGACCAGGATCTTCCGCCAGCCGGCGCCGGGAACCGGCGGGAGGTCGCCCCCGGTAAACAATGTGCCGGCGTGGAAAAAGGATACCGGGTCGAGGACGGAAAGGGTCTCGATGGCCGGCTTCGACCCGGAACTGAACAGGAAATACACCAGCGGTGCCGCGAACCCCGCCAGGGCGAGGACATAGATCAGCGCTTCGGTGCGGTTGGCGCCGACCATGCCGCCCAGCCAGATCGCCAGTCCCACCGGGACGATGGCGAATATGATGGCGGTATACGAACCGACCGGCAGCAGTTGATCGATGAAGAAGGCCATGATGGCCAGTTGCGGAACCAGCAGCGCGAAACAGACGCCGATGGCGAGCAGGGCGGACACGGCGCGGGCTGCGGTGCTGGAAAAGCGGATGCGCATGTAGTCGCCGAGCGCGTAGGCGCCCGAAGCGTTGAAGGCCGGCCCGATCGTCATGCCGAGCACCACCAGGCCGGCGAGGCTGGCCGCGGCGAACGCAAGCGCTGCCTGGGGCGCCAGCCCGAAATATCCCGGCAATGCCAGGAGAACGGACCCCGACATCCAGATCGAGGCGGTCGCCATGGCGTTGACGCCCGGCGACAGTGAGCGTCCGGTCGCGAAATAGCGCGACGGCTGCATGGTGCCGCTCGACAGGCCGATGGCGATCACGGTGGCGCCCGAGAAGAACACCAGAATCGTCTTGATGACGGCGATGTCGACGCCGACGCGTTCGAGGATCACGCAGATCCCGAGAAGCGCGGCAAACAGGACTGTGAGCGGACCGACATGGGCGTAGGTGACGGTCTTTTGGCGGCCTGGCAGGTTTTGCACGATGGTTCCCGGTCTTTGTCGCGAACTGCCGGAAGTCCCGACCGCGGCATCGTGGTGAGGGGACTGGGCAGGCGAGGCGATTCGCCGGTGATTTTTGGGGCGGCGGCCCTTCTGTGTCAAACGCCTTGCGATCTCCGCCCATTAGCCGGAAATAAACTACAACTTGAATTGACGGTGCATTACGTCCTATTTTCAAACACGCGCCTTTGAAGAGCGCCCCAGCATTTGTGCTGGTTGGGGAGGGGTTTTTGTCAGCGGGTTTGAGATTTCTGGTAGCAGACGACCATCCCCTGTTTCGCGGGGCGCTGAAACAGGCTCTTTCCGGTGTGGGCAAGGATCCCGAGATCCTTGAAGCCGGCGATTTCGACAGCGCCAAAAAGCTGGCCGCGCTTAACGATGACCTCGACCTCGTCTTGCTCGACCTTGCCATGCCGGGCGCCAGCGGCCTGTCCGCGCTTGTCGGCATGCGCGGGCTTCAGTCGGCGGTTCCCGTCATCGTGGTCTCGGCAAGCGACGACCCCGAAACCATCCGGCGCTCGCTCGATCTGGGAGCGTCCGGCTTTATATCCAAATCCTCCAGCATGGAGGATATCCGCAACGCGGTCGAAGCGGTTCTCGCCGGGGAAATATGGACTCCGGCAAGCGTCGATCTCGGCGTCGAGCAGGATCCGGAGATTTCCGATCTCATCACTCGCCTGCAAACGCTGACGCCGCAGCAGACGCGCGTGCTGAGCATGCTGGCCGAGGGGCTTTTGAACAAGCAGATCGCCTATGAACTCAACGTCTCGGAGGCGACGGTCAAGGCCCACGTTTCGGCGGTGCTCCAGAAACTGGGCGTCGACAGCCGGACCCAGGCGGTCATCCGTCTCGCGCGCATCGGAACCGATCCGCTCGGCGCCACCGGCTAGAAGCATTCGAATCGGCAGGCTCCGGCGCGGCTGCTATTCGGCCGCCGAAAGAACCTTGCGGTGGCGGGTCAGCACGGCGCGCAAAGCCGCCGGCTTGACCGGTTTGTTGATGATCGGGATCTGCAGTTCCTCCGCGCGCGCCTTGACCTCCGCCGACCGGTCGGCGGTGAGCAGGATGGAGGGAATGTCGTTTCCGAAGTGGCGGCGCAACGCCGCGATCGCCTCGAAGCCGTTTTCGCCATCGAGGTGATAGTCGGCGAGGATGACATCGGGCGGACTCTGGTTCTGGGCCTTGCGCGCACCGATTTCCGAGGAATTTCCGATCGTGTGAACGCGGCACTGCCAGCCCTCCAGCAGCAGCCGCATTCCGTCCAGGATACGCGGGTCGTTGTCGATGCACAGGATGTTGAGACCGGCGAGCGCGCCGGAGGGTCGCACGGCCACGGCGGCGCCCGCCTCGGTGCTCGTCGCCACGCCGGCCGAACGCGGCAGGATGACGGAAAACCGCGTGCCCTTGCCCGGTTCCGAATACATGCGGATCTCGAGTCTGAGCACCCGCGCAATGCGGTCGACGATCGACAGGCCGAGCCCGAGCCCCTCGGCTTCCTTGGCGCCTTCGTCGAGCCTGGTGAACTCGCCGAACACCGCATTGAGCTTGTTCTTCGGGATGCCGATTCCGGTATCGACGATCTGCAGTTCGCACATGTCGCCGCGCCGCCGGATCCCGACCAGCACCTTCCCGTCGCGGGTGTATTTGATCGCGTTCGAAACCAGGTTCTGGATCAGCCTGCGGAACAGGTTGCGATCGGTCTCGACATGGGCCGACGAGGGAACGATCCGCAGGTCGAGGTTCTTGCCCTGCGCCAGCGGCTGGAAGTCGGTGCCGATCTGGCGGAGCAGGTCGCCGACGTTGAACACCGTGTCGTTGGGCTTTAGCGCGCCGGTGTCGAGGCGCGAAATGTCGAGCACCGCGCCAAGAATGGCTTCCACCGAATCCAGCGAGGAATCGATGTTGTTCGCGACCTGGCGCACATCGCCCTGCCGCGATTTTTCCAGCAGGGCGGAGCAATACAGGCGCGCGGCATTGAGCGGCTGCAGGATGTCGTGCCCCGCGCCGGCCAGAAACCGCGTCTTGCCGATATTGGCCTCCTCGGCCAGCTGCTGCGCCTGGGCGAGTTCGTCGTTGACACGGACCAGTTCGGTGGTTCGCTCGCTCACGCGTTGCTCGAGCGTTTCGTTGGCCCGCTTGAGCGCGAGGTCGGCCTCCACGCGGGCGGTGATGTCGGCGTAGGTCGCGACCACGCCGCCGTCCGGCATCGGATTGGAGCGCATCTCGATGATCCGCCTCGAGCGCCGGAGTTCCAGTTGCCACGCCCTGTGATAGCTCGTCATCCTGTCCAGGATCAGCGGTTCGTCACTCGGCCTGATTTCACCGCGTTCGACCATGTGGTCGATGATCTTCGACAGCGGGATGCCGACCTGTCCGAGATGGTCCGGCAGGTCGAACAGGGCGCGGAATTGCCGGTTCCAGCAGGTCAGCCCGAAGTCCTTGTCAAAAACGGTAATACCCTCTTCCATCTGGTCGAGGGCGATCTGCAGCAGGTCGCGGTTCTGCTGCAGGGCGTCGCTGGCGTCGTCGAGCAGCCGGTAGGCGTCGCGCGAGCTCGGGTCGACGCGCTGGAATAGCAGTGAGAGAACGAGACGCGCTGACGAGGAGCCGACCGCGCTGGCCAGAAGCTGTTCGGAAAACCGGATCGCCTTGGCGTCGGCGACGTCGGCCCCGTTATATTTCTTGCCCTCGGTTTCCTCGAAGGACTGGAAGGAGCGTTCGGTGCGCTCGGTGCCGAGATACCGCGAGATCGTATCTTTCAGAACGTTGATCGTGACGATCGTCCGGAACCGCCTGAGGCTGGGGATCGGCGCCGCATCACGCGGCACGAAAATCGAGGCCTGGATTCGCTCGCGGGGATTGGCCGCGCGCGACAGCGAACCCAGCACGTAGAACAGGGTATTGACCGCCAGGCTCCACAGCACGCCATGATTCAGCGGCTCGGCGTCGAATCCGAACAGCGCCTGGGGCGTGAGCGACGTGATGCCGAAAGGCCCGTTGACGATGAACGAAGTATCGGCGGGGGCGACCGACGGCAGAAGCAGCGTGTAGGTCCACACCACAATGCCCGAGGTCATTCCGAGCGCCGCGCCGCGCGCATTGCCGCCGCGCCAGACCAGGCCGCCGAAGAACGCGGGCGCGAATTGCGCGATGGCGGCGAACGACAGCAGGCCGATCGACGCCAGGCGAATATTGTTGGCGATTTCGCGGTAGTAGAGGAAGGCGGCGAGCAGCACGACGAAGATCGCGGCGCGGCGAATGCGCAGGATGATCTTCGACCAGTCCTCGCGTTCCGGCCTGTGCTGGAGCAGGAGCCGGCGCAGGATGAGCGGCATCACCAGATCATTCGAGATCATGATCGACAGCGCGACGCTTGCCACGATCACCATGGCGGTCGCCGCCGAAAGGCCGCCGATCAGTGCGATCATCGCCAGCGTCGTGTTCCCCTGCAGCAACGGGATTGCGACGACATAGAGGTCTGCGCTCGTCTGGCGGCCGACAACGGTCAGGCCGGCAAAGGCGATCGGCAGCACGAAAAGGTTGATCAGCGCGAGGTAGAGCGGAAGCATCCAGCTCGCCTTCGCGACTTCCTTCTCCGACCTGTTCTCCACGATCCCGACATAGAACTGGCGCGGAAGCATCAGGATGGCCAGGCTGCTGAGGACGGTCAGCACGAGCCAGGTTGTTGGCGCCGTCGTGTACTGCATCGCCGCGCGGACCTGCTGGTTCGCGCTGATCGCGTCGAACAGGATGGCCGGCCGGTCGAAGGACAGGAAGGTGATCGCCATGCCGAGGAACAGGAACGTTGCCAGCTTGACGGCCGATTCGACCGCGACCGCCAGCACCAGCCCGTCCTGGTGTTCCGTCGCGTCGGTATGGCGGGTGCCGAACAGCACCGCGAACAGCGCCAGCAGCACAGCGACGATCAGCGCGATGTCGCCGAACACGGGCGGCGCGCTCGCCGTGTACGGGTTGACGTGGGTCACCATCAACTCGACCGATCCGGAAATCGCCTTGAGCTGGAGCGCGATATAGGGAACGGTTCCGACGGTCGCGATGATGGTCGCCACCGACGCGACGGTGAAATCCTTGCCGTACCGGGCGGCCAGAAAATCCGCGATCGACGTGATCTTCTCGGCTTTCGAGAGCCTGATGATCCGCCGTATCAGGCGGTGCCCGAAAATGAACATCAGCGCCGGGCCGATATAGATCGCCAGAAACTCGATGCCCCGCTCGGTCGCAAGGCCGACCGAACCGAAGAATGTCCAGGAGGTACAGTAGACCGCGAGGCTGAGCGAATAGATCATCGGCCGCGGCTGGTTGCCCGTCCGCGCCTTTCCGCGCCGGTCGCCGATGCTTGCGATCGCAAACAGCAGCGTCACATAGGCAAGCGCGACAATGATGATGAGCCAGCCGCTCAATGTATCCTCATCCTCCCGGTCTGTCGGAGGCCGGTACTGTGCCGTGGACGGGTCTGCGATGCAATTGAAACAACGTCGTAGAGGCCGGGCGCGCGCGAAAGCGCGGTCTAGGCGGTTTGTACGGGCCCGCTTTTTCCCGTTACGCCTGCCGCGGGATTTGCTATCCAGAGTTGCCGGAAACCGGGGAACCGGATTCGGGGAACGACGGAACGAGGAGGATTATCTCATGATGAAGGAATTCAGGGAGTTCATCGCCAAGGGCAACGTCATGGACCTGGCGGTCGGTGTCATTATCGGCGGCGCCTTCGGCCTGATCGTCAAGTCGCTGGTCGACGACGTGATCATGCCGATCGTCGGCGCGATTTTCGGGGGGCTCGATTTTTCCAACTATTTCGTCCCGCTCGCGTCGGGCGTCACGGCCACGACACTGGCCGAGGCGAAGGAGCAGGGGGCGGTTCTCGCCTACGGCAACTTCCTCACCGTATTGATCAACTTCCTGATTCTCGCCTGGATCATTTTCCTGATGGTGCGCATGGTCAACAATCTGCGCCGCAAGGAGGAGGCCAAGCCGGAGGCGCCTGCCGCGCCGCCGGCCGACATCCAGCTCCTGACCGAAATCCGCGACGCGCTGGTGAAAACGAAAAAATAGCACCTGGCCGCTGGACAACAGGCTCCGGTCCGGAATACCGGAGCTTGTTGGCCGCCAGCGCACACCGGCTCGGGGAACGATCATGTCTTTGTGGAACGATTTGCGGGCCGAAGCGCGCGCGACCCCCGAAAGCGGGATCATCGCGATCCGCAAGCATGGTCAGAACCGGCCCGGGCTGATCCCGCTGTGGGTTGGCGAGAGCGATCTCAGGACTCCCGACTTCATCGCCAACGCGGCGTCCGAGGCGCTGCTTGGCGGCGAGACATTCTACACCGCCCAGGCCGGGATCGTCGAACTGCGCGAGGCGCTGGCCCACTACTACCAGCGGCATTTCGCACAGCCGGCCCAGCCCGGTGAATTCGTCGTCACCGGATCGGGCATGCAGGCGATCCAGATGGCCATCGACGCCGTGGCCGGCGCGGGCGACGAGGTCATCTATCTCGCGCCGTCATGGCCCAACATCGTCGCCGCGCTCGGGATCGCGGGGATCCGTCCGCGCGGCGTCGACCTCACCTTTTCCGGGGAGAGCTGGGCGCTTGACCTCGACCGGTTTTCCGCCGCGATCACGCCCGCCACGCGCGCGATATTCCTGAACACGCCATCGAACCCGACCGGCTGGACGGCGGATCCCAAGACCTTGCGCGCGGTGCTCGATATGGCGCGCAAGCACGGCCTGTGGATCATTGCCGACGAGATCTACGCGCTGTTCCACTACGACAGCGCGCGCGCGCCGTCGCTGATGGACATCATGGAGCCGGATGACCGGATCATCTTCGTCAACACGTTTTCCAAGAACTGGGCGATGACCGGCTGGCGGGTCGGCTGGGTCAAGGTCCATCCCGCCCTCGCGGGCGTGTTCGAGAACCTCGTCCAGTATTCGACCTCCGGCGTCGCCCAGTTCATGCAGCGTGGCGCGGTCGCCGCCCTTGACCACGGCGACCGGTTCATCGCCTCGCAGGTCGAGCGGTGCCTGACCGCGCGCGACATGATCTGCCAGACCCTGCTGGAAACCGGCAGGGTCCGCCTCGCGGTGCCGCAGGGCGCTTTCTATCTGTTCTTTTCGATCGACGGGATCGAGGAATCGCTGGAGGCCGCGCGCCGGATCGTCGATGACACCGCGGTCGGGCTGGCGCCCGGCATGGCATTCGGCTCCGCGTTTTCCTCGGCGTTCCGGATCTGCTTCAACCGCCGCCACGACCACCTCGAAATCGCGGCCGGCCGGTTGGCCGAATGGATCGCTGCGCTGTAAGCGGCGTGCGGCTTGTCAGGGTTAACGCAACCTTGCCGCCATCGCTAAAATCCGGCCAGCCAACTATCCGAAGAATCAAGGCGATTGCGCTACCGTGACAGTGCGAAATGGCGAGGCTTCATCAGAGGACCCGGCCATCCGCGACGAGTCACGGGAGTTGTGTTCATGGCGGTTTTGGTCACAGGCGGCGCCGGTTACATCGGCAGCCACATGGTCTGGAACCTGATCGATGCCGGCGAGGACGTCGTCGTCCTCGACCGCTTGTCGACCGGGTTCGCCTGGGCTGTCGCGCCGGAAGCGAAACTCGTCGTGGGCGATGTCGGCGACAAGCCGCTGGTACGCCGGGTGATCCGCGAAAACGGCGTCGACGCGATCATCCATTTCGCCGGCTCGATCATCGTGCCGGAATCGATTTCCCAGCCGCTCGACTATTACGACAACAACACCTGCAGGTCGCGCAACCTGATCGAGGCGGCGGTTGCGGAAAACGTGCCCAATTTCATCTTCTCGTCGACCGCGGCGGTCTATGGCGAAAGCGACGGGCGGCCGATCGCCGAGGATTCCGACCTGTCGCCCGCGACGCCCTACGGCCAGTCGAAGCTGATGGTCGAACAGATGCTGCGCGACGTGGCGCGCGCCCATGATTTCCGGTTCACGGCGCTGCGCTACTTCAACGTGGCGGGCGCAGACCCGGCGGGCCGTACCGGCCAGTCGACGCTCGGAACGACACACCTGATCAAGACGGTTTGCGAAGCCGCCATCGGCGAACGCCCGTCATTGACCGTGTTCGGCACCGATTACCCGACGCCCGACGGCACCTGCGTCCGCGACTTCATTCACGTCGCCGATCTCGTCGCCGCGCATGCCAAGGCGCTGGAGCGGCTCCGGGCCGGCGGCGACAGCCTCGTGGCCAATTGCGGCTACGGCCATGGCTATTCGGTGCTCGAGGTCGTCGATGCGGTGCGGCGCGCAAGCGGCGCCGACTTCGAAGTCGTGACCGGCGCACGCCGCGCGGGCGACCTGCCCGCCGTGATCGCGGATCCGTCGCTGGCGCGCCGGGAACTGGATTGGGTCCCCGCGCTGGACGATCTCGATGCCATCGTCGGCCATGCGCTGGCCTGGTCGAAGCACCTGCACGTCCGCAACGACGTCTCCGGCATCGAGACACCCGATCCAGACCGCTGGCCGCACTTGCCGCAGAAGGTCGCGGCAGGCGGGTGAGGTCTCGTGCGGCGTCGTGATGGCCGCCAGCCAATTTTGCGATGTCGTCATTCCGGCCGGGTCCTGCCGCTGACGGTCTTTTACCGGCCGGCCGCTCTGCACGCCGCAACCCGCCTTGCCGATTGCGCATCCGCGTAGCGGAGGCTTGGCTTGCTGCGCCTTGATTTGACAAAAATACAAAATATGTCAAATATGACAAAATGGGTCGGCGCGAACGAATAATCGAAGCAGCCATGGGCGTTTTCGTCAGATACGGCTATCGGCTGACATCGATGGAAATGGTCGGCCAGGAAGCCGGCCTGACCAGGCAGGCCGTTTACCACCACTTCGAAACCAAGGAAGTGCTGTTCCGCGCCGTCGTGGAGTCGGTCAATGCGGGCGCGCATGACGCGGCGGTGGCCGCCGGCGCGCAACGGGAAGAAGCCGGCGGCGGGCTCGCCGAGGTGCTCGCCGCGCAGATCGCGGCGCGATGGCGGTATTTCATCGAGCGCGTGAAGAATTCGCCGCACGCCGACGAGCTGATGTCGGAGCACTACCGCCAGTCCGAAGACCTGATCCGGCTTTTCATCGAGATGGAGCACCGCCTCGCGGTGGAAACGATCGAACGCTTCGTGCGCCGCGGTGCAAAACTCCGCGCGGGGATGACACCCGACAAGCTGGCGCTCTCCGTTCAACTCGCCGAGCGCGGCGCCAAGACCGACATGGCAGACGCTGTGTCGTTCGCCAATCTCGAATTCACCATAGACCTGCTCGTCAGGGGGGCGATGGCTTCGCCCGGCGGCACCACGGATTCCGGCAATGGGAGGTCCGCTTGATGACCGAATTGACGATTAACGGCCGCAGCCAAAAGGTCGAGATCACCGACGAGACGTTGCTCGTCGATCTCCTGCGCCACCAGTTGCACCTGACCGGCACCAAGCTGGTCTGCGGGGCCGGAGTATGCGGCGCCTGCACCGTGCTGGTCGACGGCGCGCCGGTGGCCAGTTGCCTTGTGCCGGCGAAGGCGGTGGTCGGCAAGCAGATCCAGAAAGGTCTGCAGGATCTTCTGCTTGGTTTTCGCGGTCGCCATATCCGGGTCTCCAACCTGTTGAACACTCTCAACATAGGATGGCGAACCCGCGGCGGAAAGAGGGACTTTCCGCCGCAGACCCCGGTCTTGCGCCTATTCGGCCAGTTCGCGGGCCCGCCTGACCGCGGCCGCGACAGCCTCGGTCATTACCGGTTGAAGACCCTCGGCATGCATGAGCACATCGAGCGCGGCCGCCGTGGTGCCGTTGGGACTGGTCACGTTCTGCCGGAGCGTGGCCGGGTGTTCTCCCGACTGGTGCATCAGTTCGCCGGCCCAGCACACCGTCGCAACGGCCAGTTCGTGGGCAAGCTCCTCGGGAAGACCGGCCGCGCGGCCCGCTTCGCTGAGCGCCTCGGCCATGTAGAACACGTAAGCAGGGCCGGAACCGCTGACCCCGGTCACCAGGTCGATCTGGTCTTCGCTGTCAAGCCACACCACCTTGCCGACCGACGACAGCAGGCTGTCGACATCCTGCCTTTGCTCTTGTGTGACTTCCAGTGTCGGGTAGACCGCGGTGATGCCGCGCTTGACCATGGCGGGCGTGTTCGGCATGCAGCGGCAGACCGGCACCGTCCCGAAATAGTCATGAAACTTGGCGACCGGCGTTCCGGCGGCAACGGACATGACCAGCGTGTCCGGCCGAACA
>JBNLDE010000003.1:0-2120 GCA_050304175.1 Zhengella sp. | reverse complement strand
GTTGATGACCGCTTCCAGGGTCTCCCGCTCGTGCTTCATGTAGCCCTTGACGGCTTCGACGAGGTTCGGGATCAGGTCGTAGCGTCGCGTCAACTGCACGTCGATCTGTGCGAAAGCATTCCGGACACGGTTGCGTTCGTTGATCAGCCGGTTGTAAATGCCGATCGCCCAGATCACTATCGCCGCGATAATCGCGAGGAAAATCAGGAATGAAGTCACCGTCCCGCTCCTATTCGAAGAACACTGGCCGCAAGTCTAATGCGTGCGTGGGCGCAAGCCTAGGATTCGTGGCGTTTTTCCTGCTTTCCGGCACGGCCTGGGGCGGCTGGCATTCCGACGTGCGGCCGAAAATGGGCACGGAGGTCAGCGTCTATTTCTGGCACGACGACGAGGCCGAAGGACAGGCCATCGTGGCGGAGATCTTCGCCGAGGTGGACCGCATCAATGCGCTGATGAGCACCTACGTCGAGTCGAGCCGGATTTCCGATATCAACCGGCGTGCGGCGGACGAACCGGTGTTCGCCGGCGAGGAACTGTTCCAGCTGATCCGTCGTTCGCTCGACATTTCCGTACTGACGCGCGGCGCCTTCGACATCACCTACGACAGCGTCGGCCAGCACTACGATTTTCGTGAACGGCGGCGGCCGGACGATGCCACGGTCGAGGCGGAGCGCCAGCACATCGACTTCCGCCATGTGAAACTCGACCCGGGCCGGGCCACGGTGCGCTTCACGGAGCCCGGTGTGCGCATCAACCTCGGCGGCATCGCGAAAGGCTATGTCGTCGAACGCGGGGTCGACATCCTGCGCCGGCACGGCATCGAGGACGGCGTGGTAACGGCGGGCGGCGACTCGCGCCTGCTGGGCGATCGTCGCGGCCGGCCGGGGATGATCGGCATCCGTGACCCGCGCCGCGAAGGCGAAGTGGCGATTTCGGTGCCGCTGGAAGACGAGGCGATTTCGACGTCAGGGGACTACGAGCGCTATTTCGACGAGGACGGCATGCGCTATCACCACATCATCCAGCCGAGTTCGGGCCGGCCTGTCGAGGGCGTTCACAGCGCGACGGTGATCGGCCCCGACGCGGTGATGACCGATGCATTGTCGACGTCGGTGTTCGTGATGGGCGTCGACGACGGGCTGAATCTCATCGGCTGCCTGCCGGATTACGAAGCGATCGTCATTGATGCAGAGGGCGAGATCTACTATTCGATCGGACTCGCCGATCCCGGCTCGGAGGACAGCGATGCGCCGTCATCGGCACCGTTGCCGGAAACCTGCGACCGCGCACCGCCGTAGGTTGTCGCGAAAAAACACCCGAAATGTCGCCGAAAGGCGACGAATTTTCACTTTAAATTCATATTGATACGCCTATCATAGGGTATCCGTACAGAGGCCTCTCCAGGGCCCCGGTTACGGTTCCCGCCGGCGGTGCGCCCGCGCGCCCGCAAAGGCGGGCACGGGCACCGATTTGACGTAATCCACGGTTGTCGGGTTAGCTGGGTGCCTGTTACGAACAACGCGTCATGCGCCGGTTTCGGGCTCGATCGGACCACTCGCCTGCATTTTGCATTAGCGATTATGTTCAGAGCATTCGAGGCAATTGTGACGATAATCACGGCCCCCGAGGGGCCTGACTGTCACCATTCCGGATCGACATTTGGCGCGCGCCCGGCTTGGGCGGGCACGACATCGTAGCGGCCGGTGCCGCGATCGCAATGCGGCCGCAAACACCCGGGTGGCAACGAACCATGGATGGACATTGGCGGGTAGCACAAGGAAAGAAATCATGAAGATCAGAAACTTGCTAGCAGGTCTCGTATTCAGCGTGTTTGCAGCCAGCAGCCTGGCCTCATCAGGCCTTGCCGGGCAGCCGGCACCCGACTTCGCACTGAAGAGTTCGACCGGCCAGAACCTGCGCCTGTCGGAGTATCGCGGTGACGTGGTCATGATCAACTTCTGGGCCACGTGGTGTGGACCGTGCCGCCAGGAGATGCCGCTGCTCGATGAGCTGTACACGCGCTACCAGCGGGTCGGCTTCAACCTGCTCGGCGTGAACATCGACGACGATTCGAGCCGCGCGATGGCGATGATCAACGAACTCGGGGTGAGCTTCCCCGT
>JBNLDE010000002.1:0-8652 GCA_050304175.1 Zhengella sp. | reverse complement strand
CGGCATCGAGATTGAAAACTCTTTCCGCGCCGACGTTCACGGCAACACGGCGACCCACAACACCGGCGGCATCCTGGTTTTCGACCTGCCCAACCTGCCGGTCCAGGGCGGACATGACATTCGCGTCTTCGACAATGACGTGGTGGACAATGACACCGCCAATTTTGCGCCCAAGGGCAACATCGTGGGGATGGTTCCCAAAGGTGTCGGGATCATGGTGATGGCCAACCGCAACGTGCACGTCTTCGACAACCGTCTTTCGGGAAACGGCACCGTCCATGTACTGATCGCGGCCTACCCGGAGGAGTATGATGACGACAAGTACATGTTCGTGCCGCGCGGGATCTACGTTCACGACAACACCTATGGCGAGGGCGGAGGCGCGCCCGACGGGGAAGTCGGCGAGACGATCACCAAGGTGATCGGCGAACCGGTTCCCGATATCGTGTGGGATGGCGTGACCCGGATTCCCGAATGGCTCAGCTGGACGGCGGCCGAGAACCGGATCTATGTCAGCGAAGCTTCGGGAACGACCTTCGCCAATCTCAAAATGATCTCGCAGCTCTTGTTGCCGTGGGGCGCGAGCCCTGACCGCGACATCACCAATTACAAGGGAAGCCTGCCGGAACCGGCCGCGGTCGAACTGCCGCAGGACACGAAAGGCTGACCGCGATGCCGGGCGGGATATTCGGCCGGGCCGGTGCGGTTCTCCGGAACGCATGTCTCGCCATGGCCCTGTGCGCGACGGTCCGGCCGGCCGTGGCGGCAAACGATGCGGCGATCCTGGCCGCCCGGCCGCCGCAATTGCTGTCGCAATTCGGTTTCTTCGACGATCCGGCGCTGCAGATCCCGGCTTCGGACGTATTGCCGTTCGAACCGGCGACGCCGCTTTTCACCGATTACGCGGCGAAACGGCGTTTCGTTTATGTGCCGGCGGGGAAAATGGCCGGTTACCACCCGACCGAGGCATTGCGCTTTCCCGCCGGTTCGGCGCTGATCAAGACCTTCGCCTACCCGGACCCGGACCGCCCCGGAGGTCTGCGCCTGGTCGAAACACGCGTGTTGTTGCGGCAGGAAGAGGGCTGGCAGGCGTGGGCCTATGTCTGGAACGACACGCAGACAGAGGCGAAGCTGAAACTTGCGGGCGCCAAAATTCCGCTGACCGTTCCAACGCTCGACGGACAGACAGAGGCCATCACCTATTCGGTGCCCAACAAGAACCAGTGCAAGGGTTGCCATGCAATCAATGGCGAGGTGACCCCGATCGGGCCCAAGGCGCGCAATCTGAACCATGAATTCCAATACGCCGACGGGCGGCAAAACCAGCTCGCGCGATGGGTGCAGGCCGGGATTCTGGGCTCGTTGCCGCCGGCATCGGAGATACCGTCCGCCCCCGACTGGCTCGACATCAATTGCGCCCACTGCCATCGATTGGAGGGCGCGGCGAGCAATTCCGGGCTGTTCCTGACCTGGGACGAGAAGGAGCCGACCGCGCTCGGCATCGGCAAGCGGCCGGTCGCGGCCGGTCGCGGATCGGGAAATCTCTCCTTCGATATCGTGCCGGGCGATCCGGATTCGTCCATTCTCGTTTACCGCGTGGAGAGCACGGAAGCCGGGGTCATGATGCCGGAACTGGGCCGGTCGCTGGTCGAGCCCCGGGCGGTCGCATTGTTGCGGGAATGGATCAAATCCCTTCATTGACGCGGATACCATCCGTTAACCAGTTCACAAAACTGGCTAAAAAAGCGGGAATTCGGTAACAGCTGCACATATAAATTGATGCCGTAGGGGCAGAGTTTGTGGCATTAAGGACAACGATTCCTCCGGGGGACGGGTGGCTCAATGACACGTAAGTATTTCGGTACCGACGGGATTCGCGGGCGCGCAAACAGCGCTCCGATGACGGCCGACATCGCCATGCGCGTCGGCATGGCGGCGGGCGTTTCCTTCCAGAACGGCCAGCACCGGCACCGGGTGGTGATCGGCAAGGATACCCGCATTTCCGGCTACATGATCGAGAACGCCATGGTCGCGGGCTTCTGTTCCGCCGGCATGGACGTGTTCCTGCTCGGCCCGATTCCGACACCGGCCGTCGCGATGCTGGTGCGGTCGCTGCGCGCCGATATCGGCGTCATGATTTCCGCCTCGCACAACCCCTATACCGACAACGGGATCAAGCTGTTCGGCCCCGACGGCTACAAGCTTTCGGACGAAATCGAACTGAAGATCGAGGGCCTCGTCGACCGCGACCTGTCGCCGATGCTCGCTGATGCCGACGGGCTCGGCCGGGCCAAGCGCATCGACGGCGTTCACGACCGCTACATCGAGGCGGCCAAACGCACGCTGCCGCGGTCGATGTCGCTATCCGGGCTGCGTATCGTGGTCGATTGCGCCAATGGGGCCGCCTACAAGGTGGCGCCGGCTGCATTGTGGGAACTGGGCGCGGAAGTCATCGCCATCAACGACGAGCCGGACGGCCTCAACATCAACGACCATTGCGGGTCGACCCATCCGGAATCGCTGTCGAAGAAAGTGCACGAAGTCCGGGCCGACATCGGTATCGCGCTCGACGGCGACGCCGACCGCATGCTGATCGTCGATGAAACCGGGGCGGTGATCGACGGCGACCAGATCATGGCGGTCATCGCCGAAGCCTGGATGAAGAGCGACCGGCTCTCGGGCGATGGCATCGTTGCGACCGTGATGTCCAATCTCGGCCTCGAGCGGTATCTTTCGGATATCGGGCTTGAACTCCACAGGACCAAGGTCGGCGACCGTTACGTCGTCGAGCACATGCGCGCCGGGGGTTTCAATGTCGGGGGCGAACAGTCCGGCCACATCGTGCTGTCCGATTTCTCGACCACCGGAGACGGGCTGGTCGCCGCGCTGCAGGTCCTCGCCTGCATCAAGCGGGCGGGCAAGCCGGCGAGCGAAGTCTGCGCGAAATTCGAACCGGTGCCGCAATTGCTCATGAACGTGCGGTACTCCGGCGCAAAGCCGCTGGAGGACCCGTCGGTCAAGCAGGCGATCGCCGACGGGCAAAGCCGGTTGGGCGAATCGGGCCGGCTCGTCATCCGGCCTTCGGGAACGGAACCCCTGATCCGCGTCATGGCGGAAGGCGACGACCGCTCGATTGTCGAAGCGGTTGTTCAGGACATCTCCGGGGTCATCGCTTCGGTGCGTTCCGCCGCCGCCTGATTTCTCTTACCCTTATCGATTGCATCCCGCCGGCACGGCCCGCCGCCGGCGTTTCATCGCGCCTTGTCGACGGACCGGGACGCGCGTCTGAGCGCGGGCGCGGCTTCGACCATGGTTAAAAAACAGGCTTAAGCGGCCTTTAACCTTTCCTGTTCATTATCCTTACCGATTCAGGACATTTCCGGCTGAGGGAATGTGCCGGAACGGTGGAGCTAAGAGATGAAACAACTTGCCTTGAAACTTGCTGTGGGTGCCGTTGCGCTTGCAGCCGCATCATTTCCTGCGCACGCGGCCGATCTTCTTTACGAGCCGCCGGTGGTGGTCGAACAGCCGCCCGTGGAAGTCTATCAGCCGGAAGAAGTGTCCTATGGCGGCTGGTACATTCGCGGCGACGTCGATTATCACCTGTCGAAACTTCGTGGCACCGAATACATCACCTACGGCCCGCCGCCCGGAACGTCGTCCTTCGTGACGACCAGTCTGCGCGGCACCTGGTCGATCGGCGGCGGTATCGGCTACAGCATCACCAAGCACCTGCGCGCCGACCTGACGGCCGACTACTGGGCACGCTCCCGGTTCACCGGCTCCACCACCGGCGTTTGCGGCGGCGTCATTGGCCCATGTACATCGACCGACACCAGCAGCTACACCGCTCTGCTCCTCATGGCCAACGCCTATGTGGATATCGGTACCTGGCACGGCATCACGCCCTATGTCGGTGCCGGTATTGGCGGCGCCTATGTCCAGTGGGCCGATCTGAACAACACCGCCGGCGGCGTAACCGTGGTGCATGCGGGTTCGAAGAACTGGCGCTTCGCCTATGCGCTGATGGCCGGTGCGTCGTACTGCCTGACCGAACGGCTGGAACTCGATGCCGGGTACCGGTACACCCGGCTGACCGGCGGCCGCATGTTCGAATATGCGTCCGGCGTCGCGCCCGGCTTCGACAAGGGCTTCAACGTGCACGAAGTGCGCGGCGGCTTGCGCTGGAATTTCGGAAAGGGCTCGCGGCGTTGCGCAACCCCGCCTCCGCCTCCGCCGCCCTACGAACCGCCGGTCTACAAGTAGGCCGCGACGAGAGCTCCCGACATCTCAACCGCCCGGATTTTCCGGGCGGTTTTTTGTTTGCCGGACCGCGTCGGGTCACGGCCATGCCGAAAGGAATTTCGTTATGCTTAACCGCACCTTAACCATCATGGTTAACACTGCCCTGCAATAACCTTTGGCCGAGTGTGCGGCCAGGTGCATTGCCGGAGTGACCGATCATGAACATGCGTTTAATTGCGCTCGCCGCGGCCCTTGCAACGATGGGGTTGCAACAGGCGATGGCCGCCGACTACGAACCGGACCTCTATCCGGCCAACGATGTCATCGATGCACCCATTGAAGAATACAAGCCGGTCGAAATCGGCAGCGGCTGGTATATCCGCGGCGACATCAGCTACTCCGTCGTGTCGAAGGGTTCGGCCACCGGCTACAGGACCTATGCGGGCGGAATCTACGGCACTGACACGTTCGATACGGGCCGGATCAAGAGCATGCTGTCCTACGGCGTCGGCTTCGGCTACACGTTCAATCGCTGGCTCCGCGCCGACGCCACGCTGGAACGGTTCGGCGGCAGCTTCAACGGAACGACCAGCGATCCCAATCCCTGTACCGGCATCGTAACGGCGCCTGGAAACGACACCACCTGCGCGTCGACCGATACCGCTTCTTTTGTCGCCTACGGGGCGATGGCCAATGCCTATGTGGACCTGGGCACATTTGCGGGATTCACCCCCTATGTCGGTGCCGGGATCGGTCTTGCGTGGCTCAACTGGGGCAACCTGAACGACACCACCTATTGCGTCGACAGCGCGACCGACACCTGTCCGGCCGCTTCGACGACGACCACCACGCACGGAGGACGCAGGTCTGCGCGGCTGGTCTATTCCTTCATGGCCGGCGCGGCCTACGACATCAGCAAGAACCTGAAGCTCGATGTCTCATACCGCTACCGCAAGATCGCCCGCGGCAACTTCTTCAGCTTCGACGCGGCGAGTATAGCCGCGGGCGCCTCCGGCGTGCAGGCGCAGGACAACGGCCTGACGAACCACGAAGTCAAGGTCGGCCTGCGCTACGAGATCTGGTAGGCGATCCGAAATTCCGGACACTGGCGGCGGCCTTCGGGCCGCCGTTTTCGTTTGGGCGATGGCGTATCCAGCGAAAAAAATGTCGCACCACAGATATCCGGCTTGACCTGGCTGGCCGCTCGGCGTAATGCCGCCAGCGGGCCACCCCTCCCCACCGAGGGGCGTGCTATCTGGAAGGATAGGATACAGCATGACACAGATACCGCAGCCGGACGTGCGTCCGGCGAATCCCCGTTTTTCTTCAGGTCCCTGCGCGAAGCGTCCCGGTTGGTCGCTCGAAGCGCTCGCCGATGCCGCGCTCGGTCGCTCCCACCGTGCCAAGATCGGCAAGTCCAAGCTCGCCCAGGCGATCGACCTTACCCGCGAAGTGCTTCAGGTTCCGGCCGACTACCGGATCGGCATCGTGCCGGCGTCCGACACCGGCGCCGTCGAGATGGCGCTGTGGTCGCTGCTGGGCGCGCGCGGCGTCGACATGCTCGCCTGGGAATCGTTCGGCGCCGGTTGGGTGACGGATGTGGTCAAGCAGCTCAAGCTCGCCGACGTGCGCAAGTTCGAGGCGAACTACGGCGAACTGCCCGATCTGGCCGCGGTCGATTTCGATCGCGACGTCGTCTTCACCTGGAACGGCACGACCTCCGGCGTTCGCGTGCCGAATGGCGACTTCATTCCCGCCAACCGCCAGGGCCTGACGATCTGCGACGCCACTTCGGCGGCCTTCGCGCAGGCGTTGCCGTTCGAAAAGCTCGATGTCGTGACTTTCTCCTGGCAGAAGGTTCTCGGCGGCGAAGGTGGACACGGCATGCTTATCCTGAGCCCGCGCGCGGTGGAGCGCCTGGAAAGCTACAGCCCGGCCTGGCCGCTGCCGAAGATCTTCCGCATGACCAAGGGCGGCAAGCTGATCGAAGGCATCTTCAAGGGCGAAACCATCAACACGCCATCGATGCTGGCGGTCGAAGACTATCTCGACGCGCTCAACTGGGCGAAATCGGTCGGCGGACTCGACGGCCTGATCGCCCGGGCCGACGCCAACGCCAAGGTGATCAACGACTTTGCCGCGCAGTCCGGATGGCTGGCCAATCTGGCGAAGGACCCGGCAACCCGCTCCAATACTTCGGTCTGCCTGTCGATCGTCGATCCCGACGTGGCGGCGCTCGACGCCGAAGCGCAGGCGGCGTTTGCCAAGGCGATGGTCTCGGCGCTCGACACCGAAGGCGTCGCCTACGACATCGGCGCCTATCGCGACGCGCCGTCCGGTCTTCGCATCTGGGCCGGCGCCACGGTCGAGACATCCGACCTGGAAGCGCTGATGCCCTGGCTCGACTGGGCGTTCAGGACGCAGAAGGCTTCGCTGAAGCTGGCGGCCTGACTCGATCGCCGCCCCTCCAGGGTGGAGCGGCGTCCTGTCCCGATATCATCCATTCGACACCACGAACCTCAATATTCATCGCCGCCGCGTCACGTCGCGTGCCTTTCAAGGCAACAATGGCGGCAAGCAGCAAAGGGCTCACCCATGGCACCCCGCGTACTCGTCTCAGACAAGCTTTCCGAAACCGCCGTCCAGATCTTCAGGGATCGCGGCGTCGAGGTCGACTTCATGCCTGACGTCGGCAAGGACAAGGAAAAGCTGCTCGAGATCATCGGCAACTATGACGGCCTGGCGATCCGTTCGGCGACCAAGGTCACCGAGAAGCTGATCGCCGCGGCGACCAACCTGAAGGTAATCGGGCGCGCCGGCATCGGCGTGGACAATGTCGACCTGTCGGCCGCTTCGCGCCGCGGCATCATCGTCATGAACACACCGTTCGGCAACTCGATCACGACCGCCGAACACGCGATCGCGATGATGTTCGCGGTCGCCCGGCAGATTCCGCAGGCCAACGAGTCCACCCATGCCGGCAGGTGGGAAAAGAACCGGTTCATGGGCGTCGAGATCACCGGCAAGACGCTCGGCCTCATCGGCTGCGGCAATATCGGCTCCATCGTGGCGACGCGGGCGATCGGGCTCAGGATGCACGTCGTCGCCTACGATCCGTTCCTGTCGCCGGAGCGCGCTGTGGAACTGGGCGTGGAAAAGGTCGAGCTCGACGAACTGTTCCAGCGGGCGGATTTCATTACCCTGCACACGCCGCTGACCGACAAGACCCGCAACATCATCAACAAGGATGCGATCGCCAAGATGAAAAACGGCGTGCGCATCATCAACTGCGCGCGCGGCGGGCTGATTGTCGAAGCCGACCTCGTCGAGGCCCTGAACAGCGGCAAGGTGGCGGGCGCCGCGATCGACGTGTTCGAGGTCGAGCCGGCGACCAGCAGCCCGCTGTTCGGCATGGACAATGTCGTCTGCTCTCCGCATCTGGGCGCGGCGACCTCGGAAGCGCAGGAAAACGTTGCCCTTCATGTCGCCGAACAGATGTCGGACTACCTGATCAAGGGCGCGGTGACCAACGCCATCAACATGCCGTCCATCTCGGCCGAGGAAGCGCCGAAGCTCAAGCCGTTCGTCAAGCTCGCCGAGGTTCTGGGCGCGTTCGTCGGCCAGGTCACCGACGAACCGATCAAGGAAGTGGAGGTGCTGTTCGACGGCGCGACCGCTTCCATGAACACGCGGGCGTTGATCTCCGCAGCGCTCGCGGGCCTGATCCGGCCGCAGGTCGCCGACGTCAACATGGTGTCCGCGCCGATCATGGTGAAGGAGCGCGGGATCATCGTTTCGGAAGTCAAGCGGGATAAATCCGGCGTGTTCGACGGGTACATCAAGCTGACGGTCAAGACCGCGAAGAAAACCCGCGCGATCGCGGGCACGTGCTTCTCGGACGGCAAGCCCCGGTTCATCCAGATCAAGGGGATCAATCTCGACGCCGAAGTCGGCCGCTACATGATCTACACGACCAACAATGACGCGCCCGGCATCATCGGCATCCTCGGCACGACGTTCGGCGAGGCCGGCGTCAACATCGCCAACTTCCAGCTCGGACGAAACCGCCCCGGCGGCGATGCCATTGCGTTGCTCTATGTCGATGCGCCGGTGAGCGAGGACGTGCTCGACAAGGTCCGCGCGTTTCCCGAGATCATCTCGGCCAAGCCGCTGGAATTCGATATCGGCTGAGCGGGATCAACCCACTGGCCGCCCTCCCTCCTTTCCCTGGCGGAGGGAGGGGACGCGCCGCTTCGGCGGCAAGAATTTTTCCCAAATTTTATCCCCGCCCCTGCGCGTCCCCTTATGCTTGGCCCATCGCCCTTGCGGGAACCCGGTCCGGACCGGAGGCCAGGAAGGGCGGCGGCTACCTCCCCCTCCGGGTCGGTTCCGGAGATCCGAGGGCCC
>JBNLDE010000001.1:0-31030 GCA_050304175.1 Zhengella sp. | reverse complement strand
CGCGATGACGGGCGACGCCGCGCGCTTCGACGTCCGGCGCAACGAGCCCTACGGCCCGGCGGACGGCGTGACGCATACGCTCCGCGACCAGGCATTGCCGCGCGGGCTGCTCAATGTGATGATCGAGATCCGCAACGATCTGATCGCGACGCCCGCCGACCAAGCCGAGATGGCCGGGCTGCTGGCGAACCGCTTCAACGATGCGCTGGCGCGTATCGATCCGCAAGCAATGACGAACAACGGCAAACGGCCGGAGGGGATAAGCCATGCCTGATTTCGCACGGAAATACGTGCGCATCGTCGACGCCATCAATTACCGCGTGGGGCGCTTTTCGATGTATCTGCTGTTCGTCCTGATGGGCATTCTGCTGTGGTCGTCCCTGACCAACATCCTGAGGCAGAACGCGATCTGGACGCTTGAGATGGCGCAGTTCACCATGGTCGCCTACTACATGCTCGGCGGTCCGTATTCGCTGCAGCTCGATTCCAATGTCCGCATGGACCTGCTCTATCACCGCTGGTCCGACAAGACGCGCGCCTGGGTCGACGCCTTCTCGATCTTCGCCCTGATGTTCTACCTTGGCGTTCTTCTCTACGGCGGCGTGGAAAGCACTGCCTATTCCCTCCAGTACGCCGAGCGGAGCCCGACCGCGTGGCGGCCCTATATCGCCCCGATCAAGATCGTCATGGTGACTGGCACCCTGCTCATGCTGCTGCAGGCGATATCGATCTTCTTCAAGGACGTCGCCCGTCTGCGGGGAGAAGAACTCTGATGTCCTATGACATGATCGCCATACTCATGTTCAGCACGATGATGCTGATGATGATGACGGGACAGCGCGTGTTCGGCGCGATCGGTTTCGTCGCCATGCTCGCCTCGGTGCTGCTCTGGGGCGTCGGCGGGTCCGACCTCGGCTTCGCCGCGGCGATGAAGGTGATGAAGTGGTACCCGCTGCTGACGCTGCCGATGTTCATCTTCATGGGTTACGTGCTGTCGGAAAGCCGCCTCGCCGACGACCTCTATCGCATGTTCCACGTGTGGATGGGGCCGGTGCCCGGCGGCCTCGCCATCGGCACGATCCTGCTGATGGTCGTCATATCGGCCATGAACGGCCTGTCGGTTGCCGGCATGGCGATCGGCGCGACCATCGCGTTGCCGGAATTGCTGAAACGCAACTACGACAAGCTGATGGTCACCGGCGTCATCCAGGCCGGTTCGTCGCTCGGCATCCTGGTGCCGCCCTCCGTGGTGCTGGTGCTTTACGCCATGATCGCCCGCCAGCCGGTCGGCCAACTCTGGCTCGCGGGCGTCTTCCCGGGCCTGCTGATGGCGGCGATGTTCATCGCCTATATCTGGATACGCTGCAAGATCACGCCAAGCCTGGGTCCGGTGCTGTCCCGCGAGGAGCTGGACAAGATCACCTGGTCGGAGAAACTGCACCTGCTGCGCGCCGGCGCCCTCCCCCTCATCATCTTCATCACCATGATGGTGCCCTTCGTCATGGGCTACACCAGCCTGGTCGAGAGTTCGGTGGTCGGCGCCCTGGCCTCGGTCGGCGCCGCGGTCATCAAGGGACGCTTCACGCGCGAGGTTTTCGAGGTCTCGACCCGCGAGACGCTGGCGATCTCGTGCATGTTCATGTGGATCATCGTCGCGGCGCTCGCCTTCGGGGCGGTGTTCGACGGGCTTGGCGCCGTTCGCTCCATCGAGGGCTTCTTCGTCGACCGGCTGGGCCTGAACGCCTGGGAGATCCTGCTGCTGATGCAGCTCTCCTACCTGATCATGGGCACGTTCCTCGACGACACGGCCATGCTGGTCATCGTCGCGCCGCTCTATGTGCCGCTGGTCCGCCAGCTCGGCTTCGACCTGATCTGGTATGGCGTACTCTACACGATCACCTGCCAGATCGCCTACATGACGCCGCCCTTCGGCTACAACCTGTTCCTGATGCGCGCCATGGCGCCGAAGGAGATCACCATCCACGACATCTACCGCTCGATCATCCCCTTCGTCGGGGTGATGCTTGTGGCCTTGGCAACCGTCACCGCGTTCCCGGAAATCGCGCTGTGGCTGCCGCAACACGTCTATGCGCGATGAAAAGCATCGAGGAGCGGCGCGAACCGTCCCCACCCCATCAAACCGGACCCCGAGGGGGTCACAAAACAGGAGGTAGGACCATGACCCAGACCAGACGCAAATTTCTCCAGACCGGTGCGCTAGCCGGCGCCGCGACACTCGCCGCCCCGGCAGTGCATGCGCAGTCGACGCCGATCAAGTGGCGCATGCAGACCTATGCCGGCCCGGCCCTCGCCGAGCAGGTGGTCAACAAGTGCATCGCCCAGTTCAACGAGATCGCCAAGGGCCAGATGGAAATCGAGCTCTTCTACGCCGACCAGCTGGTGCCGACGGGCGAGTTGTTCCGCGCCATGCAGAAGGGCACGATCGACGCGGTGCAGTCGGACGACGATTCGATGGCCTCGCCGACCGAGGTGACCGTGTTCGGCGGCTACTTCCCGCTCGGCCTGCGTTATTCGCTCGACGTGCCGGCGCTGTTCAACCATTGGGGTCTCGACGAGATCTGGAAAGAGGAATACGCCAAGGTCGGCGTCAAGCACATCTCGGCCGGTTCCTGGGATCCCTGCAACTTCGCCACCCACAAGCCGATCACCAAGCTCGATGACCTCAAGGGCCTGCGCGTCTTCACCTTCCCCACCGCCGGCCGCTTCCTGTCGCGCTTTGGCGTCATCCCGGTGACGCTGCCGTGGGAAGACGCCGAGGTGGCCCTGCAGACCGGCGAACTCGACGGCATCGCCTGGTCGGGCATCACCGAGGACTACACCTCGGGCTGGGCCAACGTGACCGAGTACTTCCTCACCAACAACATCTCGGGCGCCTGGATCGGCCATTTCTTCGCCAACATGGATCGCTGGAACGAGGTGCCGGACCACTTGAAAACACTTATGGAGGTCTGCTTCAATTCCTCGCATTATCATCGCCAGCACTGGTACTGGAACGGCGAGGCCAATCTGCGCGTCAACGAGACCAAGCTGAAGTCGACCACGATTCCGGAAGAAGAATGGCAGACGGTCGAGGACGAGGCCCACAAGTTCTGGGACGAGATCGCGGCGGAAAGCGAGCTCAAGGCCAAGATCGTCGGCATCTTCAAGAAGTACAACGAGACGATGGTCGCCGCCGGCAAGCCGTACCGCTACAGCTGATCGCCGGTCGGACCGACAAGAACACGCCCCGGCAGCTATGCCGGGGCCATATTTGACCAAGGAACATGCCATGGCGGGAAACCTGTCGTTTGAACAGCTGAAGAAAGACGTCAAGGCCGGCGCGGTCGACACCGTTCTGGTCTGCATGGTCGACATGCAGGGCCGCCTGATGGGCAAGCGCTTCGCCGCCGGCCATTTCGTCGACAGCGCGTGGGAGGAAACCCACTGCTGCAACTACCTGCTGGCGACCGACCTGGAGATGGCGACGCCGGAGGGCTACGCCTCGACCAGCTGGCGGCAGGGCTATGGCGACTACGTGATGAAGCCGGATCTTTCGACATTGCGTCGGGTGCCTTGGCTGGAGGGCACTGCGATGGTGCTCTGCGACATCCTCGATCATCACACCCACGAGCCGGTGCCGCACTCGCCGCGCGCTGTGCTCAAGCGCCAGATCTCCCGCTTCGCCGAGATCGGCTTCACGCCGATGATGGCGACCGAGCTGGAATTCTTCCTGTTCGAGAAGGGCTTCGACGAGATCCGCAAGTCCGGCTACCGCGACCTCGCGCCGATTAGCGGCTATAACGAGGACTACCACATTCTCCAGACCACCAAGGAAGAGGCGGTCATGCGCCCGCTGCGCAACCACCTCGTGGCTGCCGGCGTCCCGGTGGAGAATTCCAAGGGCGAAGCCGAAGCCGGCCAGGAAGAGCTCAACATCCGCTACGCCGCCGCGCTCGACACCGCCGACCACCACACCATCGCCAAACACGCGACCAAGGAGATCGCCTGGCAGCAGGGCCATGCCGCGACCTTCATGCCGAAATGGGATCACCGCCGCGTCGGCAGTTCCTCCCACGTTCACCAGTCGCTGGCCGATGCCAAGGGCAACAACGCCTTCTACGACAAGGCCGGCGAACTCGGCATGTCCGGCCTCATGCTCCACTACATGGCCGGGCTGATCGCCTATGCGCCCGACTACACCTTTTTCCTGGCTCCCTATGTCAACAGCTACAAGCGCTTTATGAAGGGCACCTTCGCGCCCACGCGCACGGTCTGGTCGATCGACAACCGCACGGCCGGTTTCCGGCTGGTGGGCGACGGCACGAAGGGTGTTCGCGTCGAGTGCCGTATCGGCGGGTCCGATCTCAACCCCTATCTCGCGCTCGCTGCGCAGCTCGCAGCGGGCTTCAAGGGCATCGAGGACAAGATGGAGCTTGCTCCGCCGACAAGCGGCGACGTCTACGAATCGCGGAGGACGCCGGAGGTTCCCCGGACGCTGCGCGAGGCCACAAGGACGTTGCGCCGGTCGAAGATGCTGCGCGCCGCGATGGGCGACGACGTCATCGACCACTACACCCGCGCGGCCGAATGGGAGCAGGAGGAATTCGACCGCGTCGTGACTGACTGGGAAATCGCGCGCGGTTTTGAAAGGTCCTGACCACCGGTCCGGGGACCGGCCCGGACACGGAGCCATACCGGTTATCGACACTCCAACGGCTGAACGGAAAAACGATGTCCGCCACCTTGAAATGCATCTCGCCGATCGACGGATCGGTCTACGCCGAACGCCCGGTCATGGGCGTCGAAGCGGCTGCGGCCGTGATCGCAAACGCCAGGGCCGCCCAGAAGGCCTGGGCCGCGCGCCCGCTGGACGAGCGGATCGCCCTGGTGCAGGCCGGCATCGCCCGCCTCAACGAGATGGGCGACGCGGTCGTGACCGAGCTCGCCCACATGATGGGCCGACCGGTCCGATATGGCGGCGAATTCGGCGGCGTCAACGAGCGCGCCGGCTACATGGCCGACATCGCGGCCCGTGCGCTCGCGCCGCTTGAAATCGAGAACTCGGACCAGTTCCACCGCTACATCGCGCATGAGCCGCATGGCATCGTCTTCGTCATCGCGCCGTGGAACTATCCCTACATGACAGCGGTCAACACCGTCGTCCCGGCGCTGATCGCCGGCAACGCGGTCGCCCTCAAGCACTCGACCCAGACCCTGCTGGTCGGCGAGCGCATGGTCCGCGCCTTCGTCGAGGCCGGCGTGCCGGACGACGTGTTCGTCAACATGTTCCTCGACCATGCCGGCACCGAAAAGCTGATCGCGGACGGATCGTTCGACTTCATCAATTTCACCGGCTCGGTCGGCGGCGGCCGGGCGATTGAGAAAGCCGCGGCAGGAACCTTTACCGGCCTTGGCCTCGAACTCGGCGGCAAGGATCCGGGCTATGTCATGGACGACGCCGACCTCGACTGGGCGGTCGACGTGCTCATGGACGGCTCGATGTACAATGCCGGTCAGTGCTGC
Source organism: Zhengella sp. (assembly GCA_050304175.1). Taxonomy (GTDB): domain Bacteria; phylum Pseudomonadota; class Alphaproteobacteria; order Rhizobiales; family Rhizobiaceae; genus JAIOIW01. The sequence goes on along the minus strand of JBNLDE010000001.1, from coordinate 25,507 downwards.
TGCGGCATCGAGCGCATCTATGTCGCCGACAGGCTCTATGACGATTTCGTCGGCAAGGCCGTCGCATGGGTCAACAACCTCAGGCTCGGCAATCCGCTTGACCGCGAGACCACCCTTGGCCCGATGGCGAATATCCGCTTCGCCGCCGAGGTCCGCGCCCAGACCTCGGAAGCGCTACGCGACGGCGCCAAGGCGCTGATCGACCCGAAGCGGTTTCCGCAGGATAACGGCGGCACCTACCTGATGCCGCAGGTCCTCGTCGACGTGAACCACCAGATGCGCGTCATGCGCGACGAGAGCTTCGGCCCGGTCGTCGGCATCATGCCGGTCAAGGACGACGAGGAGGCGCTGGCGCTGATGAACGACAGCGAGTTCGGCCTCACCGCATCGTTGTGGACCAAGGATGCGGAGCGCGCCGAAGCCCTAGGCGCACGTATCGAAACCGGCACCGTCTTCATGAACCGCGCCGACTATCTCGATCCCGCACTGTGCTGGACCGGCTGCAAGGCGACCGGCCGCGGCGGTGCGTTGTCCGAGATCGGCTATCACAATCTGACCCGTCCTAAATCCTATCACCTGAGAAAGCGCCAGGCATGATCCTCAAAGCCAACTGGTCCTACCCCACCGCTATCCGTTTCGGCGCAGGCCGCATCGCCGAACTGGCCGACGCCTGCAAGGCGACCGGTATTACGCGCCCCCTGCTGGTCACCGACCGTGGCCTCGCCCCGATGGCGATCACGACGAACGCGCTCGACCTTCTCGACACCGCCGGCCTCGGCCGCGCCATCTTCGCCGACGTCGATCCCAATCCCAACGACATCAACCTCGCCGCCGGTGTCCGCGCGTTCAACGACGGCGGCCATGACGGCGTCATCGCGTTCGGCGGCGGCTCGGGTCTCGACCTCGGCAAACTCGTCGCGTTCATGGCCGGGCAGACCCGGCCGGTCTGGGATTTCGAGGACATCGGCGACTGGTGGACCCGTGCCAATGCCGACGCCATCGCGCCGATCATAGCGGTGCCGACCACCGCCGGAACCGGCTCCGAGGTCGGTCGCGCCGGCGTGCTGACCAATTCGCAGACCCATGTGAAGAAGATCATCTTCCATCCCAGGATCCTGCCCGCGGTCACCATCTGCGATCCCGAACTGACCGTCGGCATGCCGAAATCGATCACCGCGGGCACCGGCATGGACGCGCTGGCGCACAATCTGGAGGCTTATTCCTCGCCCTTCTATCACCCGATGAGCCAGGGCATCGCGCTCGAGGGCATGCGCCTGGTCAAGGAATACCTGCCGCGCGCCTTTGCCGACGGCACGGATCTTGAAGCCCGCGCCCACATGATGAGCGCCGCCGCCATGGGGGCGGTCGCCTTCCAGAAGGGGCTCGGCGCGATTCACGCCGTCTCGCACCCGGTCGGCGCGATCTACGGCACCCATCACGGCACCACCAACGCTGCCGTCATGCCGATGGTGCTCAAGATGAACCGCCAAGCGATCGAGGACCGCATCGTGTCCGCGGCCGCCTATCTCGGCATATCCGGCGGTTTCGACGGCTTCTACGATTTCGTCATGCGCCTGCGCGCCGAATTCGGTATCCCGGCCAATCTCGCCGCCATGGGCGTCGGCACCGACCGCATCGACGAAATGACGGAGATGGCGCTGGAAGATCCGAGCGCCGGCGGGAACCCGGTCAAGATGACCCCGGAGAACACGAAGGCCCTGTTCGAAGCCTGCATCTCGGGATGAAGGCGCGCCCCTGTCCCCCGCCCGGAGCGGGAGACAGGGCACACGCCCCCTCAAGCGCCTGTTCGAGTGGAAATGGACGGTTCTAGGCGAACGCCTGCCGGCGCGCCCCGAGATAGTGCCATGCCAGCAGACCGGCCGCGGCAACGATGCCGGCGCCGTAGAGCGTGGGATCGCGCATCAGCACCAGGACGGCGAGCGCGAGGCGCACGGCCGATTCCGCACTCGCCATCCTGCGCATGTCGAATCGTGCCAGCGCGCTGGCGATCAGGTAGAGCACCAGGATCAGCCGCAGCACGACCCAGGCCAGCATCAACCAGTGGATCCCGCTCTCGTAGCCAGGCAGGAAGTCCACGCCCGCATGACCGGCCGGATCGAGCTTCGCCGCGTCGATCAGCAGGAGTTCCGGATAGAAGGCGAAAACGAACGGCAGCACGAACATGACGATGCCCGACCGGACGGCCGAAAACCCGGTCATCATCGGGTCGGCCTTGGTGATCGATGCCGCCGCGAAGGCGGCGACCGCGACCGGCGGCGTAATCGCCGAAGCGACAGCGAAGAAGAAGATGAACATGTGTGCGGTGAACGTCGCGATACCCAGCCCGACGATGAGCGGCCCCATCAGCAGCGCGACATTGATATAGGCCGGCACGGTCGGCATGCCCATGCCGAGCAGGGTCGCCAGCGCCATGGTGACCGCCAGTGCCGCGAAAAGGAAGATGCCACCGGTCTGGAGTTCCGTCCCGAAGGCGCGCAGAAGATTGAGCATGTCGCGGGCGATGAAGCCCGACAAGCCGGTGAAGTTGAGGCAGAAATCGATCACCGAGACCGCCAGGAACATCAGGTAGAGCGTGCTGATCAGGTTGCCGGCGTCGGCCAGCGCGTCGAGCAGCTTGCGCGGCTTGGCCCTGAATTCCTTGTCCAGGAACAGCAAAACGATCAGCAGCGCGGTGGCCCACCATCCTGCCGAACCGGCATCGCCGGCCGAATTCTGCACGAGTTGGAGCAGCCAGGGCAGGCTTTCGGCATGGCAGGAACCGCCATCGACGATTGTCGGGACGCCGATGAGAGTACCGATCGGGCCGCAGCCGATCGCTTCTTTGGGCGTCACCAGCAGGAACAGGATCAGCAGGATCGGCGCGGCGATCATGACCAGGTGCAGCCGGTCCTCGCCGGTCAGCCGCATGTCTTCTGTGACATCGCCAACCGCCTCGATGCCCTGCTTGCGGGCCTGGAAGACGACCGACAGGAACAGGCAGCCGAAATAGGCGAGCGCGGGAATGACGGCAGCGATGATCACCTCGCGATAGGGCACGACCGTCATCGCCGACAGTACGAAGGCGGCCACGCCCATCACCGGTGGCATGATCTGTCCGCCAGATGAGGCCGCCGCCTCGACGCCGCCGGCGAAGGTCTTGGAGAACCCGCGCTTCAGCATCATCGGGATCGTCAGCACGCCTGTCGATAGCACGTTGACCACCGGGCCGCCGGAGATCGTGCCGAACATCGCCGAGGAGACGATCGCCGCATGGGCCGGCCCGCCGCGCAGCCGGCGCGTCCACAGGAACGCGATCTTGATCAGCGAGCGCCCGCCGGCGGAGATACCGAACAGCGAGCCGAGCACGATATAGGGGAACACGGTATTGAGCAGGATGCCCATGAACCGGCCGAGCAGGCCCTGTGCGTTGTTGACGAGGATGTCCTCGACATTGGGGCGCCCGTCCATGAGCAGCCGCGGATCGCCGCCGAGCTTTGTGATCAGGTACTTGTTCATGCCGTCGGCGCCGAAATAGTACCAGATCAGCACCGTTGCCGCGGTGTAGGCGGCGATCACGATTGCGACCATGACCAGCGGAAAGCCCCAGACTCGGACATTATAGCCGAGGAAAACGGCGATCGCCCCGCCGACGATGGCAAAGAGCCAGATACCGGTGGTGTTGATGCAGGCCGGGTCATCGACGGATGTCGGCGCGGGAAGGCCGTAGAGATCGGCGAATTCCTTCTCCGCCTTGAGCGCCTTGGCGATCAGTTCGGCACGCTCGCCGGTGAACTGGTCGATCAGGCACACCGAGTCGATCTCGATTAGGTAGCTGACCGCAATGACGATAGCCATGGTGACCAGCGCGATGTCCATCGCCAGCGACAATGCGCGTGTCGTCTTCGAACGGTTGATCGCCTCGCGCCAGAACGAATGCTTCAGCGCCACGATCGTCATCATGATGACGAAGGCGAGCGGATAGAGATATTCATAGGGGAATTTGCGGATCGCGAAATGGGCGTTGCCCGCAAGGTCCTGGAAGAAGGTGTCTAGCCCGGGAATCGAGGGAATCGTGTTGAGCATGCCGATGAACACCAGCAACAGCCCGAGCACGGCGGCGGTACGCTCGGCCTTGTCGGGCCTGTAGGGTGCGTTCTCGGTCGGATTGTTCATGGCTGGTCTGTATCCCGCCGGTTCGGCCATTGCTCTCTTGTTTGCCTCGCAGTCAGGCGCGGCCGGACGGCTTGCACCGCCCGGCCGGTATCGTCACTTCGCGCAGTCCGGAACCGTGTAGCCGGCCTCTTCCCAGGCCGCGACCGCGCCGGGATGGTATTTGAGGCTGAGCACGCCGCAGAAACCGGTCGTCTTCGCGTCGAGCACGTCAGCATTGATGTTACGCGCATAGGGCGTTTTAGCCTTGAGCTCGTCCAGCGACTTGATGTGGGCCGCCGTGATCGCCTTCACGAGATCGAAATCCATGTCCTTGCTGACGACATTGGCGAAGGCCGTCCCCATGCCGCGAAACACGCCGTCCTCCGAGATCAGATTGACGCCCTGACCGTCGCCGTAACCCATGTTTTCCCACTTGACCTCGACCGGGATGTTGCCGGGCGCCTTGAGCAGCTTCTGGAAACCCTCGCCATCGAACACCTCCTTGGGCGTCGAGACGATGTTGACGTTGCCGGCCGACTGCATGATCGTCACGCGGTTGGACGGGAACGTGAGCGGCACGACCAGGGCGTCGACCGAGCCATCGACCAGGATGCTGGCGAGCTGACCCCAGTTGGCCTGGTAGCCCTTGTAGTCCTTGCCGTCCTCGAAGCCGGTATTGACGGAGATCGCCTGGCGGGCATTGACCAGGGCGGCGCCGCGCGGCGGTCCGTTGAACACCGTCTTGCCGGCGATGTCGCTCCACTTGGTGATGTTGGTGCTTTCCGACGCGATCAGGCCGTAGGCGCCGGCATTGTAGGGCGCGATCGCCATGAGGTTGGCGGCGAGTTCCGCGCCGTGCTCGCCCTGCTTGGCGAACGGGCCGCGCCCCTTTTCAAGCAGGAAATGCAGGATCAGCGGCATCGACGAGATGTCCGTCTTGCCTTCCGCGACATTGACGATCGAATTGGTCAGTGTCTGGCCTTCCTGGACCTGGAGACTGGCGATGCCCTCGCGGCTCAGCACGTCGGCCATGTGGACGATGGTCAGGTGCGGCGAGTTGCCGGGGCTCGACGCCTCCGCCGTTAGGTTGACTGGTTCCGCCGAAGCGGCCGCCATCGACGTCAGCGTTGCGGCTGCGGCGAATGTGGTGATCCTGGATAGCATGGTTCTCCTCCCTGAGATTTCGTCATCCGTTCTGTCTTGCCCGCGCGCCCGTCAGGCGTCCGGGGCCGAATCCTGCCGCCGCCTGTCCGCAGCTTTCCTGTTGCGGTAGTACCGCGTCAGATCCGCCGGCACGTCTTCCTCCTCGACGATGCCGATCATGACGCCCTTGCGGCCGCTCTTGTTGCGGCTGGCAAGGATCTGCCCTTTCGACACCGTCGTGCGCTGCGAAGGCCGCCGCGCCCAGTCGAACAATCGGTCGTAGAGGTCGTCGATCACCGCCGCGTGCGTTTCGCTGCCGCCGAGGTCGGCTAGTTCGTCGGGATCGTTTTTCAGGTCGAACAGCATCGGCCGGAACCCGCCCTCGAAATGGATCAGTTTCCATTCCCCGGTCGCGATCATGAACATCCGCGCCTCGTCCGGCCCCAGGCCCAGCCGTTCGGCCAGCGGGGTGGCGGAGTAATCGTATTCGCAGATGACATGGCCGCGCAGCGGCCCCTCCTGCGTTCCGTGCAGGACCGGCATCAGCGACCGTCCCTCGAGGATGTGGTCGACTGCCGAATTGTCGCCGCCCGCGGTCTCCAGGAAGGTAGGCACCAGGTCGATGCATTCGACCAGTTCCTCGCAGACCGTGCCGCGCGTCGCGTCGGCGTCTTTCGACGGGTCGTAGATGATCAGCGGCACCTTCGTCGACGCGTCGTGGAAGAAGGTCTTTTCGCCCAACCAGTGGTCGCCGAGAAAGTCGCCGTGATCGGAGGTGACCACGATCATCGTGTCGTCCATCCGGCCGGTCTTTTCCAGCCAGTTGAACAGCACGCCCATCTGGTCGTCGCACTGCTTGACCAGGCCCATATAGGCCCGCATCACCTTTTCGCGCACGTCGTCGCGCGAGAAGGCGCGGCCGACCGGCGACATCATGAAGCCCTTGAACACCGGATGGGCGTTGTCGAATTCCGCCTTGGCGCGCACCGGCGCCAGGAACTGATTGGGCCCGTACATGTCGTGATAGGGCGCCGGCACGATGTAGGGCCAATGTGGCTTGATATAGGAAAGGTGGCAGCACCACGGCTCGGTCGCCTGCTCGATGAAAGCCATGCCGCGCCGCGTCATATAGGGGGTCTCGCTGTCCTCCTCGGCGATATTGGCCGGCAGATCCGAGTTCTTCAGAAACCACCCCGAAAGCACGTTGCCCTCGTCGTCGACGCCCGAATTGGCGTAGTCGTGCCACGGGTTGTCGCCGTCATAGCCGCGCCCGCGCAGGTATTCGTTGTATTTCAGCGCGCCGCCCTCGTCGTAGAAGCCGTCCGGCCCCTGGGGCCGCATTCCGTCGTCGCGCTCGAAAATGTCGAAACCGCACTCGGACACCCGGGCGCCGATCACGCTGTCGGGTTCCAGGCCGAGGCGCCGCATGCCCTCCGCGTCGGCCATCATGTGCGTCTTGCCGACCAGCCAGCATCCCATGCCGGCGTCGCGCAGATAGTCGCCCATCGTACGTTCGCCGACCTTCAGCGGCACGTTGTTCCAGGTCGCGCCGTGGCTGTGGACGTAGCGTCCGGTATAGGTCGACATGCGCGACGGACCGCACAGCGGCGACTGGATATAGGCGCGGTCGAACCGCACGCCACGGGCGGCCAGCCGGTCGATATTGGGCGTATGCAGGTGCGGGTGACCATAACAGCTCAGATAGTCCCACCTGAGCTGATCAAACATGATGAAGAGGATGTTCTTCGCTTTCGCCATTCGTTCCCGCCGGTCAACGACACGTCATTCATTCGTGGATCGGGGGGAACAGTGGGGCAAAATGTCCCCGAGATACGGGCTCCGCGCAGCCGCCATGGCGACGGAGCGTACGCTTTCTGTCTCCTCCCCCGCGGCTCAAAAGCCGCTTGTTTTGGCGCAGACTAGTGCTGCGATTTGTCGTTGTGAAATAGAATTCTGAAAAATGTCATAGCAAAATTGTTATGGCTCGCCATAAGCCGCCGCTTCTTCGCGGATGATCTCGGCCAACTGCGCAGCGGCCGGGTTGATCTCGCGTCCAGCTATGAACGTAAGGCCGACCGATCCGACCAGTTCGTCGCCATGAATGTCGAGCCGGGCTAGCCGCCCGCCGGCCAGCTCCTGGCGCACGGCGCCCAGCGGCACGCAGGCGACCGCGTCATGGCCGACCAGATAGGCGCGGATGAATTCGAACGAGATGGTTTCGATCTTGTTGGAGAACTCGGCGAGCCCGTGTCCGACGCAAAACTTGTCCAGTTCCTTGCGGATGATGGTGTTAGGAAACGGGGCAAGCACCAGATGTGCGTCGATATCCTGCAGCGTGACCTGCTTGCGGCCGGCGAGCGGATGGTCCGGCCTCACGACGAAGGTCAGCGATTCGGCGTATAGCGGCTCGAAACTGATGCCCTTGATGTCTTCCAGCGATAGCAGCCGTCCGATCAGGAAATCGATCTCCCCCTGCCGCAGGCGGGCGATCATGTCGGGCGCACCCGATGTCACCAGCCTGACATCGATATGCGGTGCACTGTCCTTGAACCGGGCAACCGCGCGCGGCACCAGCGTTCTGACCACATTCGGCAACATACCCATCGTCACAGCCTGGTTGCCGCCGTGGTCGCGCATCTGCCTCAGACCCATCTGGATCTGCGACATGCCGGTTCCGACATAGCGCATGAAGGTTTCGCCGGCCATTGTCAGCACAAGCCCCTGGCCGGTGCGTTCGAACAGCGGCTGGCCGATTTCATCCTCGAGTTCTCGCAGGGTCCTCGACAGCGCCGGCTGCACCGTGTTGAGCGCCTCGGCCGCCTTGGTGATCGAGCGTTGCCGCGCGACCTCGAGGAAGCACCTGAGGTGCCGCATTCTGATCCGGTTGTTCATTCCGCCCGTCGCGTCCCTGGAACGATCCATGTTTGCGCTGCGCGGATTGTAGTGACAATCGCGCCGAGCACCAACGCTACATTGGCCAGCCGGCCGCGCGAACAGTCCGATGCGCAAAAGCCGTTCGCCAAGCGCGAAACGCAGCGCGGAATCTCGAAATGCGGAAGTGGGGAGATTTCTGGTGGAGCCGAGGGGGATCGAACCCCTGACCTCGTCATTGCGAACGACGCGCTCTCCCAGCTGAGCTACGGCCCCGTCCAGTGCCGCGCATTTAGGTGAGCAGCCCTGCCTCTGTCAAGCGGAACTGCAATCGGGCGCCGGGTCGGCGCACCGTGCCGCACCGGACTTGCCGTTGTCGCCTTCAGTAGCTACATGAGGGCGGTTCTTTTACAGGGAAATACCATGCTGGCCGTTCTCCAAACCATTGACCTCGTCCTGCAGCTCTACATCTGGATTCTCATCGCGCAGGTGGTGTTTTCCTGGCTGTTCGCGTTCAACGTCATCAATGCGCGTAACCAGTTCGTCGGCATGGTCGGCGAGTTCCTGCACCGCGCTACCGAGCCGGTGCTGCGCCCGATCCGCCGCTTCCTGCCCGATCTTGGCGGCATCGACATCTCGCCGATCGTCGTGTTCATCGCGATCTTCTTCGTCCGCCAGCTCATATGGACGACGATCGCGCCCGCCATTCTCTAGCCTGAGTGGTGGCCGATCCTTGGCGCCTCCGCGGCGGTACCATTGAGCTTCATGTGCGCCTGACGCCGAAATCCTCCCGCGACGGCATTGAGGGCACAGCCGAGACCGCCGCCGGCGCGGTGTATCTCCAGGCACGGGTGCGCGCCGTTCCCGAAAAGGGCAAGGCGAATGCGGCGCTCGAGAAACTCGTCGCCAAATGGCTTGGCGTCCCGCGCGGCACGGTTTCGGTAACCGCCGGCGGCACGTCACGCCTGAAAACCGTCGCCATCGCGGGGGATCCAGGCGCGATCGAGGCGATCCTGCGCGACCGGCTTGCCACACCGTAGGCGGCGCCCGCGCGGCGTGCTAGCCTGCCTTTTCCAGCAGGAAACACGCCCATGCGCACTTCATTTCCCGTACCCGTCCTCCCTGTCATGATCGCCCTGGCCGGTCCGGCCGCCGCCGCGCCCGACAGCGCCTACACCAAGCTTGATTTCGACAGGGACTGCACCGTCACGGACCAGCCGGCCGACGACGAGGAGGGCGGCGACTGGGCCGAGCTGTTATGCCCCGGCTATAAGGGCTATCCGGTCTATCTTTCCTATGGCGATGCCCGCGAAAGCGTCTATTACGGCTTTCCGCCGGCGGGCAAGCCGCCGCGCTGGGAGAGTTTCGGCGCGTTCAACGGCGTCGGCCCAACCATCGAGTGGCGCCTGGATAACGGCCGGCCGTTCGCGACGATTCACCGCTGGACGCTCAATCCCACGCGCGCCGACGGCAGCACCGGCAAGGTCGAGGTCCTGGTGGTCGAGAAGGTCGGCCAGCCCGACGCGCAGGACGGCTGCGTCGCCGGCTATGTTGTGGCGACGGGCAATCCCGGCCACAATGTCCAGGCCCGGCAGGTCGCCGACCGCCTGCTCGACGGCTTCGATTGCGCCACCGGCATTCCGGCAAGGATCGAGGGCTCGGTGCCCTTACCCGAACCGTCGGTCTACGACCTGGAAAACTGAATCGGACTACTTCGCGCTCTTGGCCCGCCCGATCGCTTCGACGATCAGCCGCTTTGCTTCCGTCGCGTCGCGCCAGCCGCCGATCTTGACCCATTTGCCGGGCTCCAGATCCTTGTAGTGCTCGAAGAAATGCTCGATCTGGTTGAGCGTGATATCCGGAATATCGTCGAAATTCTCGACGCCTTCATAACGCCGGGTCAGCTTGGGCGACGGCACGGCGATGACCTTTTCGTCCTGGCCGCCGTCGTCTTCCATGATCAGCACGCCGATCGGCTTGGCGTTGATCACGCAGCCGGGCACCAGCGGGCGCGTGTTGCACACCAGCACGTCGATCGGGTCGCCGTCTTCGGAAAGCGTGTGCGGCACGAACCCGTAATTGCCCGGATAGGTCATCGGCGTGTAGAGGAAACGGTCGACGACCAGCGTACCGGCCTCCTTGTCCATCTCGTACTTGATCGGCTGGCCGCCAACCGGGACTTCGATGATGACATTGACGTCTTCTGGCGGGTTCTTGCCGATTTCGATCGCATCGATGCGCATGGTTTACTCCATCCGGGGCTGCAGCACCGACCCCGGAACCGGACCTGGTTTCCACGGGGAAGGTGCACCACTTCATTCGGTTGCAGCGTATTTGGAGCGCCACGATGGACGCACGGCGCTGCATTGTCGCGCACCGATAGCCGCAGGCGGCGTTTTTTGCAATGCAGCATTAGTACCAGTGAATGACAATTCCGCGCCTGCGGCCGGCGCGTCGCCGCTGCGGACGGTCTGGCTCAGTTCCAGACGAAGGCGATCTTGCGCAGCGCCTTGGCATCGAACACCTCGACGCCCTCGGCCACATCCTGCCCGCCCGCGCCGCGATAGAATCCCAGCGCGCCCTCATTGTCCTCGAGCGCCCATACGACCAGGCCCTTCAGGCCGTGGCCCTCGAGCGCCTCGCGCGCGGCGGTGAACAGCCGTGTGCCGAGCCCGATGCCCTGGTATTCGGGGCGGATGTAGAGTTCGTAGATTTCGCCCTGCTGCGGCAGTTCGCGCGCCCGGTTGCGCCCCACGGTCGCATAACCGGCGATCAAGCCGTCGATCTCGACCACGAGCACCGAAGCCGCGCGGCCGATCGCGCTCGCCCACCAGGTCTGGCCCCGGCGGCTCAGCATGCGCGCCAGCGCCCGGTGCGGAATGATGCCGGCATAGGCGCCGGTCCACGATTCCACGTGTACCTCAGCGATTCCGATTGCATCTTCCGGCTCGGCACGCCGTATGTCGATCAGCAGTGTCTTCATGATGTGTTAACCATATCGCCCGGTCCAAGGGGTGTGCAAGCGGTTCCTCACCGCCGGAAAAATCATCTCCACAACATCTGTCGCAACTGTGCCTTGCGCGCTACGGTCGCGCCGATGACCGCGCAGGAGACGAAACCGGCATGAACGGCACAAATACCAGCGCTGATCGCGCGGCGGGCGCGGCGCGATCGGCCGTGATCGTGATTTCGAGTCACGTGGCGCGCGGATCGGTTGGCAACCGCGCCGCGGTGCCCGCCCTGGAGGCCTTCGGCCACCCGGTCTGGGCGGTGCCCACTGTTGTCCTGCCCTGGCATCCCGGCCACGGCCCCGCCACCCGCATCGTGCCGCCGCCAGACGCGTTCGCCGCGCTTCTGTCCGATCTGGCCGGCGCGCCCTGGATCGGCGGGGTCGGCGCCGTGCTTTCCGGTTACCTGGGCGATCCGGCGCAGGCAGCGCGGATCGCCACCCTCGTCGACGCCGTCAGGCGTGCCAACCCGCGAGCCCTCTATCTGTGCGATCCCGTGATCGGCGACGAGACCGGCCTGTATGTGCCGGAGGCCACGGCAACCGCGATCCGGACCGAATTGCTGCCCCGTGCCGATGTCCTGACGCCGAACCGGTTCGAGCTCGAGTGGCTTGCCGGCAAAAGACTGCAAAGCATCGATGCCCTGGCCGCTGCCGCGCAGAGCCTGGATGTCGCCCGTCTTCTTGTCACTTCGGCGCATCCGCGGAAGACCGGCCATACCGCCAACCTGCTTGTCACCGCAAACCAGGCATTGCTGGCGGAAACGCGCCACATCGACAATCCGCCCAACGGGCCCGGAGATCTCACCGCCGCGCTGTTCCTCGCCCGGCTTCTCGGCGGCCAGGACGACGCGTCGGCGCTGGCGGCGACCACGGCCTCGGTGCGCGAGGCGCTGGTCCGCTCGGCCGGCCGGGACGAACTCGTTCTGGAAGGCCACGCCGCCAGCCTGTGCGCGCCGGAGACCAACGTCGCGCTCCGACCGGTTGGGCACCCTGCCGTACAAACCGATTGATCGCCTCACCGGCAACGGCTATTGCGAAGATATGGAAGCACTGCCAACAACTCTTCTGAACGGGTACCGCGCCTTCATGAGCGGCCGCTTTCCCAGCGAAAGCGCACGCTATCGGGATCTGGCCGAGCAGGGACAGACGCCGGAGACCATGGTCGTCGCCTGCTGCGATTCACGCGCCGCGCCAGAAATCATCTTCAACACCCGTCCGGGCGAGATCTTCGTCGTGCGCAATGTCGCCAATCTCGTCCCGCCCTACGAGCCCGACGGCTCGTTCCACGCTACTTCGGCGGCGCTCGAATTCGCCGTCCAGAGCCTCAAGGTCAAGCACATCGTCGTGCTCGGCCACGGCCGCTGCGGCGGCATATCGGCGGCGCTCGACCCCTCGGCCGAGCCGCTGTCGCCGGGCGATTTCATCGGCAAGTGGATGGGAATGCTGGCGCCGGTGGCCGAGACCGTCGGCGGCAACAAGCTGATGACCGGCGCGGAACGCCAGACCGCGCTGGAGCGCATCTCGATCCGCCACTCGCTCGCCAATCTGCGGACCTTTCCCTGCGTCTCGATCCTCGAGCGCAAGGAAAAGCTCACGTTGCACGGCGCCTGGTTCGATATCTCGAGCGGCGAGCTGTGGGCGATGAACCCGGCGACCGGCGATTTCGAGCGGCCCGAAGCCGAATAGGGGCTATCGTGACGGGAGCCTTCATGAGACGCCTGATCCTCGCCGCCGCCACCCTGCTGATTTTCGCGGTGACCGCTCGCGCCGCGGATACCAAAACCCTGACCGATGCCTGGTATGACGCACTCGCGCACGGCAGCGATGCCGGGATCGGCGCCCTGCTCGCCGACGATGCCGTCGTCGTGCTCGAGGATATCGGCGTCGAGCAGACCAAGGCCGAATTTGTCGGCGCGCTTTACGAGTTCCGCGCGGCGATCAAAGGCGGATCGGTCGAGCACCGCATCGAGAGCGCAACCGATACGCAATCGGTCGCGCTGGTATGCTATCGCTTCCCCGGAAACGAGATGACCGTGCGCGAGATATTCACCTTCGCCGGCGACCTGATCGTCAAAAGCGTCCAGGCCCAGACCGCCGGCGATTGCGTCGGTTTCTAGAGCCCGTCGATCTTGGCGGCCATGATCGCGATCGCCTGCTGGTATACGCTGGCCGCATTCCAGCCCGCAATCGCCCTGAAATTGGTCTGGCCGGGCTGATAACCGGCACCGCGCCGCCAGCCATGGGCGACCAGGAAATTCGCCGTCGAGGCAAGCGCGTCCGCCGAAGACCGGGAAAGGTCGAGGCCGCCGCCATCGAAATCGACCCCGTATTTCAGGATCGACCCGGGCAGGAACTGGGTCTGGCCCCATTCGCCGTGCTTGGCGCCGATCGACCGTGTGGACAGCACGCCGCGATCGACCAGAGCCAACGCCGCCATTAGGTGCCCGGTGAAGAACTCGGTGCGCCGGCAGTCATAGGCGAGCGTCGCGGTCGCCGAAAGCAGCTGCGAATCGCCTTGGCCACGACCGAAACCCGTTTCCATGCCCCAGATCGCGATCAGTGGCCCGGCAGGGACGCCATAACGCCTTTCGATCGCCGCGAACAGCTTGGCATGGGATTGCTTCTTGCGTTTGCCCAGCGAAATGATCGTGTTGGCGCCGCGCACCTTCATGAACTTCGAAAGCGAATATTTGAAGCTTTTCTGCCCGCGGTCCGCCCGGATCGTTGCCGTCGCGTACTGCGTCGACGCAAGCGCCTGCAAGCCTCGTGAACCGATGCCGGCCGCTTTTGCCTCGGCGCTCATCCGCGCCTTCCAGGCGTTGAACCCGCTGGCACTGTTGCCGCATTTCGCGGCCAGGGCCGGGGCGCATGAAAGGCCTACGGCCAAAATGGCGCCGGCAACCAGACGTCCAATACCACGCGTCAGCATCAAGTATCCTCCGGAATGATTCGTCGCCCCGCGGCAATTTGCCAAGGATGACGCGGTTTGTCATCTGCGATCCTTGTACGCGCGGGCGCCCGATGCGGATCAGACAAGGCCGAGTTCGATCAGGCTTTCCGCGCAGGCGATCGCTGATTCGGTCCCGGATATGAAGTCCGTCCCGAGCAATTCCCGGGTCGCCCTTGTATCGATGTCGAATTGCTTGCCGAGTTCGCTTCGTATTCCGCGTGCGGCCGGGTCGATCAGGCCGATCAGCCACACCAGCCAGTCGGGAAGTTCCCTGGTCGGCGATTTGCGACCGGCATCGCCCAGCTGGTCGTGCAGTGCGCGCGTTATCTCCACGGTCCACAGACATTCGGAAACGACGAGAAACCGGTCTCCCGCAGTGTCGCCGGCCTCCATCGCCATCAGATGGCTTTTGGCCACATCTCGCACATCGACCGCCGGCAGGCAAAGGTGCGGCGCGCCGGGATACTTGCCCGCCAGAAACATTCTGATCATTTCCGTCGACGCATTGATGTTCCGGTCGAGAGCAGGTCCGAACACGTAACCCGGATTGACGGAGGCGTAGCGTATGGCCGTGCCGCTCTCACGGATGAATGCACGGGCGGCTCTTTCCGCCTGCGTTTTAGATTTTCCGTAGGGCGTTACCCCCGGCCCCTCCAGATCCGTCCAGTCGCCCGCGCCGAAATGCGACCTGTCACGCGAGTGGCCCAGGATTACCGCGAAGATCGACGATGTATGAACGAAATGCGCCACGCCGTGACGGTGGGAAGCCCTCAGCACCCGCAACGTTCCCTCGACCGCCGGCCTGACGAGCACGGTCTCGTCCGTCGGCTGGATCAACGGATTCGGAGAAGCCGTATGCGCGACACAATCGCAACCCGCGACCGCCGCGTCCCAGCCTTCGTCCGCAAGGAGATCCGCCTCAACGAATTCGAGCGCGCCGGTATCAGCATGTGCCGAGAGGGTTTCGCGCAGTTCGCCAACGCGCGACATGTCGCGAAGCGTTCCACGAACGCGATATTTCGCGTTAAGGAATGCTAGGGCCGTATGCCTGGCGATCAGGCCGGAAATGCCGGTAACGAGGACAGTCTTCATGGGACGCCTGGACGATCGATCATTTCGGGATTTTGCAGCCATTGCAACCGATTGCAATCGCGCATTGTTGCATCTGTCTTGACTCGTTGCCGGACTCCTCCTAAGAGCACGCACCGATCCCGCGAAGAGGTCAAACTCTGAGCAACCGACCAGGGCAGGCGGAAAAGCCCGATCCTGGAGGTCAACACCCGGCAGCGCGTTGCGCCCCCGGGTGCCATTTTGCTTTGCAGTTTGGACCGGCGGGCATCAAGGACTATCTCAGGGGCGGAAACCCCGCCGATTGAGAAGGACGAGGCATGTTTGAGAGCTTATCCGACCGGCTCGGATCAATACTGAACGGACTGACCGGGCGCGGCGCGCTATCGGAAGCCGACGTTTCGGCAGCGCTGCGCGAAGTCCGCCGCGCGCTGCTCGAGGCCGACGTCGCGCTCGATGTCGTGCGTTCGTTCACCGACAAGGTGCGCGCCAAGGCCGTCGGCGTGGAAGTGCTCAAGTCGATCAAGCCGGGTCAGCAGGTCGTCAAGATCGTGCATGACGAATTGGTCGACATGCTGGGCGCCGATAGCGAGGCGATCGACCTCAATGCGCCCGCCCCGGTCGTCGTCATGATGGTCGGCCTGCAGGGCTCCGGCAAAACCACCACCTCGGCCAAGATCGCCAAGCGCATCACCGACAAGCAGGGCCGCAAGGTCCTGATGGCATCGCTCGACACCCGCCGCCCGGCCGCCCAGGAGCAGTTGCGCCAGCTCGGCGAGCAGGCCAGTGTCACCACCCTGCCGATCATCGCCGGCCAGGGCCCGGTGGAAATCGCCAGGCGGGCCGTCCAGGCCGGCAAGCTCGGCGGCCATGACGTCGTCATTCTCGACACCGCCGGCCGCACTCATATCGACGAACCGCTGATGGCCGAGATGGCCGACATCCGCAAGGAGGCCGATCCGCACGAGATTCTGCTGGTCGCCGATTCCCTGACCGGCCAGGACGCGGTCAATCTCGCCCGCTCGTTCGACGAGCGTGTCGGCATTACCGGCATCGTGCTGACCCGCATGGACGGCGACGGCCGCGGCGGCGCGGCACTGTCGATGCGCGCGGTCACCGGCAAGCCGATCAAGCTGATCGGTACCGGCGAAAAGATGGACGCTCTCGAGGAGTTTCATCCCAAGCGCATCGCCGACCGCATTCTTGGCATGGGCGACATCGTCTCGCTGGTCGAAAAGGCTGCCGAGACGATCGACCAGGAACAAGCCGCCGCCATGGCGAAGAAGATGCAGGAGGGCAAGTTCGACCTGAACGACCTCTCCGACCAGCTTCGCCAGATGCAGAAGATGGGCGGTCTCGGCGGCATCATGGGCATGATGCCGGGCATGGGCAAAATGAAGGACCAGATGGCCGCCGCCGGCCTCGACGACAAGCTGTTCGGCCGCCAGCTCGCCATCATCTCGTCGATGACGCCCAGGGAACGGGCCAACCCTGACATCCTCAAGCACAGCCGCAAGAAGCGAATCGCTGCCGGTTCGGGCACCGACGCCGCCCAGATCAACAAGCTTCTGAAGATGCACCGCCAGATGGCCGACATGATGAAGGCAATGGGCGGCAAGGGCAAAAAGGGCGGCATGATGCGCGGCCTCATGGGCGGCATGGCCGGCAAGATGGGCCTTGGCGGCATGATGCCGGGCGGCGGCATGCCGGACCTCTCGAGCATGGATCCCAAGCAGATCGAGAAGCTGCAGAAGCAGGCGGAAGCTGCCGGTCTCGGCAAGGGGCTTCCCGGCGGAATGTCGGGTGGACTGCCCGGCCTGGGCGGTCCGAAGCTGCCGGGTCTTGGCGGACCGGGCCTACCCGGATTGCCGAAGAAGAAGTGAGGGCGGGATGAGCGAACCAACCGATACCGAACGCGCGCGCGAGGTTCTCAAGGACCTGCGCCGCTCGATCGACAATTTCGACGCCGTGCTGATCCACACGCTGGCCGAGCGCTTCCGCTGTACCCAGAAGGTCGGCGAACTGAAGGCGCAGCACGGCCTGCCGCCATCCGACATCGACCGCGAAACCCGGCAGATCGCGCGCTTGCGCCAATTGGCCAAGGATGCCGATCTTGACCCTGATTTCGCCGAGAAGTTCCTCGCTTTCGTCATCAAGGAAGTGATCCGTCACCACGAGGATATCGCCGCAAAAACCGGCGATGAGACACCCGCCTGATCCCGGTCGGGCGAAACGCAACAAACGACTTTCAACGACTATCTACCAGGAGACATGAAATGGCACTGAAAATCCGTCTGGCCCGCGCGGGCTCCAAGAAGCGCCCCTATTACCACATCGTCATCGCCGACGTGCGCTCGCCGCGCGACGGCCGCTTCATCGAAACCGTCGGCTCGTGGAACCCGACGCTGCCCAAGGACGCGGAACGCGTGACGCTCAAGGAAGAGCGCATCAACCATTGGCTCGGCCATGGCGCCCAGCCGACCGACCGCGTGCTGCGCTTCCTCGACCAGGCCGGCATTGCCAAGCGCCCCGAGCGCTCCAACCCGGAAAAGGCCCAGCCGGGCAAGAAGGCCCAGGAGCGCATCGCCGAGGCCAAGCAGCGCGAAGAAGACGCCGCTGCGGCCGCGGCCGAAGCCGCCGAGGCGGCGAAGGCCGCGGAAGCCGAAGCTGCTGAAGCTCCCGCCGAAGAGACTCCGGCCGAAGAAGCCCCCGCCGAAGAGGCTGCTGCCGAGGAAGCCAAGGCCGAGTGATTCCGGACTGACGAGCCGTCCGGGCAACCGAAAACCCCGCCGGAGTTCACTCCGGCGGGGTTTTTGTTGTCTGCACTGCGCCGCCGCGGTCAGGCCGGCTGGACGACGGCCGGTTCGTAGCGGCTCCTGACGAACAGCAGCAGCAGCATGCCGACGACGAACAGCACCAGGATCGGCGACACGCCGATGCGCTGGTTTTCGAAAAAGCCCGTCGCCCAGGCGATCGCCAGCGGTCCGATGAAGGTCGTCGCCTTGCCCGACAACGCGTAGAGGCCGAAAGCCTCGGTGACGTTCTCGCGCGGCACCTGGTCGACCAGCAGCGTCCGCGACGCCGCCTGGATCGATCCTCCGGCCGCCCCGATCAGGCATCCGGCCACGTAGAACAGCGTGTCGGGCAGGCTCCCGGCGCTTTCGCCAAGCGGAATGAACAGGATTTCCGTCGGCGTCATCGAGATGATCAGCAGGCAGGCGAGCGACAGCAGAACGATGCACACATTGACCACCGCCTTCGGTCCGAAGCGCTGGTCCATGCGTCCGCCGAACCAGGCCCCGGCCGCTCCCGTCAGATTGGCGAGAATGCCGAAAACACCGATCTGGGTGATCGACCAGCCCATCACCCCCGCAGCGTAGATGCCGCCGAAGGCGTAGAGCGCGTTCAGCGCGTCGCGATAGAACATGCTCGACAGCAGGAACGAAAAGTAGCTGCGCCGCGCCGGAAGCGTCTTGAGCGTCTGGCCGAGTTCGGAAAGGCCGCGCGATATCGCGCCGGCCACGTTTGGCCGTTTCTTGATGTCCGGCGTGAAAAGGAACATCGGAAGGATGAACACGACATACCAGATCGCCGTCAGCGGCCCCGCCGCACGGTCTCCCTCGCGGGCCGCCGCATCGAGACCGAATAGCGGCTCGACGCCAAGCAGCGTCTTGCCGGTTTCCGGGCTGGCGGCAAGAAAGCCCAGCACGACAACCAGGCTGAACAGGCCACCGACATAGCCCAGGCCCCAGGCGGAACCGGAAAGCTTGCCGAGTTCAGAGCGCGGCACCAGGTCGGGCATCATCGCATTGTTGAACACGGCGGCGAATTCCATGCCGAGCAGGCCGAGCGCGATCGCGAACAGCAGCCACGTCGTCACGCCCGTGCCGGGCACGGCGTACCACAGCATCCAGGTGCCGATGACGCCGAGCACCGAGAAGCCGAAGATCCACGGCTTGCGCGGGCCGGTGGCGTCGGCGATCGCACCGAGCACCGGGGCCAGGAACGCGATCGCCAGGCCGCCGAAACCGGTGGCATATCCCCACAGTTCCTGCCCGCGTTCCGGCGTCTCGGCGACGGCCGACGCGAAATAGGGCGCGAAAACGAAGGTGATGATCAGGGTGTGAAAGGGCTGTTGCGCCCAGTCGAAGAACATCCACCCCCAGATGCCCTTGCGCGACACGCGCACATGCGCTTCGTTTTCCATTCCCGGTCCCCCAAAACGCCGGTCAAACGCCGGCGAGATCTTCCATCAGGCCGGCGGCGACCGTCAGCCGCGACACGGTGAGATCGCCGCTCTGCAGCAACGACTTGATTCGTTTGCGCGCCCGGTCGATGCGCATCGTGTTGCCCTCGACCCAGCGCTCGAACGGGTCGTCATCGCCCGCGTGCCGTGTCAGTGCCGTGACCGCGATGCCATGGCGGGCCCCGTTGATCATGTCATTGGCCCGCGACAGCGCCAGCCCGTCATAATAGTCGGTGGCCGAAATCGCGCGCGCCGCCTCCTCGATGCGCCCGAGGCGGAAGAACTCGGTGATCTGGAAAAACAGCGTCGCCGCCGCACTCATCGGCGATCCGGCATCGCGCGCGACCTTGGCGACGTCGGGCACCAGTTCGGTCGCCCCGAGCAGGGCCAGCGTCTTGGCAAGTTCCACCGGCGCGCCGAGCGACTTGAGATGGCTGGCGCGCTCGGCCAGTTTTTCCTTCATGAAGTGCGGCAGCAGGCTCGAAATGTCCGGCTCGAGCTCCTTGCGCGCGGCCTTGAGCGCCTCGACCGCCTGGCCGACCGGCTCGGCGAGATCGCCGTTCTTGAGATACCAGGCGGTGGCGTTGTGGATCAGCCCGCCGACCCTGGCATAGAGCTCGTTTTGCGTGGCGCCGGGTATCTTGTTGTCCAGCGCGTCGATCCGCTTGTAGAGCGCCGGCAGTTCATAGCCGTCGCGGACGATCGCGTAGGCGCGGACGACATCGGCCGGGCTGCGCCCCGACAGGTCGAGCTGGCGCGAAATGAAGGCCGGGCCGCCGCGGTTGATCGCGTCGTTGGCCAGCTCCGTCGCAATGATTTCGCGCCGCAGCCGGTGGGTCAGGATGTGTTTTTTCCAGCCCTTGACCATCTCGTCGGGGAAATAGGCCAGCAGGTCGGCTTCGAAATGCGGATCGTCGGTCAGGTCGGTCGCCAGGATATCGTCGAAGGTAACGATCTTGGCATAGGACAGCAACACGCCGATTTCCGCGCGGGTCAGGGGTTCGCCGCGCGCCTGGCGTTCCGAAAGCGCCTTTTCGTCGGGGAGCAGTTCGACCTTGCGGTCCAGCAGCTTGCGCGATTCGAGGCTTTCCATCAGCCGCGCGTCGTGGACCAGTTCGGTCATGCCGCGCGCCTGCGACAGCGAGATCGCCAGCGTCTGGTCGTAATTCGTCTCCAGCACAAGTCCGGCGACTTCCCTGGTCATCTTTTCCAGCAACTCGTCGCGTGCAACCCGCTTCAGTTCGCCGGCCCGCATCGCGCTGGCCAGTGCGATCTTGATGTTGACCTCGACGTCGGACGAGTTGACGCCGGCCGAATTGTCGATGGCATCGGAATTGCAGCGGCCGCCCTTCAGCCCGTATTCGATCCGCGCCCGCTGGGTCATGCCGAGATTGGCGCCTTCGCCGACCACGCGCGCATTCAGGTCCGCCGCGGTAATGCGGATCGCGTCATTGGCGCGGTCGCCAGCATCCGCGTTGCTCTCGCTGGAGGCCCGTACATAGGTGCCGATGCCGCCGAACCACAGCAGGTCGGCCCGCGACTTCAGGATCGCCGTCAGGATCTCGAACGGCGAGGCCACGGTCTCCTCCAGCCCGATCGCCGCGGCCGCTTCTTTCGACAGCTTGATCGACTTCTGGGCCCGCGAAAACACGCCGCCGCCCTTGGAGATTTTCGAGGTGTCGTAGTCCTGCCAGCTCGACCGGCCGAGGTCGAAAATCCGCTTGCGCTCGGCAAATGACACCCTGGGATCGGGATCCGGATCGATGAAGATGTCGCGGTGATCGAACGCCGCGATCAGGCGGATGCAGGGCGACAGCAGCATGCCGTTGCCGAACACGTCACCCGACATGTCGCCGACGCCGATCACGCTGAACGGCTCGGTCTGGATGTCACGGTCCATTTCGCGGAAGTGCCGCTTGACCGCCTCCCATGCGCCGCGCGCCGTGATGCCCATCTTCTTGTGGTCGTACCCGGCCGACCCGCCCGACGCGAAGGCGTCGTCGAGCCAGAAACCGTAATCCTGGCTGATGCTGTTCGCCGTGTCGGAAAAGGTTGCCGTGCCCTTGTCGGCCGCGACCACGAAATAGGGATCGTCGCCATCGTGGCGGATGACGCCCTTCGGGCCGATCACCTTGTCGCCATCGATATTGTCGGTCACCGACAACAGGCTGGAAATGAAGTTCATGTAAGCTTGTTTGCCGGCTTCGAATATCTCTTCGCGTGAGCCGCCCGCCGGCAGTTTCTTCGGAAAGAACCCGCCCTTGGCCCCGACCGGCACGATCACCGCGTTCTTCACCTGCTGCGCCTTGACCAGCCCCAGCACCTCGGTGCGGTAGTCGAGCGGACGGTCCGACCAGCGCAGCCCGCCGCGCGCCACCGGGCCGAACCGCAGATGCACGCCCTCCACCTCCGGTCCGTAGACGAAGATCTCGTGCAGCGGCCGTGGCGCCGGCAGGAACTCGATATCGCGTGGCCTGAGCTTGAACGCCAGCGAACGCGGCGGCACGCCTTCCGGAACGGGAGCGTAACGATTTGTGCGTTCCGTGGCGTTGATCAGGGTCACGAAGCGCCGCAGCACGGTGTCGTCGTCCAGCGCCGGCACGTCGTCAAGGGCCGCCAGGATGGTGTCGTGTACCTGCCGTTCGGCGACTTCGCTGAGCGCGCCGGCCTGAGGATCGAACCGCGCCACGAACAGCCGGTAGAGATCGCGCGCGATGCCGGGATTGCGATTGAGTACGCCGGCGACGAACCCCTGGCTCTGGGTAATTCCGGCCTGCTGGAGATAGCGGCCGTAGCTGCGCAGGATCTTGATTTCATTGCCATCGAGTCCGGCGCTGTGGCAAAGTCCGTTATAGGGGTCGTTGTCGATCGCGCCGCGCGAAACGTCGATGAACAGCGATTCGAACATCGCGCCGTCATCGGACAGGTCGATCTCCCGGCCGGCCTTGCTCGAGATTTCCATGTCGTGGATGAACACCGTTTCGCCGGCGTCGTCGGGCACCTCGAAAGTGCGCTCGGCGATCACGTGGAAGCCCATGTTCTCCAGCACCGGCACCCGACCCGACAGTGCGACCGGCGCGCCGCGGTTGAAGATCTTCAACGCGCTGTCCGACAGCGCATGGCCTTCATGGCGATAGAACGCCACGGCGGTCGGCTCGTCGGCGCTCAGGCCGCCGATGATCTTGGCGTCCTCCAGCGCCCGGGCCGGCTCGGTGGCGACGCGGTAATCCTCGGCAAATCGCGCCGCGATCCGGATCAGTTCGGGGTCGGCATCGGTTTCGAGCGCCTTGTCCTTGAGCCCGTCGTCCCAGGTCCGCACCAGCGCCCGCACATCGGCTTCCAGCGTCTCCACGTCGACCTTGGGCGGCTCCGTGCCGTCGCGTCCGATGATGTAGTGCACCCGCGCGAGCGTGCCTTCCGGGAAATCCGGATAGTAGGCCGAAACCCGCCCGTCATAGGCGTGGGCCAGATAGGCGCCGATCTTCGCGCGTATCTGGCTATCGTAGCGGTCGCGCGGCACATAGACGAGCACCGAGACATAGCGGCCGAATTTTTCCGGTCGCGGCAGCACGCGCAGTCTCGGCCGCTCGAACAGGGCCGCCACTGCCGCGGCGTTCTTTTTCAGGGCCGCCGCGTCGATCTGGAACAGTTCGTCGCGCGGATAGGTCTCGAGGATATTGATCAGCGCCTTGCCCGAATGGCCTTGCCGGTCGAAACCGAGATCCTCGATAACCTGCTCGACCTTGGCGCGCAGGAACGGAATCCGCAGTACCGAGCGGGTATAGGCCGTTCCCGTGAACAGGCCGAGAATGCGCAGCTCGCCGACATGGTGGCCTTTGCGGTCGAAGGTCTTGACCCCTATGTAGTCGAGATAGGCGCGGCGGTGGACCACCGACTTGATGTTGGCCTTGGTCACGATCAGCGGATCGGAACTCGCCATGAACTCGCGGATCTGCGGCGTCGTTGTCACCGCCTCTCCGCCGCGGCGCAGCACGCGCAGTTCCGGATCGTGCAGGATGCCGAGACCGCGCTCGGCCTTGCGCTTCAGCTCGCCCTTTTTCGCATTTCCCGACCAGATGTATTCGCGCATCCCCAGGAAGGTGAAATTGTCGTCGCGGAGCCATTCCAGGAACTCGGCGGCCTCTTCGGTCGCCTTGGGGTCCAGCATCTGCTGGCCATGGCGATAGATCGAGATCGCGTGGTCGAGGCGAATCAGCATGTCGCGCCAGTCGTTGACGCTGTGGCGAACCTGTTTGAGGATTTCCTCCAGCCGGCCGCGCAGCGCCTGGCTTTCGTCATTGCCCATCCGCGCGACGTGGATGTGAACGACCGAAACGCGGTTGATCCCGTCGGGCGGATTGGGCCGCTCGGCCACGCCGTGGATTTCGCACACGCCCTTGTCGTCATGGGAGACTTCGAGCACGGGATGAACGACAAGCAACGGTTCGCCGGCGCTTTCGTTGATTTCGCCAAGCAGCGAATCGAACAGGAACGGCATGTTGTCATTGACGACCGTAATCGCCGAAACCGGCTTGCCGTCACGTATAAGCGCGTCGCCCGCATCGATGGCGATCATCGCGTGGCCCTTGCGCTGCTTGCAAAGCACGCCATAGGCGCCCTTCGCGGCGGCATCCAGCGCCTCAGCCGTATAGACGCGGCGATCCTCCTCGGCCGCGCCGGCCAGCAGGATAGCCTTGAACCGCTCTGCCGCATTGCTTTCAGCGCGCCGCTTTCCAGCCGGACCGCCAGTCGCGGCAGAGCCTCTATTCATGGCTTTCTCTCCCATCGCATTCATGCTTGTTTTGGAGCTATCGTAGCAGAGAAAAGTATTTTGGCGACCCGGGTTGCAGGGTTACTGACCACAAATAACAGGGAGATGATCGCACGATGAAAAAGGCGCAGAAGAACATCACGGCGTTGAAGCTGGAGCCCGCTGGCGGGCTCAGCGACGGCACGAAAAAATACTTCGCCCTGTGCGAGGAGAAACTGGGCATGGTGCCCAACGTTTTGCAGGCCTACGCCTTCGACGACAAGAAACTGCGCGCATTTTCCGACATGTACAACGATCTGATGCTGGGCGAGTCCGGCCTGACAAAGCTGGAACGCGAGATGATCGCCGTTGCCGTCTCTTCTGCGAACCATTGTTACTACTGCCTGACCGCCCATGGCGCCACCGTCAGGCAATTGTCCGGCGACCCAGTGCTCGGCGAACAGATGGTGATGAACTACCGCGTTGCCGACCTGACGCCTAAGCAGAAGGCGATGCTCGATTTCGCCGTCAAGCTGACCGAAGCGCCGGCGAAGATAGAGGAGGCCGACCGCCAGGGCCTGCGCGATGCCGGTTTCACCGACCGCGACATCTGGGACATCGCCTCCGTCGCCGGCTTCTTCAACATGTCGAACCGCGTGGCGGCGGCCACAGACATGCAGCCCAACGCCGAGTATCACGCGATGGCAAGGTAGGGCCCGCGAGGCGAAGGCGCAGACCGGATTTATTTGTCGCCGGCGATGTCCGGCGGCAGGCGCCTCCGGCCTAGAAAATTTCCACCTGTTTATCCCCGCCCTCCAACCGCGCGTATCCTTGGGCCAGTTCCTTCCGCGGAATCGCTTCGTCGCGACGGCGGGATTGCGGGGAGGAACCGGCGCCTCCGTTCCGCCCTCGTGAGGCGGGGCCGGGGAGGCTACGTTCGCCGCAGGGCCCGAAAAGCCGCCGGCTTTTCTTAAGGACCCTGCGCAACTCTAAAATCAAACGCGCGCACGAACGCAAAACCGCGTGGCACTTTTGCTGTGCGCGCTTGTGGTTCCCCTGCGGGCATTACGACCCGTGCGTGCCGGACGGTTGCACTTTAAAGGCGAGCAGGGGAGACGGGGAAAACCTTGGCTGGCCCCCGACGCGTTAGGTCCGGAAGGACCTTGCAGACCCAGCTTCCTGGAAGCGGAACGGACGCGGACAGAAATCGCCGGGCGGCGATCCTCGGATCGCATATAACTAAAAGACGCGCGTGACGTGGATCGCCGTCTTCCCATCTCCCCCACGTGATCCGGGGGAGCTGTCTTTCTCAAACAG